>JAKVBV010000019.1 GCA_022446965.1 Phycisphaerales bacterium
CCCAGTGGCCGAATCAAGAGGAGTGCCGGAAGGCCTGGCAGCACCGGCCAACGGGCCACCCAGAACCAGCGGTAGTCCGACCACGGGTAGTCGGTGAACACCAGCCAGATGTACGGCGACTACAGCAGTGCGAGAACGACAGCCACCACGATCCACGTGGGCAGCTTGGCCCGTGGTGGATCAGTCACTCTTGGGCTCGAGGATGTCTGCGGGAAAACGTCGAACTTCGTGGGGGATCTCACGGCCTTCAGGGAGTTTTTCGTCGGCTGCTGCGCCAAGGGCCTGCAGTGAGTGTGCACTCTTGAGGAGTCGTTCACGCATCGAGCCCACGCTGTCGTTGTAGGCGGACGTGGCTTGGGTGAGGCGTTGGCCCACGTTGTCCCAGTGCTCGAGAAACTTGCCGATGCGGGCATGCAACGTCTGGCCCAAATCAGCGATCTGTTGTGCGTTTTGCGCGACAGCTTCTTGTCGCCAGCCAAATGAGACCGCACGCAACAGACCCAGCAGCAGTGTGGGCGATGCGAGCAGCACCTTGTTTTCGAGCGCCTTCACGTGCAGTTCTGGATCGGCCTCCATGGCTGCTGTGAGTGCTGACTCCAGCGGCACGAACATCACCACCACTTCCGGGGCGCGCTGAAATTGCTTCCAGTACGCCTTGGATGACAGTGATCGGACCTGCGTCTTGAGCGCATCAGCGTGTTGCTTGAGCAAGGCAGCGCGTTCGGGTGAACCAGGCGCGGCATCAAGTGCGTCGAGATACGCATTCAACGGCGCCTTGGCATCGACGACCAGCGTGCCATTGCCCGGAAGCCGCACGAGCATGTCGGGGCGACGACGGCTGTCATCGTTCGTCGTGGAGTCTTGCTCCTTGAAGTCGCAGTGCTCCACCATTCCAGCAAGTTCCACCACGTTGCGCAGCTGCACTTCGCCCCACTTGCCGCGTTGGTCGGGGCGACGCATCGCCGAGGCAAGCTGGCCAGCAGTCTCATCAAGACGTTGGTGGCCTTCCATCAGATGATCGATGGTGGTCTTCAGTGATGTGTACGCCTTGGTGCGTTTTTCTTCGAGTTCCTGCACGGCCTTACGTTGCTGATCAAGCAGTGTGGCCATGGGCTTGAACTTCTCGTCGACCAGCGTGAGATACCGCTCGGCATTGGCGTCGAGGGCTTGTTGCCCTTTCGTTGCGAACGTCTCGGTCAGCTGCTTCTGGGCATCTTCCAGAAACTTCTGTTGCGATTGGAAGCGTTCCTTTGCTGCAGCCAGTTCAGGTTCCAGAGCGACCAGTTGTTCACGGGCAGCCTTCTCGGCATTGCGTGCGGCATCCACCTGATCGGTGAGTTCCGTCACACGAGCCTGCAATTGGCGAGCGGCTTCTTCGGCCGTGGCGACCCGGGCGCCGTCACCGCGTCTCAATGCCAGCACACCCAACGCGCCCAGCCCGGCGCCAACCCCAAGTCCCACAAGCAGTGCAATCACGTCCATTGCTTCATCCTATCTCGCCACCGCTCGGATTCGGCATGCCGTGGTTCGGTATCGTGCGGCGATGTCCATTGCGCTGCTCGTTCTCGCCTGTTCATTGTCTGCCCCGGAGGTGCACACGGCCAACTGGCTTGTCACACCCGATCGCACCTGGATCGGAGCGGACTGGTGGGCCAATCGCCTGCAGGACTGGGCAATTGAAGATGGAGCCTTGGTGTGCTTGATGGCCGGGCCTCGCATGCCTATTCGGACAGCCCACTGGATCACACGTTCGATCAACACGGTCGAGGGGGCGGTGGATCTGTCGGTGGACATCGCACCGGCGGATGCGGGCAGCGTGAGCAGTGCCGATGTCTTCGCCGGATTCCTCATCGGTACAGGCGGTGACCATGTCGATCATCGCCTCAGTGCATTGGCGCACCATGTGCCGGCGATCGACGGGGGTCTGTTGGCGGTGGTAGATGGTGATGGCATCGTGGCCCTGCGGCGATTTGATCAACCCATGAAGGGCCAGGCCATGTGGGCGATTCGCACGCCTGTTGGATACGACAGTTTGCCGCTGGTGGCCGGTCAAACCCGCACGGGTGAGGGCTTCCCCGGCAAGCACACTCGCACCTGCCGATTGGAACTTCGAGTGGACGGTCAGGTGGTGGCGGTGAAGGCGGTTGATGTCGACGGCACCGTGTTGTCATCAGCGGTGGCCACGGTGGACGACTCCAATCTACTCGACGGCGCCGTGGCCTTGGTGTCCAGTGGTGGGCCCGACGGGGCGAAGGGTCGCGGGTTCGCGTTCGCGCATCTGTCAGGCCGAGGTGACGGGCTGCTGTTGCACGACGATCGAGCTTGGGGCCCGGTGTTGTGCACGCACTATCTCGTCAATGGGAAGACGATCAAGCTCACAGCCCAGTTCGGCCCAATGGGACCGGGGCACGAGGCGACGCTGGAACTGCAGCACAAGGGCCGGTGGCATCATGTCGCCACCGAGCAGATCGAGCCTGATTCCAACACGGCAGTGTTCCGGGTGGACGGTGTGGACACCATCCTCGACGTGCCCTTTCGAGTGTCTCTCGTGGGTGATACGGACAGTGAATACGACGGTGTGGTGAAAGCCAGGCCGATGAACGGTGCGGTGTCGGTGGCGGCGGTCACAGGGCAGAAGGTGTACACCGGCGATCTCCAGTGGAATCACAATGGCCTGTGGATGCCACACGTGGAAACGTCCACGGCGATGGCTAGCCATGAGCCGGATCTCTTGTTCTTCTCAGGCGATCAGATCTACGAGGGCGATTTTGTGCCCGTGGATGGCCGTGGCGGCAAGATCACCATCGATGACTATCTCTACAAGTGGCTGCGCTACTGCTGGAGTTTCGGAGATCTCACTCGGACCACGCCGTCGGTTGTGATCCCGGATGACCACGATGTGAATCACGGCAACATCTGGGGCGCCGGAGGCCGCAAGGCGCAGGCCCGCGACGGCATGACCGTGCAGGATTCCGGCGGGTACAAGATGCCGCCACGGTTCGTGAACATGGTGCATCGCACGCAGACCAGTCATCTGCCAGACAGTCACGACGATGCGCCCATCGAGCAGGGCATTTCCACCTATCACTGCGACTTCGATCTCGGGGGCATGTCATTCATCGTTCTGGCGGATCGGATGTTCAAGGAGTCCCCCACGGTGGCGTGTCCGGAGGGCAACTTCAAAAACGGGTGGCCGCAAGCCGATGGCTTCGATGCCAAGACGCAGGCCGACGTGCCCGATGCACCACTGCTCGGTGATCGGCAGGAGGCGTTCCTCGATCAATGGGCCACACGCGACGACGATCGCTGGGCAAGCTGTGTGTTGTCGCAAACGATCTTTGCCAACATGGCCACCTTGCCGCCCGGGGCAACCAGTGGTGGGGTGTTGCCCGGGTTGGGATTCCCTGAACCTGGCGAGTATCCCGAGAATTGGCAGTTTGCCAGCGATGCGGACAGCAATGGGTGGCCTCAATCGGGCCGTGACCGTGCCGTGCGTTCGATGGCCAAGGCTGGTGCCGTGCACATTGCCGGCGATCAGCATCTCGCCTCACTGATCGAATACGGGGTTGATGCCCATGGCGATGGCGGGTGGGCTTTTTGTGTGCCGGCCGTGGCCAATACGTGGCCGCGGCGCTGGTGGCCGTCTTCGCCCGGTGGCAATCATCAGGCGGGGATGCCGCGGTACACGGGCGAGTACGAGGATGGCTTTGGCAATCTCGTGCGGGTGCATGCGGTGGCCAATCCGGCGAAGAGTGGCCGTCAGCCATCCAATCTGCATGATCGAATGCCCGGCTACGGCATCGTTCGGTTCGATCGAAATGCCGGCACAGTCACTTTCGAGTGCTATCGCCGGCCTCAATTGGGCGTGGACGAGGCCCCCCTGCAATTCCCGGGTTGGCCGGTGACGGCGCCGCTGGCTGCACCTGAGGGCACATAAACTACGCCGATGTTCACACTCATCGCTCTGTGCGCACTCACCGCCGCTGAACCTGGCATCGGCCCGGTCACGCAGCTCACCTTCTCGGATCAGTTTCACAAGGCCGGCGAGTCGTACATTTCGCCCAACGGCACCAAGGTGATCTTCCAAGCGGTGCCCACGCCACCGGACGGCGAAGCACCGTCTGAACACTACGACATGTACGTGGCCGACCTCGTCCCCGGTGACACCCCGGCATTCACACTGCAGAACATCACCCGGCTCAACGCACCTGGCTCGGCCAACACCTGTGGGTGGTTTCACCCGTTCGATCCGGGCCTCGTGCTGTACGCCACCACGATCGAACCACCCGTGGCACAAGATGCCCCGGGCTACCAACGCGGTAGCGGCAAGTACCGCTGGGCATTCCCTCCGGAAATGCGCATCGTTAAACAGCGCATCGACCGCGACGGTGCCACGCCCCAACTGCTCGTCGGAGATGACAAGACCTACCAGGCGGAATGCTCATGGAGCCCAGACGGCCGACACATCCTGTACACCGATCTCGCCACTGGCGACGGCGACATCTACACCCACGATCTGGTCACAGGCCGCACCGCACTGCTCGTGGGAGCGCCAGGCTACGACGGCGGACCGTTTTTCTCGCCTGAAGGGGAACGGATCACCTGGCGTGGTGATCGGCGCAGCGACGACCTGCTGCAGCTCTTCGTGGGCGAACTAGCCTTCGATGACACCGGGTCGATCACCGGCCTTGAGCGCGCCTTCCAGCTTACAGATGATGAACACGTCAACTGGGCGCCATTCTGGCACCCCGACGGAAGGCGACTGGTGTTCGCCACCAGCCGCGAAGGCCACCGCAACTACGAAGTGTTCGAAGTGGAAGCCGACGCCGGCGGCCATGGCCGCGCCACGCGGTACGGCACGACATCGCGGCGCATCACTAACGGCTCGGGCTTTGATGGTCTGCCTGCATTCAACCCAGAGGGCAGCTGGATGATCTGGACAGGGCAGCGCGGCGACGATGGTTCCAGTCAGCTGTGCATCGCACCGTTCCATCTGCCTGAACCGCGTGAGGTGCCCGAAACGGTGCCTGCAACGGGCCACGACCACTGAGCACGCCACACCAGACCCGCATTGGCGCGGGCTGACCTACACTGATCGTTCTGCCGACACTTCAGGTCGGCGCTCACCGTTTGGACTCCACCATCCCCGGGGGAAAGGCCGCGATTCGTCGCAGCAGCACACGTGGCACAACAAGAGAAGACATCGGAGAAACACATGGATCCCCTCACAATGGTCGCCATGGCGGCGCTGACCGCCGAAACACCGCTCATCCCACGCGATGTGCTGTTTGGCAATCCCGAACGCTCGAGCGTGAGCATCAGCCCCGATGGATCGATGCTCGCCTTTCGCGCGCCGGTCGACGGCGTTCTCAACGCATGGGTGCAGCCCATCGACGGCGACGCTCGACCGCTGACCAACTTCACCGACCGACCAATCGGCGGCCTGACCTTTGCCTGGAACGGCGAGCAGTTGCTGTTCACCAAGGACAAGGGCGGCGACGAGAACAACCATGTGTACGCCGTGGACATCGACGATGCCGAAGTCCATGACCTCACACCGTTCGACGGCGTGGCCGCACAGATCGGCGACGCCAGCAGAGATCGCCCCGACGAGCTCATCGTGCTGCTCAACGATCGAGACCCGCAATACCACGATGTCTACATCGTGAACACCCGCACCGGTGAACGAACACTCGTGGAGCAGAACGAGGGCTACGCCGGCTACATGTTGGATCACAATTGGAACGTGCGTGGCCGAGTTAACATGACCGAAGAAGGCGGCCATGTCACCGAGCTCAAGGATCCGGCTACCGGCGAGTGGTTTGAGTTCCTCCGCGTGGGCCAAGAAGACTCCATGACCACCTCGGCAGGTGGTTTCAACAAGGCTGGCGACCGCCTCTATGGTGCTTCATCCATCGGCCGCGACAAAGCGGCGATGGTGTGGTGGTCACCTACCAAGGACGGCGCTGCATCGCCCACGATCGTGTTTGAATCGGACAAGGCCGATGTCGGCGGTGGCATGGGTAACCCTGAAACCTACGAGCCTGAAGCGGTCACAGTGGACTACCTGCAGCCAGAGTGGCACGTCATTGACGACAGTGACAACCTCTCCCGCGATCTCGCCAATCTCGCCGCGCTCAACGGTCCCGACTTCGACATCACTGATCGCACCAAGGACAACCGAACTTGGATAGTGGCATTTGGTGCGCCCGATGACGTCCCTACGTACTGGATCTGGGATCGGGATTCGCAAACAGGCAAGAAGCTGTTCACCACGTGGCCGGCCCTTGAAGGTCAGCCGCTGCAGCCCATGCAGGGCGTGGAAGTCACGGCCCGCGACGGCCTCGTGCTGCCCAGCTACGTCACGCTGCCGCCCAACTACACCACGGGCACACCTGTCCCGACCATCGTGCTTGTACACGGGGGTCCGTGGGCTCGCGATTCATGGGGCTACAACCCATGGCATCAGTGGCTGGCCAATCGTGGCTATGCCGTGATCAGCCCCAACTTCCGAGGCTCCACCGGCTTCGGCAAGGACCACGTGAACGCCGGCGACCGCGAGTGGTACGGCAAGATGCAGGACGACGTGAATGACGCCGCTCAATGGATGGTGGCGCAGGGTTACGCCGATCCTGATCGACTGGCCATCATGGGCGGTTCCTATGGTGGCTACGCCACGCTGGCCGGCATGACCCGTGATCCCGAACTGTGGGCATGCGGCGTGGACATCGTCGGCCCATCCCACGTGGGCACGCTGCTCGAGACGATCCCGCCATATTGGGCCCCGGCGATCAAGTTGTTCGAATCACGAGTCGGATCACTACGTGAAACAGAATGGCTCGATTCGATTTCACCGCTCACGCACGTGGACAACATCAGCCGTCCGCTGCTCATCGGACAGGGCGCCAACGACCCCCGCGTGAAGCTCAGTGAGAGTGATCAGATCGTGGAGGCCATGAACGCTCGTGATCTCCCGGTCACCTACATCGTGTTCCCTGATGAAGGTCACGGCTTCCGCAACCCCGCCAACAACATGGCCTTCAACGCCGCAACCGAGGCGTTCCTCGCCAAGCACATAGGTGGCCGGTTCGAACCCATGGGCGACGCTGTCACCGAGTCATCCGCACAAGTGCGTGACAAGGGTGGCCTGGCATTCGAAGGCACCGACACCTATGTCGCCATCGAAGGTGAAGACGATCCGGTGGACGTGCTGACCATGAAAGTGAGCATCGACGACCTCACAGCAGAACAGCGGGCGCAGTTCGAGCAGTTCCAGGCGCAAATTGGCAATGCCCCTCCCGGCATGATCCCGATGGTTCGCGATCAGATGCTTGCACAGGCTTCAGTGGTGCCCGAATCTGACCTCGCAGTCTTCGCCTTGATTGTGCAGCACCTCGACAAGCTGGCCAAAGCGCAAAGCCAGGAGGCTGGCGCCGGCGGCTGACCGCGTTCATTCAATCATCACCACCACGGGGTGCGGCTCAGGCTGCACCCCGTGTTTGGTTTACCATCAGACGCATGGCATCTCGACGTCCTCGTGTGGTTGTGTTGGGTGGCGGCTTCGGTGGCCTGGCCACCGTGCATGCACTGCGACATGCCGACGCCGATGTCGTTCTGGTGGACAAGCGCAATCACCACCTGTTCCAGCCACTGCTGTATCAGGTTGCGACCGCGAGCCTGGATGAAAGCGACATCGCAGCGCCAATCCGTGGCGTGTTGCGGTGGCAGAAAAACGCATTCGTCGTGTTGAGCACCGCTGAGTCGATCGACCTCGACAACAAACGCATCATGTGCGCCGGCATGGATGACGGTTCTCCAGAACCACTCCCGTTCGACTGGTTGGTGATCGCCACAGGGGCTCATCACGCCTACTTCGGCCACGATGATTGGGCTGCCAGAGCGCCGGGACTCAAGACCATCGAAGACGCGATCAACCTGCGATCAAGGTTCCTGCTGGCCTTTGAGAATGCCGAAGTTGAGGGCGACGAAGCCGCGCGACAGGCTGAACTGACGTTCATCATTGTCGGCGGAGGGCCTACCGGATGTGAGTTGGCAGGGTCCATGGCGCAGTGTGCACGACAAAGTATGCCACGCGATTTTCGCGGCATTGACACCCGAACGGCGAAGATCATTCTGATTCAGGGCGGTGATCGCATTCTGCCGCAGTTCTCCGAGCGCACGTCAAAGCGAGCACATCGCATCTTGACCAAGATGGGCGTGGAGATTCGTCTGGGCAATAACGTTACGGACATCACGGACGAGGGTGTGTTTGTCGGTGACGAGTTCATTCCCGCAGGCAACGTGTTCTGGGCAGCCGGTGTGCAGGCGCCAAGCATCACGCGCACACTGGGTGTTGAGGTCGATCGCGTCGGCCGTATTCCGGTTGGCGGTGACTGCGCCATCGAAGGCCATCCGAACGTGTTCGCGATTGGTGATGTCGCATCAGTGACATGCGCCAAGACCGGCAAGCCCGTCCCTGGCGTGGCACAAGGCGCACTGCAAATGGGACGCCATGTGGGCCGCATCATTGCCGGTGAACTGCAAGGCGGCACGGGCAACCGTCCGTTATTCACCTACCGCGACAAGGGATCACTGGCCACGCTCGGCCGAGGAAAGGCTGTGGCGGACATTTGGGGACTCAGCCTCGGTGGCGTGGCGGCATGGTTCGTGTGGGCTGTCGTCCACATCATGTTTCTGGTGGGCTTTCGCAACAAGATCAGTGTGATGACGCAGTGGGGCATGCAGGGCCTGCTGCGGCAGCGAGGGGCACGCCTCATCCAAGGCGAAGACGAGGTGCGGGTGAAACTGCCCGCATTGCCCTCTGATCGCACAGATCGACACGGTTGAGCCCGAGCAGGCACAATGGGCGGCATGCCCACCGTGCGATTGTCACCAGCAATTCGTCGTCAGGTTGAGGCGGGGCTGGCGGATGTCGCCGGAGCGACCACGCGCGAAGCGCTCCAAGCGTATTTCGTCATCGCGCCACAGGCGCAGTCATGGGTACTGGATGATCTGGGTCATCCCTGGCCGCATGGGGCACTGTTCGTTGACGGCAAGCCCGTGGCAGATCGCACCACGCTTGAGGATCCACTGCAGCCCGATTCCGTCATCGAGATCTGGCCGGCACTTTCAGAATGACCTCGCCCCGGGTGATCGTGGTAGGGGTGGGAACGATGGGCGCAGCGGCCTGTGCACATCTCGCACGTCGTGGCGCCGATGTTATCGGCCTTGAGCGATTCTCCATCGGTCACACGTTCGGTTCGCACTCGGGCCAGTCGCGTGCCTATCGGCTGGCCTACTACGAGCACCCCGACTACGTGCCACTGCTGCGCCGCGCCCGCGAACTATGGATGGACATCAACGAGCGCACCGGACGCGAAGTCTTCTGCCCGGTGGGCGGTGTATATCTGGCACCACACGGTGCCGACTTCGTTCGGCTCGCCCACGAAGCGGCGGTGACCCACGGACTCGAGGTGGAACTGCTCGACGGCGCAGAGGCCCGCAGTCGGTATCCGGTGTTCGATGTCCCCGACGATTGGCAGGCATTGATCGAATTCCCGGCAGGCTTCATCGTGCCCGAATGGGCCGTGGCGGCGCACGCCCAGCTGGCGCGCGCGGCAGGCGCTCAGCTGCGAGAACACGTGCGCGTGACTGGATGGGACGCCGATGGCAGCGGCGTTTGCGTGAGTACCGATCAGGGTCCGGTGCATGGCGATCGACTCGTGCTGTGTGGCGGCGCCTGGGCCGGTCCATTGTGTGCTGTGCCTGGCATGACGATCAGACCATCGCGGCAGGTGCTTGGTTGGCTCGATGCACCGATGCGTGCACCCGTGGACCGCGGACAACTTCCCGTGTGGGCGATGGAACTCGCAGACGCCAGTGTGCTGTACGGCTTCCCCCGCATGGAGGGTTTGCCCGGGCCATCGGGATTTAAGGTGGCCCGGCACTGGGCCGCGCACACAACAGACCCGGATGATCTTGATCGGGGCACCTGCGATGCCGATGCGGACGACTTTCTACCGCATGTCGCGCAGTACCTGCCATCCGCGATGGGTGACGTGACCGCGATGGAAAGCTGCCTGTACGGCAACTCCGAAGACGGTCACTTCCGAATCGGGCTGCATCCCGACAGCGAGCGTGTAGTGGTCGCCGCGGGGTTCAGTGGCCATGGGTTCAAGTTTCAGCCGGTGATCGGCGAGATCCTCGCCGATCTTGCGATCGACGGCGGCACGGCACACCCGATTGAATTCCTGTCGCTGCCTCAGGCGTGAGCGCGGTACTCACGGATCTTCATGCGAATGTGTCCGTAGTACTGCATCTTCAGGCAGGCGAGGGCGAAGCCGGCGCGGCCGTCGAGGAAGCCACGCTTCAGCACGTAGGCCAACACGAAGTAGGCCATGGGGAACCACCACTTCTCGATGCGGTGGTACTTGCTGCGTTGGCGGTCGGTGAGCGCCGCCCAGGCATCGGAGCCTTGTGGCCCCAACGCCAGATACCGCTTGGCTTCCCAGGCGGAGTAGTCGTTGTGCTTGGCGAGGTATGAATCAAGGCCGCGGCGATCATCGTGGTCGATGGGGGTGTTGATCGAGCCGATGCTGCCTTCCAGCACGGGATGCTCGTGCACCTCCATGTCGAGATGGCTCCAGCGATCTTCATCAATGCGCTCGTAGCGCCCTGCGGCGTGCTTGAAGAAGGGGAGCTTGGCGAATGGATCGCCATGACGGAGAAACCGGCCCATGAACCAGTTGTGAAACGTGAGCCAGTACCCCACGTGTTCGTCGGCATGCACCGCCGCCGCGATCTCATCGCAGAAGGCGTCATTGATGAACTCATCCGCGTCGAGGAACAGCACCCATTCGGTGGTGGGCGGGTGGTTGTCCAGATACCAGTTGCGCTTCTTGGGGAACTGGCCGTTCCATTCGAACTGCACAACCTCGGCGCCGTGCTCGCGAGCAATGTCCTGCGTGCCGTCGGTGCTGCCCGAGTCGATCACCACGATCTTCTCGAATCGACCGAGTCGTTCGAGGCAGCGAGGGAGGTTCTTTGCCTCGTTCTTGACGGGAATGGCAACGGTGACCGGGATCGTGTCGGACATGAGGCGTGCAGGATACCCATCGCAACGAGCAAGGTGCCTTCATGTGAGGGGTATGATGGACCGGTAGGTGGCCGCCACATGACACACGACGCCAACAGAGTGCTGGAACAAGTGCTGCGAGACACGCTGTCGCGGTATCACAAGGCATCCGCGTGGGTGCGAGAAGAGGCCGAATTGGAAGCCGTCGGCGAAGTGCTGATGGGTGATCTGGTCAGCGGTGACCTGCGGACCATCGAACAGTGCTTGGCCTGGCTTGAGACGGTCACAGTAGCCTTGCCAGTGACGCCCGTTCCTGGTGGACGTCCAGATCAATGGTCGCTGTCCATCGACGAAGCGGCCTTGGCCCAGATCGATGATGCCACAACAACCGGATGGATCCGTGCCATGGATCACCTGCTCTTTGGTGGTCCGCAGCCCGCTGGCGACTGTCCCGTGTGGGAGAACCTCTCGTCGATCGGGCTGCCACCGGGATTGCGTGAAGATCTGCAGGACTCATGACCGGTCGCCTGGCAACCATGGCCGTGGCGCTGCTGATGGTGGTGTCGTGTTCCAAGACTCCTTCGCCACGGACCGCCCATGGTGTGGCGAGCATGTCGCCGGCCGTGACCGCGCTGGTGCAGGCGTTGGGGTGCGGCGACCTGCTTGTCGCACGCAGTACGTTCTGCCGCGGCGTGGACGACCTGCCGGTTGTCGGTGATCTACGCGGGGCCAATGTCGAGGCGATCGTTCGAGTGGCGCCATCACTCGTGCTGTATCAGGCCACGGCATCGAGGCCGCCGTATGGCACGAATGAAGGTGCCCAGCAGAGTGGCGCATCGGTGTTGGGCGTGTACATGGACAATGTCGACGACCTCCATGGTTCGATCGATCGACTCGCTGGGGCACTTAAACCACTGTGCGGCGACCGTGATCTGGCGCCCCGGGTTGCTCAGTTGCACGCTCAACTCGACATGGCCATGCGGCCGGCTGAGCCCTGCGGCGTGTCAGTGCTGTTAATTCAACCAGGACCCGAGCTTCTGGCCTGGGGACCAGACACCTGGCTGGGCAATCTGATCACCGCCGCCGGTGGGCAGGTCGTCCCGCCAGTGGGGGCATGGCAAATGCTCACCGTCGAAGAGCTGGTGCGACTGACGCCTGATGTGATCGTGGTGCTCGGGGAGACCCAGCCGGACTGTGGCACGGTGGGCGAGCTGCCCACCCCGGCGCGGGACGCTGGGCGGATTCACCCTCTGGTGCACCCACAGCTGTTCATTCCAGGCGTGCATGCGGCCGACGTTCGGGCACAGATCGACGCCCTGCTGAACGCCGCATCCTGACCAAACCCACCTGCATCACCGCTGCAGGGGGCAATTCGGCCAACAAATCGCACCTGAGGTCCCTTGGAAAGCCGATATTCGCTTTGGCTTGCGATGCAATCTCAGGCCTGCGGTAGGGTTGTACTAGTTCAGCGAGGCCCTTGGTGGGCCCCGCAGTACACCTCGCGTCAATCTCGTCATGCCCACACCTCTCATGCTCATCCGACCCGTTCTCGTGCTGACCACAGCGTCTTGCTGCTTCGCATCCACGACCCACGCCGACCTCGTGCCTGTCGCCGCGGGCGACTTTGGCGTGACCTCTGGTCAGTGTCTTGCGGACGGCACTGACGATCTGGTGTGGGTGGACGATGCCACTGGTCACCTGTGGATTCAGTTCCTGCATCCCTCGGGCATGGCGCTGCTGCGGCCTCGTGATCTCAACGGCCAGACGAGCTCGGCTATCATCGGCGAAGGCTCGGTGCTGGCGGTGGACATCATCGACGGCGGCGCGGGCTATGAAACGCTTGGCGGCACCGGTCAACTGCAGGTGGACAACACCGGCACGAATGGTGATGGCCTCGCGGGCACGTTCAACGTGACCGGTTCGGTGACCAACATCGTGATTCTCGACGGCGGCCGTGGGTATCACGACTCCGGCCTCGACACATTCATCGTGGACGACACCGGCACCGGCGGCAGCGGCTTGGATTGGATGTACCTCACATACTCGGGCGCGACCGACTCGGTGCGCGAGATGGAGATCATCAACCCCGGCGCCGGCTATGAACCTGGCGCCGAACTGGCGTTGATCAACGCCAACTTCCTTGATGAGGATGCCTACGACGAACCAGTTGCGGGCATTGCTCAAGTTGGTCTCGACGGCACCATTGTGCAGGTGGATCTGGCCGAAGCAGGATCAGGATTCACCGAAACACCGGCACTGAGCATTCTTGGTGCCACGCAAGGATCGGGCGCGGAAGTCCGCGCCTACCTTGGCGGCGCCATCTACGCGGTGCTGCCCAATCCGGGCAACACCGAACCTGGTGGTTCGGGATACGCCGCCGATCCACTGTTGATTCCCGCCATGCCAGGCAGCGGCTTCGAATACGAAATCGTGCGCGAGGGGCCCGTGTCCGAGGTGGCATTGACCTCCGCCGGGTACGGCTATCAAACCCCGCCGGTTGTTGACGCTGCAGATGGCGTGGGCGCTGTGCTGTCGCCTGAGCTGTACACACCGCAGCCCTCGTATCCAGCGGGCGAAGTGCCAAGCCGCACCGGCATGGCTCGCGTGTTTGCGTCGAGCGGTCAGCCCGCGTCGCTCCCGGCGCCCGTGTCGAGTTGGGACATCGAGTGTCTCGATCTTGATGGCGATGGCGATACCGATCTCGCGTGCCACAGTGCCAGCAGCGATCAGTGTCTGGTGTGGTTGTTCGACGAAGGCGTGGTCACTGAAGAAGTGACACTGTCAGTGCCCGGAGATGGCTGGCGTCTGGCTGGGGCCATGAACGTGGACGGCCTCGGCGGGGCAGAGCTCCTCTGGGCCGACCGATTCAGCCGTCAGGTGATGGTCTGGTCGATCGATGCGGATGAACCCGGGTTTCTCGGCCCTGGCGGCGGCGAACTCGCCGGCCCCATGCCCGAGGCCGAATTCCGCCTGCAACACCTGCTGGCCTCTGAGGCCGGCGGTTCGCGATTGCTGTGGCGCAATGTGAAGGGCAATCTGTGGATGTCCTCCCGTGTGGACGATGGCGATCCAACCATGAATGTGGACATCGGCTGGTTTGCCGACTCGGGCGACGATCTGTGGATGCCCTCGCGACGCTCCACGCTCGTGGCCATCGGCGACTACGACGGTGATCGTGAAGCAGACGACATGGCCTTTCTCCGGGAGAGCGGCCGGCAACAAGGCATGCTGCAGATCTGGCGCATGAACGACGGCACCGTGCTCAGTGATGACATCCTCACCTGGCAGGATCGCACCATCCATTCGCCGACCACAGGCATCGGTGTGCTCAATGCCAACGAGGAGTTCGAGACCGCGGTGGCGATGGGATCGTCGCAAGGCGCGATCATCTATCGGCTCGCCAGTCGCGGTGATCTCGAGGATGTGCCTGTTGGCGCACTCGATGCGCTGGTTGATCCCACACGGGCACTGGCCGACCTTGATGGTCTTGATGAACTCGCTGTGGCCGACGGCATCGCCGCCTACATCGAGACACTGGATGACATCGACGACATCGATGCCTACATGCAGCGACAGCACGTGCGTTCGTCATTGCTTGCTGGGCTGCCCATGAGCGTGCAGGCAGCGGCCAATGCGGCACTGGTCGAGGCGTATGGCAATGTCGACAGCCCAGGCACGTCAACCAGCACGGCGGTGTCGATCGCACTGCTGCTTGACGAAACCGGGCAGGCGACCGTCTTCACACCAGACGTGCTCAATCGTCACTACGACTACTTGTATCCCGGCAATGAGTATCAGTTCGGTGGCCCAGATGGACAATCGGGCAGCAATGGTCAGTCGTCAGGCTCCAGCGGATCCAGCGGCTCCAGTGGGTCCAGTGGCAACTCCGGCGGTTCCGGCGGCGGCAACTCCGGCGGCAACAACGACGCCAACGGCGACGGCCTGCCCGACAATTTTGATCCCAATGACGAGTCCACCTGGCCCGATGGTGTGGACACCTTCGAAGAACTGCTCGAGTACCTGCAGAACCTCGACGTTGGTTGAATCGAACGCTCAGGCGTCTGACAACGCGAACCATCCCCGTTCCGTGCGTGTGAGTCGATGCACGGCTTGGCCCGGTTCGTGGTCGAGGACCAGTAACCATCCTTGATCGCAGATGCGATCGAACAGTGCGGTCTTGGTGCACTTGGTCTGGTACGGCTCCATGTCGTAGCCGCAGCTCCACGCTGCGCCGAGATGATGCATGGTGGGCATCAGATCACCGGGAAAGCACAGCGTGCCGTCGGCGGTGTCCATGCACACGGCCTGTTGCCCCCAGGTGTGTCCCGGGGCCGGAAGCACACAAATGCCCGGTTCGATCTCCTGCGCGCCATCGACCAATGTGAGTCGGTCTGCGATCGGATCGAGGTGTTCACGCAGGTAGGTGCCTGTCATCGTGGAACGGCCAGCATTGGCGTCGCGCCACTCCTGAGCTTGCACCACGATGTCTGCATTGGGGAATGTTGGCACGGGGGTGTCGCCATTGAGTCGGGTGAGTCCGCCGGCGTGGTCGAAATGCAGGTGCGTCACGATCACACGGTCAATGTCATCAGGCGACACGCCAACTTCGCCGAGGGCGTCGATCACACAGCGGGACTCGAGGCCATACATGGCTCTCGCCTTGTCGGTCCACTTGTCGCCACAGCCCGTTTCCACCAGCACGGTGCGGTTGCCATTGCGCAACAGCACGCAGTTGGTCTGCAATGTGATGCGATTGCGATCATCCGGTTCGATGCGCTGCGACCACATCGTCTTGGGGACGATGCCGAACATGCTGCCGCCATCGAGCAGCAGCGTGCCTGCGCGGAGCAGGGTCCAGTCCCATGTGGGTGTGTCGGTCACACGTCGGGGAGGAGTTTGTCGGGTGCTTCAAGCAGGCCGACGACCGTGTTCAGGAATCGTGCGCCTTCGGCACCGTCCACAACACGATGGTCGCAGGACAAGCTCAGGGGCAACACCAGACCGGCGTAGAACGACCCATCTCGCGTGAGCACCTGCTCCTTGGCTCGCCCCACGGCAAGGATGCCCACTTCGGGGTAGTTGATGATCGGCGTGGCGAAGGCACCGCCGTAACTACCCACGTTGGAGATCGTGAATGTGCCACCACTGAGCCGTTCACGTTCGATCGTGCGGTCACGGCAGCCCTTGGCGGCGGCGCCAACAGCATCGGCCAATTGCACCACACTGAGCTGATCTGCGTCGTGGATGACGGGCACCATCAATCCATGTTCGGTGTCGACGGCGCAGCCGAGATTCACCACGCTGCGAATCAGGATCTCGTCGACGAAGTCATCGACAGTGGCGTTGATCGCCGGATGCTTGAGAAGGGCCTGGCACACGGCGCTCATCACGAACGGCAGCAGACTCAGCTTGCGCCCGAGCAATTGCTCGTAGCCCTTGCGCTTGCGATTGATCGCGGTGACATCGGCTTCATCGACCACGGTGAAGTGCACGGTGGTCTGCACGCTGTGGTGCAGCGACTGGGCGATTTTGCGACGCACGCCACGGAAGGGGATGCGCTCGGCGACACCTTCTATGGGAGCGCTCACTCGGGTGGCGAGTGGTTCGTCTGCAGGTGCCGCTGGCTGAGCCACCACTGGTGGGGGCGCCGCAGGCTGCGACACAGCGGCCGGCTGGACCGTCGGAGCGGTTGCGCCGGTGGCATGGGCTTCGATGTCCGAAGCTGTCACGCGGCCACCGCGGCCCGTGCCAGCCACAGCGTTGATGTCCACGTTCAGATCACGGGCAATCCGGCGAACGGCGGGCGTGGCCTGTGCCTTGCTGCCCGTGGCTGCCGTGGATGTGGCATCGGCGGCACGTTGGAAGCTCGCAGGCACCGACAAGGTGGCATCGACAGAGCCCACCACGGTGCCAGCGTCTTCACGTTCGCTGGCGGTGTCAGCAGCAGGTGCGGCGTCGACAACCGGGGCCTCAGCGGAGGCCTGACCGATGTCATAGGTCACGAGAATGCAGCCGACGTTGAGGATGTCACCCTCGTTGCCGTTGAGGTCTTTCACCACACCGGCCCACGGGCTGGGAACTTCCACTAGGGCCTTGTCGGTTTCCATCTCGGCGAGCGTTTGGTGTTCGTCCACCTTCTCGCCGGGCTGTACACGCCACTTGATGAGTTCAGCCTCATGCACACCCTCTCCCAGATCGGGAAGGATGAAGTGGCTCCTGTCATCGGGTTGCTTGGTCGCCATGTCGAATCCTGCTGCGATCAGTACGCAGCCAACTCCTCGATCGCCTTGCCGACGCGCTCGGCATCGGGAAGATACTCAAGTTCAAGCTTGTAGTAGGGCATGATGGTGTCGAAGCCGGCCACGCGTTGCACCGGAGCTTCGAGATACAAGAAGCACTGCTCCATTACGCGGGCGGCGATTTCGGCGCCGATTCCGCAGGTCAGCGGAGCCTCGTGCACGATCACACAACGTCCAGTTTTGCGGACCGACGTCATGATCGTGTCGTAGTCCAACGGGTTGATCGTGCGGAGGTCGATCAGCTCGATGTCGCGGCCGCTGGCTTCCACGGCGTTCATGCACTGCACCATGGAGGCGCCCCATGACACCATCGTCATCTCTTCGCCTTCACGCACCACACGGGCTTCACCGATCGGCACGGTGTATTCACCCTCCGGCACTTCTTCGCGGAAGGCACGGTAGATGCGCTTGGGTTCAAAGAAGATCACCGGATCCGGATCACGCAGGGCGCTGGTGAGCAGACCCTTGGCGTCGTACGGTGTGCTGGGCATGACCACTTTGATGCCTGGGTTGTGTGTGTAGATCGCTTCCGGGCTGTCGCTGTGCAGTTCCGGGGCGTGAATGCCACCGCCAACAGGCACCCGAACGGTGAGCGGGCAGGTCATGCCGCTGCGTGTACGGGTACGGATACGACCAGCGTGCGTACACAGTTGGTCATAGGCGGGACCGAGGAAGCCCTCGAACTGGATTTCGGGCACAGGGCGAAGGCCCGCAATAGCAAGGCCGATGCTCGTGCCGATGATGCCCGATTCAGCTAACGGGCTGTCGACCACGCGGTCGCCGCCGAACTGCTCGTGCAGGCCTTCGGTCACGCGGAATACGCCACCATTGGCGCCGACGTCCTCCCCGAGCACGATGACGCGGTTGTCCCGCTCCATCTCTTGGGCGAGCGCCTGGTTGATCGCTTGAACAAGTGTGAGATTCGCCACGGGGTGATCCTCAGGAATGTTGCGCGACCGGGGCCGCAATCTGGCTGGGGTCTTGGCCGATGCTGCTGGTTCGCATGGTGTCCCGCTGGGTGCGGAGGTTCTGCGGCAGCGTTTCATACATGTGATCGAAGAAGTCGTCCTTCAAGGGGGCTTCGATGCCCTCCGCCCGTTCGGTGATCTGGGCGACTTCGTGTTCGACCTGTTCGTTGATGGCGGCATCGCGGGCGTCATCCCAGATACCGAGGTTCACCATGTGCTTCTTGATGCGAATCAGCGGATCGCGGCCTTGCCACGCCTCGACTTCGGCTGCGTCGCGGTAGCGACGGGCGTCGTCGGCCGTGGTGTGATCGCCGAGGCGGTAGGTGACCGCTTCGATGAACGTGGGCCGGTTCTCTTCACGTGCCCGCTTGGCGGCGTCACGCACCACCTTGACCACGGCGAAGATGTCATTGCCGTCGCACTGCACGCAGTCCATGCCGTAGGCCAGACCACGCTGAGCGATCGTCGGTGCCGAACACTGGATTCTGGTGGGCACCGAAATGGCCCACGAGTTGTTCTGGCACATGAAGATCACGGGGATGTCGAGGTTGGCCGAGAAGTTCATGGCTTCGTGGAAGTCGCCTTCGCTCGTGGCGCCGTCGCCGAAGAACGTGCAGGCCAACCCACCGTCACCGCGGTACTTGGATGCCCAGGCCAACCCTGTGGCGTGCAGCATTTGCGTGCCGATCGGAATGGCGATCGGGGTGATCTTCAGCGCCGGGTCGATGTTGTTGCCCCGTTCGTCACCCATCCAGTGCAGGAGGATCTTCTCCGGCGGCAGGCCGCGCCAGAACAGGCCCGCGTTCTCGCGGTAGCAGGGCACCAGCCAGTCCTTGTCGGTGAGCGCGTAGGCGGCACCGAGCGACGGGCACTCTTGGCCACGGTTCTCGGGATAGGTGCCCATGCGGCCGGAGCGTTGCAGCTTGAACGAGATCTCATCGAACTGCCGGCACATGCGCATGTGGCGATACAGATCGACGAGGTCGTCGTTGGGAATCAATCCCTCGCCGAGCGAGGCATCGAAGTTGGCGTGCTCATCGAGGATCGAAACATGATCGATCTTCGTTTCGAAGATTGGCTCAGCTGGCATGGCAGCTCTCCTGCAGCGGGTTGCCCGATTCAATGCGGGCCTTGGCCAGAGCAATGGCGGCGTCGTAGGTGGATCCACCATCGGCGTCGCTCAGAATCTGTGCGGTGGTGTGCTCGATCGCGTCGTTGCGTTCTTGCAGATCGTCGATCGTGTAGCCGAGATACAGCCCGGCGAGGTGAATCACGCCGCCTGCATTGACCACGAAGTCGGGACCGTAGAGCACGCCAGAGTCGGCAAGCGCCGCGGCGTCGCGATCGGGGTTGACGAGGATGTTGTTGGCAGCGCCACAGAGGATGTTGGTCTGCAAAGCCTCGATCTGGGCCGGTCCGATGACGGCGCCCAGCGCACACGGAGCAAGAATGTCGCACGGCGTGGCGAGGATGTCATCTACACCGACCGACTCGGCGCCGAATCGACTGCATGCTTCCTCAACGCGTGCCGTGTTGATGTCGGACACCACAAGCGATGCGCCAGCGTCGTGCAGCAGTTCGGCGAGATACATGCCCACATGGCCCATGCCTTGAATGGCCACCCGAAGACCGGTGAAGTCATCGCCCTGGCCGGCGTAGTGCAGGCAGGCCTTCATGCCGTTGAATGTGCCCTTGGCGGTCCACGGGGAGGGGTCGCCACCATCGCAGGCGGTTTCGCCGCCCTTCACGTGGTTGGTTTCCTGCGCCATCCAGTCGATGTACTGAATCGATGTGCCCACATCTTCGGCTGCGATGTACACGCCATTGAGCGTGTCGACGAAGCGGCCCATGGCACGAGCTTCCGCCTCGGTCGGTGCCCAGTTGGGTTCGGGCAACAACACCACACTCTTGGCGCCGCCCATGGGCAGGCCGGCGCAGGCCGACTTGTAGCTCATGCCCTGGGACAGGCGGAGCACGTCGTACAACGCATCATCCTCGGAGGCATAGTGCCAACGGCGTGTACCACCAAGTGCATTGCCCAGCTTCGTGCTGTGCACGGCGATGATGGCCTTCAGGCCTGACTCGGTGTCTTGATGGAAGCAGACGCGCTCATGGCCCATCTGTGTCATCGTTTCAATCGTGTGCATGTCGTGTGAGGTCCGCGATCAGGCGTTGGTTGTGGAGAAGACTTCGGCGAAATCAGGTGCGAGTGAACCGCTGCCGAACTGTTGGATGGTCTCGGTGTCGATCGGTCGGCCATTGCCACGCTGCTCCATATCGGGCGTGGATTCGGGGATGAACCACTTGCCAGCGGGCATGTCCTTGAGGCGGGCGTATGCGACGTCGGCGGCAGCACGCATCTGGGTGTCGGTGTTGTGACGCAGGCCGTCGAGGTTGCTGCGAATCTCAGCTGCACCCATGGCCATGATGTAGTCGACCATCGCTCGATCATGCTCGAGCTGCTCACCTTCGAGGCCGTTGCGAATATCCCGGTCCAGACGCGACAGGCAGCAGCACATGGCGTGAATCCAGATGCAGCTCCAGCTCAGGCGACGTTGCACCATCTGGTTGGTGAGAATCTCCTCCTCGAAGTCCTTGAACGAGGTCTTCACGCGATGGCTGAATTCCTGCGTGAGTGAGGCAATCGCATCGGCATGCTTGCGGAGAGACCCATCAAGCCCTTCGACCGCCGGGGCGGCCCGACGAATGCCAAGGAAAAGTTCCAAAGCGATCTTCATAGCTGCGATCGGATGCTTGAAGGGGGCGGCCTTCACACCCAGCATGAACTCACCCAACTGCTTGGAGCCGTAGGCGAACACGAAAGAGTGCATCACCTCGTTGGCACCTTCCACGATCACATTGATGCGTGAATCGCGCCACATGCGCTCGACGAGGTTTTCGGTCATGTAGCCCTCGCCGCCCATCACCTGCAACGCGTGATCGGTGGCGCGCCAGCCCATCTCGGAGCAGAACACCTTGCAGATGGCCGTCTCCAACATGATGTCTACATCACCTCGGTCGACGATGCCGGTGGTCATGTACAGCATCGAGTCCATGGCGTAGACATAGCTGCCCATGATGGCGAGCTTCTCGCGAACCAGATCAAACTCGCCAAGCGCGCGATCAAACTGGAATCGAGTTTCCGACCACTTCAAGGCCTGCAGGTATGCGGCTCGTCCCGCACCGACCATGCCGGCGGACAATGTGCAGCGGCCGTAGTTCAGGCAGGTCAACGCCACATTCAGGCCGCGACCTTCCTTATGCAGCAGGTTGGCCCGAGGAATACGGACGTTGGTGAAGCGGATGCGCGCCTGCCAGGTGCCGCGAATACCGCACTTGCTGCGGTTGCGGCTGAAGATCTCGATGCCTTCCATGTCGGGAGTGGCGATGAGCGCCGTGACCTTGTCTTTGGTCTTGCCCGTCTTGGGATCCGTCAGCGGCTGCTTGCACATCACAGTGAACATGCCCGACAAGGCACCACTGGTGGCCCACTTCTTTTCGCCGTTGAGGATGTAGTACTCCCCGCACTCGGACACTTCGCAGCGGGTTTCTTGTCCGCCAGCATCACAGCCCACGTTGGGTTCGCTCAGGCAGAAGGCGCTGAGCGTGTCATTGGAGATCTTGGGGAGCCACTCTCGCTTCTGGTCTTCGTTGCCGAACAGCATGATGGCGCCGCAGCCGATCGACTGGTGGGCACTCACCATCACGGCCGTCGAACCACACGTGCGACCAATGCGCTCGAGCACTCGGTTGTACGACGTGATGCTGTAGCCACCACCGCCATACTCCTGCGACACGATCATGCCCATCACGCCCATGTCAAAGAGGCGCTTGATCGCCCAGTGGGGGATCTCCTGATCACGATCGATCAGGTTTGCGGGGTGCTCGTTCTCGAGGTACTCGTCGAGTTCGGCCAGCAGTTGATCACAGCGGGCAGTCTCTTCCGGCGTGACTTCTGGGTAGGGGAACACCAGATCGTTGCGGAAGTTGCCCCAGAAGAGGTTCTTGACGAACCCCATCGTGGCTGGATCGGGCCCCAGCATTTCCTGGGCCTGTTCGATTTGCTTGCGGTCCTTTTCGGAGACGTTCTTCAGATTGTCAGCAAGGTTGGCTTTGGTCATTGGTCTTGTGTGGTCTGGTCAGCCGCGGTTGAGGAAGGCCTCGATGCGTTGACGGGTGTCTTCGGTGTTTCGCAAGGCGACGATGTTCGCTCGCTCGGCGGCGAGCCCGGCTTCGAGGTCACGTTCGGCACCAGCATGGATGCAGGCGGTGACCGCATTGGCCGCGGGGGTGTTCAAGCCGCGTGCTTCTGAGCACGCCTTGAGCAGGGCATCGGTATCGACGGTGGACAGGTTGGCGGGACGGGCTGCCTGCATCGAGGCAGCGTGCGTCGCAGCCGCTTCGATGAGCGTGTCGGGCGTGTCAACCGTGGCATCGGCCAGGCCGGTGGGCATGGCGTCACTCTTGAATGGACGACCTTGAGCAGTGGCATCAACGGCGGTCGCCGGATCGATGCGGCCAGCCAACAGTTGCGTGCCGCCCCATGCCGGGCACAAGCCAAGGCCAGCCTCGGGCAGTCCGATGGGATAGGGCTTGTCATTGCCACCAACCGTGCTCGCCACGATGGCGTGGCAGTGCATGGCCAGCTCGAGGCCGCCTCCAAGGGCAGCGCCACCCACAGCAGCGACCACGGGACAGGTCATGTCGGCGAGTCGGCTGAACACACGCTGGCCTTCCACCATGTAGGCGTCGAGGTCGTCGTCAGTCAGGCTGTTGATCTCGCTCAGGTCAGCACCGGCCACGAACGAACGCGGGGCATTTGATGCCAGCACGACCCAGTCGGGCTGGTTGGCGAGGAGGTCGTCGATGGTGCTGTCCAGCCGAGACAGCAGTGTGCGATTCATCACCACGACGGGGCGATCGCCAGCATCAAGCCACACGATCGCGCCACCGTCGGCACGTCGTTCGATGGCCAGCGGGGCAAGTGCGGTGTCCGTCATGGGAAGGGACTCTCCAAGGGGCCTTGTCGGTGTGCCTTGGGCTCTGCCTTGGCACTGGACGAGGTCCGGAATCGGGGGTGGTTGCTCCGCGGAGACAACCTGAAGGGGAAGGCGGATCCGTGCGGTGGACCCTGAACGTGGGGGGCCTGCGGCAAGGGCCTGCCGCGGGCGTCTGTCGGTCCCGCACACCGGCGAGAATCGCCAGTGGCGACCGCTGCCACTGGTCGAACATTCTAGCCGATTTGGGCCCTCTTGACCGCCATTTTCATGGTGGTCAGACTCCCCCCAATCAGTCCCCAAAAAGCGGCTTCAGACGCTCCTGAGCCTCATTTCCGCCGATCACTTGGGCAGACAAATCAGCGGCTTTGGACAGCATTGCGCTGTCGATCGAACCGTCGAGTTCATTGAGCCACTGTTTGGTAGTGGCCATCGCCTGAGCGCCGCCCTTGGCAAGGGACTGGGCACGGTCCAAGACAGCCTGTTCGAGCGTGTCGGCGGCCACGCAGTGGTCCACCAATCCGCACCGCAGGGCAACTTCGCCCGACATCGTGCCGCCCTGCAGCAGCATGGCCCGCGCTTGGCCGGCGCCCACCTTGCGGATCAGCCACGGGGCCACCACCGCAGGACACACGCCGAGCGTGACTTCGGGATAGCCCAGCTTGGCTTCGGGGTGGGTCATGGCCAGATCACAGACCACAGCCAAGCCGCAGCCACCACCAACGGCAGCCCCTTGCACATGTGCGATGGTGGGAAACGGTAGGGCACGGATTCGGGCCGATGCTTTGGCGAGCCCGTGCAGCATGTCGGCCATGGCGTTGGCGTCATCCACCACGCCACGGAGATCCATGCCGGCACAGAACGACCGGCCAGCGCCGGCGAGAATCAGCGTGCGGACATCTGGTTCGGCCTCCAGTGCATCGAGCGAAGCATGCAGTGCGTTGATCAGGTCGATCGACAGGGCGTTGCGCTTTTCGGGCCGGTTCAGCGTGATTCGGGCGACCGCGTCAATGCGTGTGAGCTGGGCCAGTTGTGCCATGGGGGCAGGATACCCACCGGACGAGGGGTCAGGCCCAGGGTGTGCCCAACAGCGATCGCAGTGCGGCGCCAGGATCATCTGCTGCCAGCAGTGATTCTCCGATCAAGAATCGCGACACACCGTGGCGCCGAAAGCGATCGACATCATCACGAGTTCGAATGCCCGATTCAGCCACGAGGATGTTCAGGTGCTCTTCCACCAGTTCCGCCATGCGCAGGCCATGGCTCACGTCGGTCTGCATCGTGGCCAGATTGCGGTTGTTGATCCCCAACAACATGTAGCCCGGATGAGGAAATCCCACATGACGGCGGATCATCAGCAGGTTCTCCACGTCGTGCACTTCCACCAGCGCGGTCATGCCCAACTCATGCGTCTGAATGAGCATGTCGACGATCTGTCCCTCGGGCAGTGCTTCGGCGATCAGCAGGATGGCATCGGCGCCTGCCGCTCGAGCTTCAAACAGCTGCCAGGCGTCCACCATGAAGTCCTTGCGGAGCACCGGCACGCGGACGGCGGCGCGGATGGCTGCAAGGTCGTCCAGTGATCCGCCGAACCACTGCGGTTCGGTCAGGCAAGACAACGCCACCGCGCCAGCTTGTTCATACTGGGCGGCAATGGATACGGGATCGAGATCTGGCCTGATTTCACCGGCCGATGGACTGCGCCGCTTCACTTCGGCGATCACGTTCACGCCGCCGGGCCCACTGCCCGTGGATACCGCAGAGAAGAAGTTGCGTGGCGGCGGTGCGGCGGCCGCGTGTTCCCGCACCGCTTCCAATGGGCGGGCTGCAGACGCCTCAGCCACGCGGGCACGGGTGGCATCGAGAATCTCATTGAGTTTGGGTGGCATCGGTGGGTGGCTCTTTGGTGAGGCAAGCCTAGTCGCCGATTCGGCCATCGCCCAGCCAGAGGTTGAACAAACACCCATCTGGATCTTCATTCTGTCCGTGGTGATGGTGGGGGTGTTCGTCTTGACGGGGTTGTCTCGGCTCACGCACGCCAAGCCGCTGCGGTGGCAGATGGAGCCCGGGACCGGTGTGACCGTGTTCTTCGCAATGGTGTTCGGCGGAACACTCGCCGTATCGACGCTGCGGGAATTCGTCGCCAGCCCGGACGGCCTGCAGGGCACATTCATCGCGTTGGTGGCCGTATGGGCGTTTCAGGCCGCGATTGTCGGCGTCTTCGTTTGGGCGGGGTTGATCAGACGCCGACCGGACAAGAATCGGGGCACCAGCCCACTGCAGGCCATGGGCATGGGCGTGCTTGGCCTGGCCATCTTCTGGCCCATCACGGCAGCCCTGTCAGGTGCGTGTGCGCATCTGCAGGCGTGGATCACCGGTGAGATGCCGTCCCCGCTGGCGCATGGGCTGTTGACTGAGTTGGCAGACGCCGGCCCATCCTTCTGGGCATGGGTCGTGGCTGGCGCAGTGGTCATCGCCCCACCTGTTTTAGAAGAGATCGCCTATCGCGGTGGCCTGCAAGAAGGCTTGCGGCGGTTGTGGCGACAGCCGCCTCGTGGCGGCTGGCGGGCCATCGTGGTGACATCGGGCATCTTTGTCGTGATGCACGTCGGCGGGGTGTCGCCCCACGCCTTGCCAGGGCTCTTCGTGTTGTCGCTCGGGTTCGGGTGGGTCGTGGCGCGAACAGGCAGCCTGCTGGCGGGGATCACCATGCACGCGCTCTTCAATGCCGGCAACGTGGTGCTCGGCGTGCCATGGATGACACACTGAGTCAGCACATACACTGCCCGCCATGACCGCTCCGCAGACGCGCATCCTGACCGGCGACACGCCGACCGGAAACCTCCACATCGGCCACTGGGTCGGCTCGGTGCAGCGCCGGGTGGAATTGCAGGACAAGCATGAGTGCTTCTTTCTCATCGCTAATCTGCATGCGTTCACCACTCGCGCCGACGATCCAGCTGCGATCCGATCAGACTGCATCGAGATCGCCCGTGACTCCATGGCGATGGGTGTCGATCCGGCGAAGGCCGCGATCTTTCTGCAGACCGAGGTGCCGGCGATTCTCGAACTCACGTATCTGTTCGCGATGCTGCTGCCGTACAACCGCGTGATGCGCAATCCCACCTTGAAGGATGAACTCAAGGTGAAGGACCTCAAGGACAACTACAGCTTCGGCTTTCCCCTTTACACGGTGGGCCAGTGTGCGGACATCCTTACATTCCGTGCCCACGCGGTGCCCGTTGGTGAAGATCAGGTTCCGCACCTTGAACTCACACGCGAAGTGGCTCGTCGTTTCAACAAGATGTACTGCGGCGTTCCAGACAAGGCCCCCGATGAAGAACACGAGTCACTCGGTGGTGTGTTCCCGATTCCGGTTGCCGACGTGGGCAAGGTTGGTCGCCTGATCGGCACGGACGGTGTGAACAAGATGTCCAAGTCGTTGGGCAACGCCATCCACATCACCGACACACCGAAGAAGGTGAAGAAGAAGATCGGTCGCATCTATACCGGTCAGGACTCACGTGACCCCAATGATCCGGGTGAAGTTGATCCTGCCAAGAACCCGCTCTTCCAATACCTCGAGACGTTCGTCACCGACGAATCGGTCATCGACGATGTGCGCACGCGCTATGCCGCCGGCGACAACATCGGCGACGGCGAAGTGAAGATGCTCGTGGCCGACGCCATCAACGAACTGCTCGACCCCATGCGCGAACGGCGTGAACAATGGGCCAGCGATGACGACGTGATGGATGTGCTGCTGGAGGGGTCACGCAAGGCCAATGCCCTGTGCGAAGAAACGCTGACCATGGCCAAGGACGCCGCCAAGCTGCGGTTCTTCCCACGCACGATTGAACTGGGCGGGTGACCGGGCCTTTACGGCCTGATAACGGGCGTGCACCGGGCATTGACTGCAGAAGCTTCGCAAGGTCGGTCGATGTGCGCTGTAGATGCCCGCGACTCTGCAATCACTGTCATCAGCGTTGGCCACGCCGCTCAAGGGCTTTATCGCCTATCTGCGGGTGGAAGCGGGGTTGTCGAAGTCCACACTCGAAGCGTATGAGCGCGATCTGTGCATGCTCATTGAAGATCTGCAGCAGTGTGGCCGGACGTCCTATGCGGACGCCGACCCTCGCGACCTTGCAGCGCACCTCAAGACGCTCAACACCACACACGGCTTGCAGCCTTCGAGCATCGCTCGTCATCTGTCTGCGATCCGCATGTTCTTTCGCTGGCTCGAAGCCAACGGTCATGTGAGCAGCGATCCTGCGGCGCCCCTTGTGCCGCCCACGCGATGGAAGCGCATGCCGGGTGTGTTGTCGCCCAGCCGCATGCGGGCCTTGATCGAAGCAGCGGACGAAACCGCTGGCCGTCTGTGGATGCGAGATCGCGCCATGTTGGAGTTGATGTACGCGGCAGGCTTGCGAGCATCAGAGGTGGGCAGCTTGCGACGGGATGGTTGGAAGAAGGACCTCGCCGTGTTGCTGGTCACGGGCAAGGGCGACAAGCAACGGCTTGTTCCAGTAGGCAAGCCGGCGATTGCCGCGGTGGAACGCTATCTCGACGATCAGTTTCCGAACCTCACACGATTCCAGGATGGCCGTGATCAAGGTGCACTGGTGCTGTCGCACACAGGCCGCCCACTCACTCGTGTGGCGGTGTGGCAGATCGTGCGCAAGTACGCCGAGCGTGCCGGTCTCGAGAGCGTGCATCCGCATATGCTGAGGCACTCCTTTGCCACGCACCTGTTGCAGGGCGGCGCTGACTTGCGCGTCGTGCAGGAACTGCTGGGTCATTCCAACATCGGTACGACCCAGATTTACACCCATGTCGACAGCCGCCATCTGCGTGATGTGGTCATGAAGTTCCTGCCCCGCGAACAGCGGAAAACCGCCTGACTGAAAGCGAACCCCCAATCCTTCCGTATAGTGGAGCACCATGCTTTTCACAGCTGCATGTCTTGTTGCACTGGCTGTCGACCCAGCCACCATGACCGCCGACGGTGTCACGCCGATCGCGACACCTGATCACGTGCGCACTTGCATGGACGCGCTGCAGTTGTCCGATTCGGCTCGCGACACCATGTCGCTGGTGTTCGAGGACTACCAATTCACGCTTGGTCAGGCCCACACCGAGGCCCTGGCCTCGATGGCAGGTGCGCGAGCCCAGTTGGATGACGCATTCGCCGGTCGCGTGCGGCTTGATGCCGACAGACTCCGCGCATTGCGCGAGATCATCGTGGCGGCGCCAATGCAGTCGTGGACACTGGCAGATACTGGCCTGGCTGAGCTAGCCGACACCGCCTCACTGATGGCCACCGGCCCAATGCACAAAGTCAATGCCGCAATCACCGCCTTCCAGTGCGCCGTGATGCAGGATTCCGTGCCTAACGATGGTCGGGTGGTCAACGCTGCACTGGCTTTGAACGTGCAGTCACTCGCTCTGGCGGCGATGCAGGATGAGTTACAGGGGGTGTCAGCGCAACAGATCGCGACTGCGCTGCAGAACTACGCTCGTGCATTGCACCAAGGCATGCCCGAGTGGTTCAGGCAGTCACGAGCAGATGGGCCCACCGATGCCACGATGGACATCCACGGCGACCGGGACGGCAGGGTGCAGGTGATGCAACGATCAGCTCAGCGGTGGCAGGCGCTCGATGTGCTGCATGGCCAGGCCGTGACCGCCATCGGAGCCTTGGCGGAGGCCGCTGGTGGCCCCGGCGCCAAGTCGGCCTGGTTTCAGCGGGCGCAGCGGGCACGCTTTCCTGACCTGTACGACGATCGACAGCTTCTGGCTAGCCACGCTTGGATCATGAAGAACGGCTCGGCTGCGCAGCAGCAGGCGGCTGAGCAAGCGTGGCAGCAATGGCAGGTGCAAACGCAAGAGATCGCCACTCGTATCGTCCAGTTGATGCGGCAGGCGCTGGAGCAAGGCGGTGATCTACAGGCTGATGCCGTGGCTTGGGTGCCAGAATTGGCCGAGACACGTCGGACGTGGTTACAAGCCAGTGGTGATCGTCAAGTGCAGCTCGAAGCCGCGCGAGCGTCGATGGAGCGAGGCCTCAGCGAAGGGCAGCGTGCTGCGATTCGCCGGTCGATGATCGATCAGCGTCGTCGTTGACTTCGCCATAGAACGCATCAATGACGGCGTGCCATTGCGCGGTGTCGGCAGCAGTGATGAACGCCTTTCGCACCGTTTCACGATTTGGGTGGTGCGCCGAAAACCGGATGCCAAACTTGCGCATGGTGCGGGCCGCCTTGCGTTCGCCGTGCAAGGTGGCGGCGAAGTCGTAGTGCGATCGCAAGGCTGAACGCTGTTCAGGCAGTGACGGTGATCGTGGCGCTTCACCACGCATCATGCCGTGTGCTTGATTGAAGATCCACGGATTGCCAATGCAGCCTCGGGCCACGGACACCCCGTGTACACCGGTGTGCTTGAGCATCAGGAAGATGTCTTCCACCTGCCAGATGTCACCGCTTCCGAAGATCACCTTGTCCGGGTGTCGCTGCACAAGATCGGCTAGCACGGGCCACTTGGCCGGGCCGACATACTTCTGTTCCACCGTGCGACCGTGCACCGTGGCCCACGAGAATCCGATGTCATACGCGTGGCAGAAGATCCGTTCAAAGGCCGCAGCCATCTCGGGCGATTCGTCGTAGGAGCGCCGCAACTTGACCGTGCAGGGAATCGTGTCGGGGACCACTGCACGTACGGCACTGAGGATGGCGCAGGCTTCATCAGGGGCGCGAAGGAAGTGGCCGCCGCGTTTGCGCTTGCGGATCTTCTTTACCGGGCACGCGAGATTCACATCGATCGTGTCGTAGCCCATGTTCACGAGGATCTCGCTGCCGAGGGCCATCTCTTCGGGCTCGGTGCCCATGATCTGCCCGGCGATGGGATGGTCATCGAGGCCTGCGGCGATGTTCTCGTCGAGATCACCTGTGCCGCACTCTTCCTTGAGCAGATCGGGATCTTCGCGACGTCGCCCCTTGCCTCCGGAGATCAGCGTGCGATCAAGCAGGGCTTCGGTGACGCAGTACGGGCACCCGTGGCGGCGGGCCACAAGCCGCATGGCCCCGTCGGAATAGCCGGCCAGACCAGCCTGGAAGAACGGTGCGTCAAAACCGGGCACCGTGGCGGGAATCCGCGGGTCCACGGTGTACGCGGCAGCGAAGGCTAGGGCTGTGGCCATGTCTTCCTGCGAGCGTCCTTCGGGCTGGGGATCAGCGTTCATGATGACGCAGTGTCCTTGATCTCCCGCAGGCATACAATCCCTGCATGCGAAGTTGCCCTGCAATGCTCTGTGGTGCGGTACTGCTGACGGTTGCGATGACAGGCTGTAGTGACCACAAGTACAGCCCGTCGATGGCCGGCCCTGCATATCCCTTCCAGCAGCACACCACAGACACCTTCGCGGTACAGGTGTTTCGCGATGGCACGCAGATCACCATCGTCAACGCGACAGCTACCGCATGGGGGCCGTCGCGACTCTGGCTGAATCAGCGATTCAGTCGCACGATTTCCGGGTTGGCTGCAGGCGAAACACGATCCTTAGATTTGCACACCTTCTGGGATGAAGATGGCGAGTCGTTTCCGGCTGGCGGGTTCATGTCGTCACGACAAGACATGCCCGTGCGGCTGGTCGAGATCGACCAAGGTGACTCGTCGATGGTCGGCTTCGTGTCGATTCCGCGCCGCAGCGAACTGGACTTCAACGCGGATCGCTGATCCGTGTCCACGTTTCAAATGTGAATGCATGCGCATGGCGGTCATCCGTCTCGTGGCGATCTGATGCCTGCAGCGTGAAGTCGTCGCCGAATTCCGGAAACGTGGTATCGCCATCGATGATCGCGTGAATGCGGGTGAGCTCGATGACGTTCGCTTCGGCGAGGAACAGCCGATACACATCGCCACCACCGATGATCATGACATCACCGTCGCCGGCAAGTTCAATCGCTTGTGCAGGAGTGCTTGCAACCATGCAGCCTTCGCCGTCAACGGTGCCGGCGCGGGTGAGCACGATGTTGGTTCGTCCGGGCAGTGGTGTGCAGCCCAGTTCCTGCCATGTGCGGCGGCCCATGACGACGGGATGGCCGAGCGTGACGGCCTTGAAGTGCTTGAGGTCATCGGGCATGTGCCAGGGCATGCCACCATCGCGACCGATCACACCGTTCTCGGCGGCCGCAGCCACCAGCACGATTCGGCGACCTTCGTTCACACGGCCACCGGTGCGGAGATCTTGGGGTGCGGGTCGTAGCCTTCAACCACGATGTGTGACGGCTCGAATGCGAAGAGATCACGCACGGTGGGATCCAACCGCAGTGTGGGCAAGGCTCTTGGTGTGCGCGACAGCTGCGTGCGCACCTGATCCACGTGGTTGGTGTAGATGTGCGAGTCGCCGATGGTGTGGATGAAGTCACCAAGCTCAAGGTCGGTCACCTGGGCGATCATCGCGGTCAACAGCGCGTAGGACGCGATGTTGAATGGGACACCGAGGAAGAGATCAGCGCTGCGTTGGTACAGCTGACACGACAACTTGCCGTCGGCCACGTAGAACTGGAACAGCAGATGGCACGGTGGCAGTGCCATGGCGTGCAGCTCGCCCACGTTCCATGCCGACACGATCAGCCGTCGGCTCTCCGGATCCATGCGAATGGTGTTGACGACTTCAGCAATCTGGTCGATCACGCGACCGTCGGCCGCCTTCCAACTCCGCCACTGTGCGCCGTACACCGGTCCGAGGTCGCCATTGTCATCGGCCCATTCGTCCCAGATGCTCACGCCATGATCGTGCAGCCATTGCACATTGGTGTCGCCGCGAAGGAACCACAACAGTTCCCCCACGACGCTCTTGAGGTGCACTTTCTTGGTGGTGACCAATGGGAAGCCCGCGGACAGGTCGTATCGCATCTGCCGGCCGAACGCGCTCAACGTCCCCGTTCCCGTGCGGTCCTGGCGAGGGCTTCCGTTGTCGAGGACATCCTGCAGGAGGTCGAGGTAGATCTGCATTGGGGCATGGTAATGGGGGGAGCGATTCAGCTGGACGCGTTGACGAGCGCTGTGGATGCAGCGTGCATCGGGGCATCGAGCAGTGCTCGGGTGGGGCGGTCTTCGACCACCTGACCATCCTGCAACACGGCGATTCGGTCGCAGGTGCACGCAGCCACCGCCAGATCGTGCGTCACCATCAACATGGCCATGCCACGATCTTGCTGCAGGTCACTGAGCAGATTCAGCACGCGAGCCTGCACCGACACATCCAGTGCAGACGTGGGCTCGTCACACACCAGCACGTCAGGTTCCACCGACAAGGCCCTGGCGATGGCGATGCGCTGCTTCTGCCCTCCAGAGAAGCGATGGGGAAAGCTGTCGGCATCAGCGGCATCGAGCCCGACGGCCTCCAGAAATCCGGCGACGGCCGTGCGCAAGCCGCTGCCCGACACGCCCCGCAATACCCGCAGCGGTTCTCCCACGATCTCGCCCACCCGCATACGCTCATTGAGTGATGCGCCCGGGTCTTGAAAGACCGCCTGCATGCAGCGACGAACGCGCTTCATGTCTCGATGATTGGCCCTGGCCAGATTGATGCCACCGATGTGAATTTGCCCCGAGTGCACTGGCTGCAGCCCGAGTAGGCAGCGAGCGAGCGTGGTCTTGCCGCAGCCCGAAGCGCCCACCAACGCGACGGTCTCCCCGGCGTGCACCTGCAAGGAGACACCGTCGAGCACTCGGCCCGCCTCGGGAAAGGCGACGACCACATCTTTGGCCTCAAGAATGGGGGTGGTCAACGAGAGAAACTCGGGTGGGGAGCCAGGGTGGCGCGGTGACGGTGCGTGGTCTTGGGGCGGTTCCATCTCCAGGCATCGATCGAAATCTCGGTGCCTGGTGGGATAGATGACACGGCGCTGCGCAACTGTCCAACCGTACTGATGGGCCGGTCATTGATTCGCAGGATCAAGTCGCCCGGCTGCAGGCCGGATTCGGCGGCGGGCGCGTTCTGCAGACACAGGGTGACGATGACACCGCCCGTGGGGCCATCGTGCATGGCCACGAAGTCATGGATCGGCATGGTGGCGTCGATCAGCTTGTCGTCCGGCCATCGTGGCGGCAAGCTGGAGCCCACCGTGCGTGTGAGCAAGGTGTCGAGATCGAGGACTTCCAGATTGACGTGGGTGCTGGATGCATCCTTCCAGGCGTCGAGCAGCTCCTGGCCGGTGTAGACCCGTTCGTCATTGCACCGCAGGATCACTTCCATGGAGTTCACACCCTTGATGGTGTCGGTCAGGGCGAGCACGCCGGCGGGGGCACGGTCACCCCCCATCTGGCCCATGGGATACGTGGGTTCAACAACCGCGATACCCAGATATCCCTTGCGTACCGTGCCATAGTCGAGCAGTTGCGTGACGACCGACTCGATCATCGGCAGTGGAATGGCCAGGCCGATGCCACTGAAGATGCCAGTGCCGTCGGGACGTTCCAGCTGCGTGGCGATGGCCGTGTTCATGCCGATCACACGGCCCTTGGCGTCGGTGAGTGGACCGCCGCTGTTGCCGGGGTTGATGGCGGCATCCACTTGAATGAAGTCTTCGTAGCCACCGCGGCGACCATCGCCGACGATTCCAGCGGTGCGGCCGAGTCCTGATACCAGACCACTGCTCATGCTGAATCGAAAGTCCAGTGGCGAGCCGAAGGCGAATACCAGATCACCTTGTTCGATGGTCTTGAAATCCGGTGTTCGAGTGGCGGGGACCAGCGAAGCGCCATCCACCTTGAGCAACGCGACATCTGTGGAGGGATCCGAACCAATCAGCGTGGCGTTGCGCAGCTCGCCGTCGTGCAGTTGCACTTCGATGTGATCGGCATCCTGCACCACGTGCCAGTTTGTCACGACGTGTCCGGTGGCATCCCAGACCCAGCCGCTGCCGTTGCCGATCATCTCGTGCCGTCCACGCCCGCCTGCAGCGGACATCACATGCACGACCGATGGCCGAACCCGTCGTGCCACTGCTCGTGTGGCATCACTGAATCGTTGCAGGATGTCGCCGTCTTCCCCGTGCGTGAGGGCAATGGTGGCGAGTGACACCTGTTGTCGTGTGCGTTCCAACTCTATGCGATCGATGATCGACGGCACCACGACCAAGGCCGCAATCGACGCGACCACAAGGCTCAGAATCAGCCCTTTGGCTGAAGTGGGGTGTGTTGTCATGTCTCAAGTGTGCCTTGGAATGGGCACGGACGCAATCCAAGGAACGAGATCAGTGCCCGGCGGGCTGGTCCGAGGTGGAGGGCGTGTCGATCATCGTGTACGGATGGGGGCCCAGATCCCGGTCGGCCACCTTCTGGACCCAGGTTCGAGCGGCATCGGACATCGCCTCGCCGATTGCGGCCACCGGTGGTGCGAAGGCCGGTTGCCAGTCGGATAAGCCCAGCAGGTCATGGAGGACTACCACTTGTCCGTGGCAGGCTGGGCCGGCGCCACAGCCGATCACCGGCACGGTGGTCTGCTCCACGATGGCTTGGGACACCTCTGCAGGCACGGCTTCCACCAGAATCATGCATGCCCCGGCATCTTCCATCGCGATGGCGTCATCGATGATGGTCTTGGCCTGTGCGGTGGTACGACCGGCGCTTCGGTAGCCCCCGTCATGCTTGACCCGTTGTGGTCGCGATCCGATGTGCGCGACCACGGGGACGCCGGCGCGATCAAGCTTGCGCACCAGTCTGGCCCAGCTGGCATCCACTTCGAGCTTCACAACATCGGCGAGGCCCTCGGTGAGGAATCGGCCACCATTGCGGATGGCTTCCGCGTCACAGGCCTGATAGCTCATGAAGGGCATGTCACCCATGACCATGGCCTGCGGTGCCCCGCGTTTGACCGCTGCGGTCAGTGCGAGCAGCACATCGAGCGGGCAATGAATGGTGCCGCTCAGACCCAGTGCCATCTCCGCCGCGGTGTCGCCCACCAGCAGCACGGGTACGCCGGCACGATCGAGCCATTTGGCCGTGGTGTAGTCGTAGGCCGTAAGGCAGGCGAAGGGCGTTTCGTCACGCACCATGCGACGCAGCGTCCGCAGCGTGACAGGTTGGCTGGAGGAGTCGCTCATGAGGGCCACCAGTATCGGCAATCAGCCGTGAAGGGCAAGTCTGCCCTGCTCAGAAGTCCATGAACATGTGCTGACCGCCACGCGGGGCAGGATCAGGAATCCCGCCAAGTGCATCCAGCTGTTCCGGCGTGACCAGCATATCCACATTGCTGTTCAGTCCTGAAATAGTTGGTCACAATCCGCCTCTGCGCAGATACCCTGCCACCTGCGTCCACCACTATCCCAATTCAATGCCCAGGGAGGGGCACCATGTCTCGAACCGTCGCGTACCTCGATTCCACGTCCTCGACTCGTACGGAGGCCTATCGATCCATGTCTTCTGATGCTGTTGTGCGTGATGCTGGCGCCGCCTTTGGCGATCAGTTTGGCGCTCTGACATTCTCAGGCGAGAACATGCGCCGTCGTCTTGGCTCGGCCGTGTTGGAACAACTCGATCGCACCGTGCAGTACGGCGAAGCACTCAACAGCAGCATCGCTGATGAAGTCGCCACTGCCATGAAGGACTGGGCGATTGAAAACGGCTGCACACACTATTGCCACTGGTTCCAACCGCTCACGGGGTCGACGGCAGAAAAGCATGACTCGTTCTTGAATCTTGATCACAACGGTCAACCGCTCGCCGAGTTCTCCGGTGATGCACTGATCTGTGGCGAACCCGACGCGAGTTCATTCCCAAGTGGCGGTGTGCGTGACACGTGGGAAGCACGTGGGTACACCGCATGGGATCCCACCAGCCCCGCATTCATCATGCGCAATGGCGGCGAGCGCACGCTCTGTATCCCCACGGCGTTCGTGTCGTGGACAGGCGAGTCGCTCGACCTCAAGACACCCCTGATGCGATCGAATGAAGCGATCAGCAAGCAGGCGATGCGTGTGCTGCGTCTGTTCGGCAACGACGCAGGTGTGTGCAACGTGTACACCACGCTCGGTTGCGAGCAGGAGTACTTCCTGATCGACGAGGACATGGCGGCCATGCGGCCCGACCTGTCCATGTGTGGTCGCACGGTGATGGGCGCGCAGCCGCCCAAGGGTCATCAGCTCGACGACCACTACTTTGGTTCCATTCCGCCGGAAGTTCTGGCTTTCATGGGCGAAGTCGAAGAGCGTCTGTACGAACTTGGCATTCCTGCCAAGACGCGACACAACGAAGTGGCACCTCGTCAGTTCGAAATTGCGCCGTTGTTCGAGCGAGCCAACGTGGCGTCGGATCACCAGCAGTTGCTGATGAACGTGCTCAAGCGGGCGGCCAGCCGCCACGGCTTCTCTTGCCTTCTGCACGAGAAGCCCTTCGCTGGTGTCAATGGCACAGGCAAGCACAACAACTGGTCAATGAGCACCGACACCGGTCACAACCTGCTCAGCCCGGGCAAGGGTGGCGAAAGCAACCTGCAGTTCCTCACCTTCGTGTGTGCCGTGGTTCGTGCGTTGGACATGCACGCGGACATCCTGCGTGGCTCGATCGCCAGTGCCGGCAACGATCATCGTCTCGGCGCCAACGAAGCCCCGCCGGCCATCCTCAGCATGTACACCGGTGCTGAACTTGGGGGCGTGCTGGAGAAGCTTGAAGCAGGCGAGACCGCATGCTTCGATTCCAAGACCGAACTGGATCTGGGCTCCACCGTGATGCCTACGCTCGAGCGTCACCCCGGTGACCGCAACCGCACCAGCCCGTTCGCGTTCATCGGCAACCGGTTCGAATTCCGTGCCATCGGCGGCCTTGCTGCCGTGGCCTGGCCCAACACCGTGCTCAACACCGCGGTGGCCCAGAGTCTGGACTACATCACCACGGCAATCGAAGCTGCGGTCGCCGACGGTGACACCAAGGGCAGTCTGGAAGCCAGTTGTGTTGCCGTGCTCAGCGATGTGCTCAAGCAGCACGGTCGTGTGATCTTCAACGGCGACAACTACTCACAGGAGTGGCATGACGAAGCCGCCAAGCGTGACCTTCCGGTGCTGCGTGGCACGGCTGATGCCCTGCCTACCCTGCGTCGTGAAGATGTGGCTGAGATGTTTGACACCTACGGCGTGATGAATGCTCGTGAGTTGAGCGCTCGGATTGATGTCCTCATGGAGATCTACGCCACCACCCTCACCATCGAAGCAGGCACCATGCTGCAGATGGCGGATCGAATGGTGCGGCCTTCCGCGGTGCGATACGCCACCGAGCTGGCCGAATCATGCACCGCCACCGAAGCGGCCGGCGTGCCATGTGGTGCGGCTAAGGCCGACCTCACGGCACTCGTCGCCGCGATGGATGCGCTTGGCCAGGGTGAGACAGCGCTGCGTGCGGCGCTTGATCATGAGGACGACTGTGTCGACACCCACGTGGGCTTCATCCAGAACACGATGATTCCGCACATGGATACCGTGCGTGAAGCCTGCGATGCCATCGAAGGCATCGTGCCGGCCGACCTGTGGCCAATGCCCACGTACACGGACATGTTGTTCAACTCGTGATTCGAGTTGCATTGATTCTCGCAGGCGTGCTGGTGTGGCCACTGAGCTGCACCAGCACGCCTGTCGTTTCATCACCCACACCGCCCTTGTGCGTGGAGGTCGTCGGTTTCACCGGCTGTCCCAACTCGCCGGAACTGCTGTATCGCGTGCAATTGGCGGCCGCCGCGGTTGATGGTGACGTGCAGGTGGGCTTCATTGATCAGCAGACGTTGGACGAAGCTGATGCGCGGCGGTTGTGGCCGGCGCCAACGGTGCTCGTCCACTCAGCGGATCTTTTTGGCACCCAGCCTCAAGAAGAACCAGCGATCGGATACCGGATCTATCCCGACGGCTTGCCCAGTGTGGCGCAGCTCACCGCTCGCCTTCAGGCGGCGACAGACTGATCACGACTTGGCGGCGCCCTGTGCCGCGACGGCTTCGGCTGCCGCAGCGATGGCGTCGGCGTCGCCCAGGTACCGACGCTCGCCGGCGGTCATCGCATCATTGAACTCGTAGACCATCGGCACACCTGTGGGGATGTTCAGGCCAGTGATGTCGGCATCGGAGATGCCGTCGAGATGCTTGACCAAGGCCCGTAGCGAGTTGCCGTGGGCTGCGATGATCAGCAGACGCCCGGCGGCGACCTGTGGCCGAATGTGTTCGGTCCAGTACGGCACTACGCGATCGACCGTGTCCTTGAGGCATTCGCCCACCGGAAGCAGGTCCGCGGGCACGGCGGCATAGCGCCGGTCGTGGCCGGGCCAGTTGGGATCGTCGCGCGTGACCGCTGGGGGCGGGGTGTCGTATGACCGACGCCAGATCTTCACCTGCGCTTCACCATGTTCGGCTGCTGTTTCGGCCTTGTTCAGGCCCTGCAGGGCCCCGTAGTGACGTTCGTTGAGCTGCCACGCCTTGGTGACCGGAATCCACGACTGTCCGAGACGATTGAGCACGATGTCCAGCGTGTGCAGGGCGCGGGTGAGCACGCTGCTGAAGGCGCCGTCGAATGCAAAGCCCTCAGCCTTGAGCAAGTCGCCGGCGGCGGTTGCTTCTGCAATGCCCTGCGTAGACAGGTCTTGATCGACCCACCCGGTGAAGCGGTTTTCAAGGTTCCACTGGCTCTGGCCGTGACGAATGCACACGAGTGTCGGCATCGGGGCATTCTAGCCCGTCAATCAAGATCGACGATGACCGGCGCGTGGTCCGAACAGGCCAGACCGGCTTCGCGATGCACCCACGGGTCACGGGCCGCACGTGCCGCGGCGGCATTGGCCAGCAGAAAGTCGATCCGCCAGCCTCGGTCCAGCGCGCGGGCCTGGCCTCGCTGTGACCACCATGTGTACGGGCCCTCGACATCACCTGCATGCTCACGAAGGAGGTCTCGCCAGCCGCTGTCAACCAGCGTGTTGATCCAGTCGCGTTCGTGGGGCAGAAAGCCGCTGGTCTGCTGATTCGACCGCCAGTGAAAGATGTCGCGCTCATCGCGAGCGATGTTCAGATCGCCACCAACGATCACCGGGCGGCGTCGGCGCTTGAGCGTGGACATCCACTGCCCGAATTGGATCATCCACGCTTCCTTGCGCTGTTGTGCGTCCTCGCTACTTGAGCCACTGGGCAGATACACGCTCACGAGCTCCACACCGTCCACCTCCACCCGCAGGACCCGGCCTTCAGGGTCGTCTTCGCCGTCGATTCCGGTGTGCAGCACATTGATGGGGCATCGCGAGAACACGGCTGTTCCGGCATAGCCCTTGCGTTGGGCCGGATTCCACGCCACGTGCCAGTGGGCAGGCAGCTGCCAGGATTCGGGCAGTTGCGCTGGCAGGCATCGCGTCTCCTGCAACAGGAGCACGTCAGGCTTGATCTCTTCAAGCCAGCTGTCGATGCCCTTGCGGATGGCTGCTCGCAATCCGTTCACATTCCACGTGGCGACGCGCATGGTGGGGCGAAGCGTACTCTGTGTGGATGTTCAACGTCATCCTTCCCATTGTGCTGAGTGTGCCAATCATGTCCGAGCCTCCAGACGCCCGCATCGATCCCCATGTGACCACGGAACACGGCATCACCCGTGTTGATCCGTATGCCTGGATCAGGCAGAAGGACAATCCCGAGGTGATCGAGCTGCTCGACGCCGAAAATGCCTACGCCGACGCCATGACAGCCCATCTCCAGCCGCTTCGCGATGCGCTCTACGACGAGTTCCTGCATCGGCTCGTTGAAGACGACACCGAAGTGCCGTGGCCGTCACCCGATGGTTGGACCTATCGCAGCCGCACCGAAGAGGGCAAGGACTACGCCATCCATGAACGGTCCAAGGGCGACCAGTGGAATGTTGTGCTCGATCTCAACGCGTTGTCTGAGGCCGGAGACCATGCGTTCTTCAAGGTGACACGATGGGCAGTCAGCCCCTCGGGGCGGCACCTCGCCTGGTTGCAGGACACCTCCGGCTACGAGCACTGCACGCTGCGCATTCGAGATCTCGAAACCGGCGAAGATCTCCCCGACACACTTGAGGGTGTGGCCGCGTTCAGCTTGGCCTGGCTCGATGATGACCACCTGTGTTACACAAGGATTGACGACGCCAGCCGTCCGTATCAGGCGTGGCGGCACAAGCTCGGTACCGAAGAATCGCTCGATGCCTTGTTGTGGCAGGAAGATGACGGGCGGTTCTTTCTCTCCCTGAGCCGCCTGCGCGACGGGGCCGGCGTGACGATCGATTTGGGATCACAGACCACCAGTGAAGTGCTCTTCGTGCCGTCTGATGCGCCAGCGTCACAGCCCACCACGGTGTTGGGGCGTCGTGATGGCATCGAGTACGACGTGGATCACGTGCCCGGGGCATTCGTGGTTCGCATCAATGACACCGGCCCGAACTTCAGAGTGGTCGAACTGTCACACGGTGGCGACGCCGCCATGCGTGAGATCCGCGGCCATGATTCAGAGGTGTATGTCACTGGGGTGAGCGCCTTCGCCGATGCGCTCGTGCTGTCCCAGCGGCGTGGGGGATACACCGCGTTGGAGGTGGTCGACGCCGCATCTGGCACGGGCCGAGTGGTGCCGCTGCCAGAGCAGGTTGCCACCGTGGGGCTGGGCGCCAACGCCGTGTTCGACACGCCGATCATTCGCCTTGGCTATCAGTCTCCGGTGACGCCAGCGTGCACGGTGGATCTGCGTCTGGCAGACATGGACTGGCATGTCCGCAAGCAGAAGAATGTGCCGGATTGGGATGCGTCCAAGTACATCGTTCGTCGTCTCGAACTGCCGGCGCGGGATGGCACCATGGTGCCCGTGTCGTTGATCGCACGCCGCGATCTGCAGCCCGACAGCACCAATCCGATGGTGCTTTACGGCTACGGTTCGTATGGCTCGTCGATGAACCCATACTTCTCCATCACTCGGCCTTCGCTGCTTGATCGCGGCGTGGTCTTCGCCATCGCGCACATTCGCGGCGGCGGAGAGATGGGTCGGTTGTGGTACGAGGACGGCAAGTTCAAGCAGAAGATGAACACCTTCACGGACTTCATCGACGTGCGTGATGGGCTTGTCGACGCAGGCTGGGCAGATCCAGACCACATCGCCATCGAAGGTGGAAGCGCTGGTGGTCTGCTCATCGGCGCCGTGCTCAACATGCGACCGGACATGTGCAGCGTTGCACACGCGGCCGTGCCGTTCGTGGATGTCGTGAACACCATGCTCGATGCATCGATCCCGCTCACAGTGGGTGAATACGAAGAGTGGGGCAATCCCGCCGACGAGGACTTCTACAAGTACATGCTGTCGTACTCACCCTACGACAACGTTGCTCCGAAGGACTATCCCGTGATTCTGGTCACCGCAGGATTGAATGATCCGCGGGTGCATTACTGGGAACCGACCAAGTGGACGCAGCGACTGCGCGATTACACCACCAGCGACAATCCCATCGTGCAGCGCACCAACATGGGTGCCGGGCACGGTGGTGCCAGTGGTCGATACGGCCGGTTCCGCGAGATCGCTTGGGAAGATGCTTTCCTGCTCGATCAACTCGGGCTGGGCGACGCGATCACGCCCTGATCAGCGCAGTGCAGGCCCCAGTTCACTGCCCGACTGCACCACACATGGTTCTTCGCCGGGCTTGAACAACGTTGCTTCGCCGCCGACCAGCGTCACCGCGTCATCGTGACACCGAAGGAACGCGCCTTCGCACAGTCCGACGACCGGCGCGTCGTTGTGCTCGTGAAACTCCCGAATTCGATCCTGCCGTGTTTCGCCAAAGTGCTGCTGGAAGGCATCGTCTTCTTTGATCCAGATCGACCCGGCGTAGTAATGGGCATTGACCTGGAACGGCACCAAGCCGAGTGTCTCGTAGGTGCCGGGAAAGACCACGGGCATGTCGTTGGTGGTCTGCATGGTGGGGCAGGCCACGTTGGAGCCGGCGCTCACGCCCATGTATGGCACGCCCTCGTGGATCACCTGCGTGCGGATCGCATCGATCACGCCATGTCGATGCAGCTTTCGTGTCAGCAAGAACGTGTTGCCACCCCCCACGTAGATGCCTTGGGCTGCGTTGATGGCCGCCACTGGATCCTCGTGGGTGTGGATGCCGTCGATGGTGTACCCAGCGTTGAGGCCGGCTTCGACAATCCGCTGCACATACCAATCGTGATTGGTGATGGCCCAGGGGATGAACAAGATCCGGTCGATGCCGCCGAAGTGGGCCCGCATTTCCTGCCGGCACAATTCACGTCGTTCTTCGGACCGCAGTCCGCCGCTGCCAAGGAGTGCTCGCATTGGAGCATGGTAGGCACCGCGTTCAGAACTGGCGGTGGTTCAGCAGCCAGTCTGCAGCGATCAACTGAACCATGGTGGCCGCGGTGAACACGCCGGCCGTGGCCCAAGGGAACAGTCCGTTGGCAATCTCCATGAAGGCCCACACGTCGATTGACGTGAACAGACTGAAGCGATCCAGCGACTGCACCAGGTAGACCGCGAAGTTAGCCAACACCACACCAACAAGCACGGCCCCGGCGCGAAACTGATTCTCGGAGATCACCGAGAGCAGCGTGGTGAAGGCGCAGAGCATCAGGAGAAAGAGCGACATGTAGGTGGAGGCAGCCAAGGTGTGTCCCCAGCCGATGTACTCGTCCACCCCGCGAGAGATCCAGATGGCGGTGATCGATGACAGGTACACCGGAATGATCGCCGCCAATGACAGGACACTGAATCGACTGAGCAATACGCGACGCCGTGACACGGGTCGAGAGAAGAGGAATTCACCTGTCCGTTGGTCAGCCTCGCGGGCGATGATGCCACTGCCCATGAATGCGATCGCGGCCACGCCGAATAGTGAACATCCCTTGAACCACTGTTGGATCGCGAAGTAGGGCCAGTACCCAGCTTCGGCCACCTGGCTGAGCAGATCCTGCAGCGTCTGAAACGGAATCAGCTTGGCGATCTCAGGGATGTTGTCGCGAAACTGCGGCCAGTACAGGATCGCGGCGATCATCGCGCTCTCGAGCACGATGAAGTAGCCAAGGGCGATCCACCAGATGTCGCGCAGGTACTGGCCGATCAGTCGCATGGCGAAGTCTCCAGCGGGTACAGCGCTTCAAACACTTCCTCCAGCGAGGCGGCACTATCGCGGATGCCTGCAATGGGCAGTGTGCTGAGTGCCTTGAGGACATCTTCCGCATGCCCGTCGTAGACCAGCGTCCAGCGGCGTGGGCCTCCTGCCCATGTCCAACCTTCACCTGTTGGAAGGTCTGTCTCTGCGCGGTCCTCCCGCAGTACGACATGGAGCACGCGTCCTGCTTCCGCAGCGAGTTCAGCGGCGGTGCCGTCACGCACGATCCGGCCCGTCCGAAGGAAGGCGATGCGATCACACAGCCGCTCGGTGGACATCAAGTCGTGCGAAGAGAACAACACCGTTGTCCCCGCCGATGCGGCTTCACGCAACAGACCTTCCACAACGCGGCGTGCTTCCGGGTCAAGGGCTTCCATGGGTTCGTCCAGCACAAGCAGGGGCGTACGGCATGCCAGTGCTTGTGCCAGCAGCACCTTTCGCTTCATGCCATGGCTCAGATGACGAATGCGGCGATCACGAGGGACAGCGAAGCGATCCAGCAGCTGCAGGCCAAGATCCACATCCGCACTCGGATGGAAGGCCACGGCCAGTTTGAGCAGGCCGCCTGCTGTCATGCGGTGGTAGAGGGCGGTCTCACTGGGGGCGTAGCCGATTCGTCGTCGAGCGTCGAGGGGGTCGGCCTGAGCATCCACGCCGTCCACCAGAATCTCACCACGATCAGGCCGTACCACGCTCACCAGACACCGCAACAAGGTGGATTTGCCAGCACCGTTGGGGCCAACCAACCCCAGGATCACGCCTTGGTCAGCCCGCAGCGACACCGCTCGCAGCACGGGCTGAACACCAAATGACTTGTCGAGGTTGCGAATCTCGAGCATGGACAAGAGCCTAGTGCAGATGGCACGTTGCAGTTGGTGTGGAACGGATCCAATGTATGTCGCCTACCACGACACCGAGTGGGGGGTGCCGGTCCGTGATGACGTGGCACTGTTCAACAAGTTGATGCTGGACGCCATGCAGTCCGGCCTGTCGTGGCTAGTGGTACTCCGTAAGCGTGAAGCGATCATCGATCGCTTGTCATTGAATGATCCGGCGGCGCTGGCCTCATTCACGCCCGGGCACGTTGAAGCGGCCATGGGTGATGCCGAGATCATTCGCAATCGCGCCAAGATCGAAGCAGCGGTGCACAACGCCGGTGTGTTCTGTGATCTGCTGTCTCGAGGATCGTCGTTCAGTGAACTTCTGTGGTCTCATGTCGGGGGCACACCCCGCATCAACACCTTTGCCCATCACGACGACATCCTCGCTCGCACACCAGAGGGCGACGCGATGGCGAAGCAACTCAAGCACGTGGGATTCAAGTGGACGGGGCCAACGGTGTGCTACGCCTTCATG
>JAKVBV010000002.1 GCA_022446965.1 Phycisphaerales bacterium
GTGTGAAGATCCTGAGCAATCTGGACATCTCCGAGCGGCGTGTTCCACAAGACGGCGACTGCAACGTGATGATCGAGGGTCGTCCCATCGACCTGCGTGTGTCCACCATGCCGGGCAAGTACGGCGAGAAGGTGGTCATCCGAATCATCGACAGTCGGAACGCACGTCTGGGTCTTGATCAGTTGGGTTTCGGCCCGCGAATGCTCGAGTCGTGGAAGCGTGTGGTGGAACAACCCAACGGCATCGCGTTGGTCACCGGTCCGACGGGCTCTGGTAAGTCGACCACGCTGTACTCGGTACTGCAGTCGATCAGCACCGACGAGATGAACATCTCCACGATCGAAGATCCGGTGGAGGCACGCATCCCCGGCATCAACCAGGCGCAGGTGAACACCAAGGCGGGCTTCACGTTTGCCGGTGCACTGCGGGCCATGCTGCGTCAGGACCCCGACATCATGATGGTGGGCGAAGTGCGTGACGGCGAAACCGCGGGCATCGTGACGCAGGCGGCCCTCACGGGGCACCTCGTGTTCTCCACGCTGCACACCAATGATGCGCCAAGTGCCGTCACCCGAATGGTGAATCTCGGCGTGGAGCCGTACCTGGTGGCAGCCACGTTGCGCGGTGTACTTGCCCAACGGCTGGTGCGCAAGATCTGCCCGCATTGCAAAGCGCCGATGACCTGTGATGATCGCACCACGGCGCTCATCGCGGCGGCTGGTGGTGATCCCACCGATGTGCACGCGGGTGCCGGGTGCAGTCGCTGTCGCAACACCGGCTATGCCGGACGCCTTGGCATCTTTGAATTGATGGTGCCCGAAGGTGAGGTGCTCGATGCGATCGCAGCTGGTGAACCGCTGCAGTCGATTCGTGCCCGACTGGATGCGTCCGGATTCTGCACGCTTCGCGAAGACGGTTGGGAAAAGGTCGCCCGCGGGCTGACCACACCAGACGAGGTGCTGTACGCCGCTGCGCAGTGAGTGACGAATGACCACCTTTCCCATCGACCAATCCAGTACCACGCCCGGTAGTTCGTTCGCATGGCGAGCGCGCCGCAGCGATGGCGAAGTGGTCACCGGCACGCTCGTGGCGGCAGACCGCGAGGCGGTGGCGGATCAGCTTCGTCATGACGGATTGATCGTCACCGCAATCAAGCCAGCCGGTCTGCATGTGGATTTCGATCAGGAGGCCGTGCAGATTCGCGCCTCGGCTGGTGCCCGCCGGATCAAGACAGCCGACGTGGCCGTGATCTGTCAACAGATGGGTGTGATGCTCGACACCGGTGTGCCGCTGCCCGAGGCGCTCGAATCGATCGAGCGACAAGCTCGCAAGCCTGAGGTCAAGGCACTCGTGCGTGACCTGCACACTGAGGTATGTGGCGGCACGCCGCTGAGTCGGTCGATGGCCGCTCGCCCGAAGATTTTCCCGCCGGTGGTGGTGAGCCTGGTGAAGGCATCCGAGGCCAGTGGCACGATGGCATTGATGCTCGACCGCGTCGGGGAATACCTCACGCGCGAATTGCGGACCAAGCGGCAGGTGACCGGGGCGCTTACGTATCCCGGCTTCATGCTGGGGACGGCCTTCGCCGTGGTCGCGTTCATGCTGGTCGTTATTCTGCCGCGATTCGCTCGCATCTATGAGATGAAGGCGGCCACACTGCCAACGCCCACCAAGATCATGATGGCCGCTGGCGACTTTATGCGCGAAGACTGGATGTTCTGGGCGCCCGCGCTGGTGGGCGGACTGATCGCGCTGCTCGTGTGGCGTCGTTCAGAGGGCGGCCGTCGCATGCTCGATTGGATGTGGTTGCGCCTGCCTGTGATCGGGCCGATGGTGGCGCTGCTCTACGTGGCTCGTACGACCCGCACGATGGCCACGCTTCTGGCTGGCGGCGTGGGGCTGCTCGATGTAATCCGAATCTGTCGTGGCATCACCAACAACCGTGCCTTCGACGCCCTCTGGGTGGACATGGAATCGCGTGTGCGCGACGGCAAGCCCATGAGCGGCGCCTTCGCCGACTCGGTGCACATTCCGCCGGATGTCGCCTCCATGATCGCATCGGGCGAGCGCAGTGGGCGTCTGCCTGAGGTGATGGAGAAGGTCGCCTCCCGCAGTGACGACACACTTGAGGCGGGCATCAAGCGGGCGACGTCGATGATCGAGCCTGTGCTGATCGTGGTGATGGGCATCATCGTGGGCTCGGTGGCGATGGCCCTGCTGCTGCCGGTGTTCAAGATGAGCAGCGTGGTCTAAGGCGACACGCCCGCTGATTCAGGCGGTCGTCAGATCACGCGTTCTGGCATCGGCGGCCTTGCCTTCCAAAATCGGGTTCGGTGTCCATCCATCGCACGCCTTGGCATGCCAGAATCGCAAGACGCGCTCGATCTCAGCGGACGAGTTGGCGGTTCGAATGCCTTCTTTGAGCGGCTTCACATGGCCCATGGTGCGGGCGAACTTGGCGATGCCGCTGCGCATGCGATGCAGCGCGTTCCGCTCATCCAGGTGCTCCATGATGAGCTCCAGATGACGCAGCAAGTACTCGACCTTGGTCTTGAATGTCGGCTCGGGCACAGCCACGCCTTCGGTCAACACACCGTGGATCTGATGGAACACCCAAGGGCGCCGCAACGCACCACGGGCGATCATCACGCCGTCACAGCCTGTGACATCCATCATGTGTTGCGCGTCAGCGGCGACTTCGATGTCACCATTGCCGATCACGGGGATGGCGTCGACCGCGTCAACGACAGCCTTGATGCCCTGTAAACACGCGCGGCCCTTGAAGAACTGCTCGGTGGTGCGGCCGTGCACCGTGACAGCCGCGATGCCCACCTGCTCCAACGCACGGGCAAGCGGTGGTCCGACGATGCGATCGTCATCCCATCCGAGTCGAATCTTGGCCGTGACTGGTTTGCCGGTGGATGGCGTGATGGCCTCGACGATGCGTTCGGCCAGCCGCACGGTGGAGTCGACATCACACAGCAGCAGTGAACCACCGTGCTTCTTAGCGACTTTGTCGACGGGGCAGCCCATGTTGATGTCGATCACGTCGGCGCCGTTGTTCACCGCCCATCGTGCGGCGTCTGGCAATGGGTCATGTTCATTGCCGTAGAGCTGCATGCACAGTGGTTCGTCGCCAGGTGCAGTGGCGGCCAACGCCAGCGCCTTGGGTGAGCCACGCAGCAGGCTGTGCACATTGAGCAGATCCGTGCTGGCGAGGCCAACACCGCCAATCGACCGGCACAACAGGCGAAACGGCAGGTCAGTATGCCCCGCCATCGGCGCAAGTAGGGCAGGAGAGTCGAGTTGGATAGATCCAATCGTAAGCATGCAGTGCCTGTGATGGTCGCGTCGCCCGGCAAGGCGTGCAAGGGCCATGGTTGATGATTGCGCAGCCACCAGCCAGCCCCATTTGCTGGCCACCACCGGCGTGGGCTTCGCCACGGATCATGTGACCAATCACGCCGATCCCGGGGTGATCTACATGGGTGAGGTGGTCTGGAGCTTCCTCGGCCCGGATCACATTCAAACCCACTGGTGGAGCTTCTAGGACGGCGTGAAGAGCGATCCACTGACCTTCGATCTGCACCGCGTGCCCTGACGCTGCCGTTCTGGCAGTCTCCTGAGCCCATTTCGCCACTTCCGCGGGCAATTGTGTGCGGCAACTGTGCCATTGCCCGGGTGGGTTTGGCACGCTGATTGCAACAGGTGATACAGCGGGCACGGGCCTGTGACGGCCGATTCGGGCAGGAGTCCGGCGGCCAGAAGGAGGACACGAATGTCCAAGATCATCGGTATCGACCTTGGCACCACCAACAGCTGCGTTGCTGTGATGGAGGGCGATCAGCCCAAGGTGCTCATCAATGCTTCCGGGAACCGCACAACGCCGTCCGTCGTGGCGTTCACCGACAAGGGTGACCGCCTCGTGGGCGAGCCTGCACGTCACCAGCAGGTGACCAACCCCACCAACACACTCTTCTCCGTCAAGCGTTTCATGGGTCGTCGTCATGACGAAGTCCAGAGCGAAGAGAAGATGGTGCCCTACACGTTGTCTGGCGACGATCTCGTCACCATTGGTGTCGGGGACAAGAACTACACGCCGCCGGAAGTGTCGGCCATGGTGCTGCGTGAGCTCAAGCGGATCGCTGAGGAGTACCTCGGCGAGAGCGTGACTCGTGCCGTCATCACCGTGCCGGCCTACTTCAACGACGCGCAGCGTCAGGCCACCAAGGATGCCGGCGAAATCGCCGGGCTCACGGTGGAACGCATCATCAACGAGCCTACGGCCGCCGCGCTGGCCTACGGTCTTGAGAAGAAGACCAACACCAAGATCGCCGTGTTTGACCTCGGCGGTGGCACGTTTGACGTGTCCGTACTGGACATCGGCGACGGGGTGTTTGAGGTGCTTGCTACGCATGGTGATACACACCTTGGTGGTGATGACTTTGACCAGGTGCTCATCGATCATCTCGCTGAGGAATTCCGCAAGACCGAGGGCATCGACATCCGCACCGACGCGATGGCGCTACAGCGGCTCAAGGAAGCTGCCGAGAAGGCCAAGTGCGAACTGTCGCAGCAACTGGAAACCACGGTGAACCTGCCGTTCATCACGGCCGATCAGAATGGCCCCAAGCACCTGCAGGTGACCATCACTCGTGCCACCTTCGAGGCGCTGGCCAAGGATCTGCTCGACCGTCTCATCAAGCCGTGCAAGACGGCCATGAGCGACGCAGGACTGAGAACCGGTCAGATCGGCGAAGTGGTGATGGTGGGTGGTTCCACTCGTATCCCCAAGGTGCAGGAGATCGCCAAGGAGATCTTCGGTACGGGTGAGTTGGACAAGTCCATCAATCCCGACGAGGTCGTGGCGGTTGGTGCCGCGATTCAGGGTGGTGTGCTGCAGGGTGACGTCAAGGACGTGCTGCTGCTGGATGTGACGCCACTGAGCCTGGGTGTGGAGACACTTGGTGGACTGATGACCAGCCTCATCGAGAAGAACACCACGATCCCCACGTCGAAGAAGGAGACCTTCTCGACTGCGGCAGACAGCCAGACATCGGTCACGATTCATGTGCTCCAAGGTGAACGTGAGTTCGCCAAGGACAATCGCACGTTGGGCAAGTTCGACCTGACGGACATCCCGCCGGCGCCACGTGGCATGCCGCAGATCGAAGTGGAGTTCGCCCTTGATGCCAACGGCATCCTCAAGGTGTCCGCCACAGACAAGGCCACAGGCAAGAGCCAGAACATCGAGATCACTGGTTCCTCGGGCATGTCTAAGGACGAGATTGAGAAAATGAAGGCTGACGCCGAGGCCCATGCCAGCGAAGACAAGGCGCGTCGTGAACTCATCGAGGTGCGCAACCAGGGCGAGCAGATCGCCTATCAGGTGCGCAAGCAACTCGAAGAGCATGGCGACAAGGTTGATGCGTCCACGATGGGCACCATCGAGTCGGCCGTCTCCAATCTCGAGGAGAAGCTCAAGGGTGACGACAAGGCCGCCATCGAGGCCGCCATCAAGCAGGTCACCGATGCGGCACAAGAGCTGGGCAAGGCGGCCTACGAGGCTGCCGCCGCACAGCAGGGCGAAGGCGATGCCCCAGAGGCGACCGCCGAAGCCACCGCTGACGACGTCATCGACGCAGAGTATGAGGTGAAGGACGACCAGTCCGGATCCTGACGAGGCACACGCCGTCCTTCCTGGGACAGGAATGACGGAATCTCACGGAACGCCCCGGGCAGTGGTTGCACGGGGCGTTTCGTATGAAAAGGTGTCAGACACCTTTTCTTGCTCCACTTCTTCAGCGACACTGAGGGGGAGCACCCTGTCCTGGGGAGGGCGAGAGGAGTCTCTTGATGTTGCTGACCACGATTGCGCTGGCCCCGTGCCTCGTCGCTGATGTCCCCATGCCTGATCCCGCCGACTACATCGGCAAGCGCATCGTGCAGGTGCAGATCGATGACCCCATGCAGGTGCGTGCCTTGATGGACGGCGGGCTGGATTGCCTCGCGTGCACGCCAAGCCCGGGCAGCCACCAGTGGGTGGTGGACGACATTGATCTGGCGACCCTTTCAACGATGGGGCTGCAGTGGACACCCGTGGTCGACGACCTGTCTCGGTACATGGAAGATCGGAACGCCGAACGCCGCGCCGCTCGAGCCGCTCGTGGCGATGCGTTCTACGACGACTACCGAACTCTTGATGAGTTCAATAGCCGAATGGACACCCTTGTAGAGCTTTATCCGAACATCGTCACACCTATCACCATTGGCCAGAGTCATGAGGGTCGCGACATCCGGGGCTTCATCCTGTCCGTGGGAGAGGCTCAAGACCGGCCGGCCATTCTGTTCAACGGGTGCCAGCATGCCCGTGAGTGGATCTCACCGATGACAGTCATGTACATCGGCGAAGAACTCGCCAAGGGTGCCGGTGCAGACCCCACGATTACCGAGTTGCTCCAGCGATTGGAAGTGATCGTGATTCCGGTCGTCAATCCTGATGGATTCGAGCACACCTATGCGGCTGGTGGCTACCGCTTCTGGCGCAAGAACCGCCGCGACAATGGCGGCTCATGCATGGGCGTGGATCTCAACCGCAACTGGGGCATCGATTGGAATGGCGGTCAGAGCACCAGCGAAGATCCATGCAGTGACATCTATGTCGGCCCCGGGTCCATGAGTGAGCCCGAAGTGCAGGCGCTCGGCGACTACTGCCTGAATCATGGCAACATCGTGGCCCAGATCGATTACCACTCGCACGGCGACTTGATCCTAGAACCACTGGGATACTCGTCCACGCAGCCTCCGGATTGGGAGGAGATCCATGAGTTGGGCCTGGACATGCGGAGCGCCATCGGCGCCGTGCACGGGCGGTACTACACCACTGATACCCCTTGCAACATTCTGTACTGCGCCAGTGGCACGCTGATCGACTGGCCCCATGAGGTCTATGGGTCGATGGCCTACTGCATCGAGTTGCGTGGACCGGGCTTTGATGCGCCGCCATCGGAGATTCGCCCTTGTGCCGAAGAGAACCTGCAAGGTGCCATCGCAATGATGGCCCGCTTTGGTGAGTCAGTGTCCATCACATTGCCCGGCGGTGCGCCTGAGTATGTACACACCGAAGACGACACGACGTTTGCGGTCCGTCTGGAAGCGATCAATGAGTCTGTAGATACCGCTACGCTTCGCTGGCGTGGCGGCGATGGTGGGTTCATTCCCTCCGATCTGGTCTATGTCGACGGAGAAGATTGGGAGGCCACACTGCCACCATTCATCTGCGAGAGCGATCCTGAATTCTTCATCGCCGTTGATACGGTTGAGGGGTCATCCGTGTACCTGCCGGCCGAAGGCATGACGGCACCATTTGCAGCCGAGCCTATCTCAGATGCAGAAATCAGCTTTGAGCACAGTGGCGAAGATGACGCAGGCTGGACTAGTGCCGGCGACGCCATCGATGGCCAATGGGAAGTTGGCACGCCAGTTGGGGGTGGTTTGCGCGGTGATCCGCCGCAGGATGCAGATGGCAATGACCTCTGCTGGCTGACTGACAACGTTGAGGGCAACAGCGATGTGGACGGAGGCACTGCCACGCTCATCACCCCGCCGCTGAACTACGGCGGGCTTGGCTTGGTGCTCCGGTACTCGCGTTGGTTCGACAACACATTCGGCGCCGCACCGGGCGAAGATTTCTTCCGCGTTGCGTGGACAGACGACCTCGCCTCGGGCAGTTGGAATCCAGTTGAAGTGGTCGGCCCCGATGGGGCAGGCACGACTGGGGGCTGGATCGATGTTGAAATCGATCTTGATGCCTTGGCGGTTCCGCAAGTCGGTCCCATCTGGCTGCGATTCAATGCAGAGGATCTCGGCGACGGTAGCGTGGTCGAAGCCGGCGTCGACGCCATCTCGCTCACTCGGGTCATCTGCGAAGACGACACCGAGCCGTGCGCGGGTGATGTCGATGGCGACGGCATGGTGGGTGTCAATGACATCCTTGCCGTGCTTGCCGCCTTTGGAAGTGACGATACATCAGGCGACGCCAACGGCGACGGATTCGTCGACGTGAACGACATTCTGACGGTGGTTGGTGCGTGGGGTGATTGCTGAACAGGGCGGCCCCAGTCCGCCCTCTGGTGCGGTGACCTGGGGCTCGTCGGGGAACGCGACAGCCCGGACATGGTGACGCAGAAGGCGACATGGTTGCAGAAAGTTTTCTCGGGCCTGAACCTCAAGAAGGATTGAGATATGAACCAGCCAAGGACATCCCGGGCCGCCTGGAACATCTTCCTCGTGTTCATACTCATCCTCGAGGTGATCGCAATGCTTGCATGGGCCATGGATTGGCCCATCAAGAAGTATGCCTTGGTTCCGAATGTCATCCTGGGAGCCTTGATCATCGGGTTTATCGTCGGCTGGGACTGGAGGCAGATGAAGCGGCGGGAGGCGCAGGGAGAACGCTTCTGGCTCTTCCAGTTCATCCTCGTGTTGATTCTCATTGCCCTGGCGGTGACCGTGGGCTGGATCATCCTCTCCGGTGGTGCACCCTGGTCCTGAGTCCAAGTGTCAGGCGTTGCAGGGACCCCGTCCATCGCCGTATGTACCTTGGATGAAAAAGCCACGAAGGTCCAGGTGTCCTTGGGGCCTGCGCCAAATCGTTTGGCCTTGAATGTCATGTATTCCGGCAAGTCCTGTGCATAGTGCAGGCAGTAGGCTGAAGGCATGACCAACCCATCAAGCCGTCCTAATCGCCGCCAAGTCGTCAAGGCCGCCGCCGTGAGTGCCGCATTCCCATGGGTGATGACGCGGTCCGGACTGGCAGGAGCGTCGACACGAGCGAACAGCACATTGGGCATCGGTGTCATCGGCATCGGGATTCGTGGCAAGAACCTCATGCGCCCGTTGATGCAGCGTGATGACACACGCATCGTGGCTGTATGTGATGTGGCCGGCCCGCGGCTGATGCGTGGCATGCGCATGGTGGAAGAGATGGATGGCGAACCATGCGCTGCATATCTTGACTTCCTCGACATGCTGCAGCGCGGTGATCTCGATGCCGTGGTCATCGCCACGCCGGATCATCAACACGCCTTCGAGGCTGTTCATGCAGCTGATGCGGGCAAGCACATCTATTGCGAGAAGCCGCTCACACTGACCATTCCTGAAGGGCGTGCGATCTGCAATGCGGTCGAGCGCAATGGCGTGACGTTCCAAACCGGCTCCCAGCAACGCACCGAGTATGGCCGGAAGTTCGTCGATGCCTGTGAGCATGTTCGCTCAGGCCGCATCGGCACGCTGCAGCGCATCGAAGTGGGTGTGGGTGATCCACCGTTGGTGTGCGACCTGCCCGCGGAAGACATGCCGGCAGGCTATGACTTCGATCGCTGGTTGGGGCAGGCGCCCGAGCGGGCATTCAACGCCGAGTTGTGCCCGGTGGGCGTGCACGGCCACTATCCCAAGTGGCGTGCATATCGCGAGTACTGCAATGGGTACTTCGCGGACATGGGTGCGCACCATTACGACATCGCGCAGTGGGGCATGGATGCCGATCACACCGGCCCGGTGAAGGTCATCCCCCCGGCCCGTGCGGCGGATGGCACCATGCCCAAGCGGGGTCTGGTGCTCGAGTACGCCGACGGGGTGCAGGTGAGCCATGGCGGCCGAAGTGGCACGGCGTTCTACGGCACCGATGGGTGGATCTGGGTGGACCGAGGCGCTCTGGAAGCCAGCGACGAGGCCATCCTCAAGGACCCGCGAGGCGCAGACGAGGTGACGTTGCCTCGGCATGCCAATCACTTGGACAACTGGATCAAGTGCCTGCGTGGTGAAGACAAGGCCAAGCCCATCTGCCACGAAGAGGTTGGTCATCGCACGGCCAGTGTGAACCAGTTGGCGGTGATCGGCTACGAAACGGGCAAGACCCTGCACTGGGATCCGCAGCGTGAGTTCTTCGTGGGCGATGATGCTCAGGTGGGCAATGACTCGCTTACCCGGCCGGTACGTGATGGATGGCAACTGCCCGGCTGTGCGCGAAAAGGTGTATGACACCTTTACAACAGCAGGTCCCACACTCCCGCGCCGCCGATGATGCAGCTCACCACGCCGTTGAGCGTGAAGAATGTCAAGGCCATCTTGCTCGTACCCCAGCGGTGCACCGTGGCGTGCTCCACGGCCAACAACACCGTGGCGATGATGCACGCAGCGAGAAACAGACCGCCCAAACGTGGCTCGAGCCACCACGTGAGCACCAACAAGGCCGCGACCGCCACGTGCAGCACACGGCTACACCACATCGCACCAGGTACGCCCAGTCGTGACGGCATGGAATGCAGGCCATCGGCGACATCCGTCTCCACATCCTGCAGCGCGTAGATCACGTCGAACCCCGCCACCCAGCAGGCCACCATGGCGGCGAGTGTCCAGATGGCTATCACGTGCACGATCGCGTCTGGGTCGATCGCCACTGCCGCGGCCGGCACGCTCAGCGCCAATGACGCGCCAAGCCACAGATGGCACGCCCAAGTGAATCGCTTGAACATGCCGTAGGCGCAGATCCAAGCCAGCACCGGTCCGCCCAGCAGTATGGGCCATGGGTTGTCGCGCCACACCCAGAATCCAAGGCAGGCGGCGAGGAACACCACGCTCGCCAGTGTCAGGCCTGTCACGTACGTGCCGACCGACGCGGTGCCGGCCGCCAACGGTCGGCGTGCCGTGCGGGGGTTGCGAGCATCGATGTGTCGATCGAACAGCCGGTTGGCCAGCATCGCCGCCGTGCGGGCGCTCAACATTGCCACGAGGACTAGGCCCAAGGGCAGGATCAGCGTGTTGGTCGGCATGGACTGATCAGGCATGCCCCATGCGGCTAACCCCGCACCCAATGCCGCGAAGGGCAGGGCGAACACGCTGTGGGCGATCTTGATGTCACTCAGAAGTGCATTGACTTGACTGGCCATGGGGGCCGCATCGTATCGCTGTGGCCACGGCAGCCACGGACCGGTCGATCTACAATCCGCCCACCATGGCCAAACCCAAGACCGCCATCACACCTACCCGCGCCGAGAACTACCCGGAGTGGTATCAGCAGGTCGTCCGCCGGGCCGACCTGGCGGAGACGTCACCCGTGCGTGGCTGCATGGTCATTAAGCCATGGGGGTGCTCGCTCTGGGAGAACATGCAGCGCGTGCTCGACGGCATGTTCAAGGCCACTGGGCACCGGAATGCCTACTTCCCGCTGTTCATCCCCAAGAGGTTCCTTGAAAAGGAAGCCGAACACGTGGATGGCTTCGCCAAGGAATGCGCCGTCGTCACCCACCATCGGCTTGAGGCAGGCCCGGACGGTGGCCTGGTTCCCGCGGGCGAGTTGGAAGAACCACTCATCGTGCGCCCGACCAGTGAGACGATTATCGGTGATGCGTTCAGCCGCTGGGTGGAGTCATATCGCGATCTCCCACTGCTCATCAATCAGTGGGCCAACGTGGTGCGTTGGGAAATGCGTACGCGGCTGTTTCTCCGGACCGCGGAGTTCCTGTGGCAAGAAGGCCACACGGCGCATGCGACGGCCGACGAGGCGATGGAACACACCCATCGAATGTTGGGCGTGTATCAAGAGTTCGCCGAGCAGTACATGGCGATGCCCGTACTGACCGGGTCCAAGACCGCCGGCGAGCGGTTCCCCGGTGCGGTGGAAACGCTCTGCATCGAAGCGATGATGCAGGACAAGAAGGCACTGCAGGCCGGGACAAGTCACTTCTTGGGCCAGAACTTCGCTACCGCGCAGGACATCACCTATCAAAGCGAAGCTGGCAAGTTGGAACACTGTTGGACAACCAGTTGGGGCGTGAGCACACGGCTCATCGGTGCGATGATCATGTCGCACGGCGACGACAACGGCATCATCTGTCCGCCGCGACTGGCCCCGGCGCACATCGTGATTCTGCCCATCACCGGTCGCAGCGAGCAGCCCGAGCTGATTCACAACTACTGCCGCAAGCTCGCAGATGATCTGCGTGTGATTCCGTATCACGGGCGGCATCTCGAAGTCGAAGTGGACAGCCGGGACATTCGTGGTGGCGAAAAGAACTGGCAGTGGGTGCGGCGTGGTGTGCCGATTCGTATCGAGATCGGGCCGAGGGACATGGAAGCAGACAGTGTGTTCATGGCGCGTCGCGACAAGCCCGCCAATGAAAAGGCTGGTGTGCCCCGCACGGAGTTCCTCGACACCGTCACCAGCACGCTCGATGAGATTCAGCAGGGCCTGTACGACCGTGCCGTGGCGTTCCGTGAGGCGAACTCGCGAACCATCGATGACGAGGGCGAGTTTCGCGAATTCTTCACGGCACCGGCCGGTGAGCCTACGCCGCCGCACGGTGGCTTCGCGTGGACACACTTCTGCGGTGATGAAGACGTCGAGGCGAAGATCAGCGACGAACTGGGTGTCACCGTGCGGTGCATTCCCTTCGGTGATGACGAGCCCGGCACGTGTCCGTTTACCGGGAAGCCCAGTGCCAAGCGTGTGGTGTGGGCCAAGGCCTACTGAGCACCGGTGTCAGACACCTGTGCCTGGCTCAGCTCGCACCAGCACGGTGCCGGGCGTCATGCACACTTCCAGGGGACCAGCGCACGCCGGAATCAGGCCGGTGCGGCCGCGGCCAAGTGTGGTGTCGCCGACACACGCCTGGCCTTGAATGCACATCAGCACGGTTGGTGATGCGAGTTTGGGCCGTTGCCATGGCGCGCCTGCGGATGCGATGCGTGTCATGGTGAACCACGGCGTCTGTGACAAGGTGGTGTGCGAGACACCAGCCTCGGGAATAGGGGCAGGTGGCACACACGGCGGTCGAGCAGCGGGGTCGATACAGGCGAGCGCCTCGGCGATGTGCATGGTGCGATGGGTTCGACCCCAGTCGTACAGCCGAAACGTGGTGTCGCTTGTGGTCTGCACTTCCGCGACCAGCGTGCCCGCACCCAAGGCATGGCACGTGCCACTGACAAGCGTGTGGCAGTCGCCCGGGCGAGCCGGTGTCGACTGCATCAGACGCTCCGCCGTGCCGTTATTCACCGCGCGGGCGAGTTGAGCGGTGGTCACGCCGGGTTGTAAACCCGCATGAATCTGCGCGCCTTCATCGGCGTCCAGGACAAGCCACGCCTCCGACTTCAGGTGGTCACCGCGGTGACTCGCGACCCAGGCTTCGTCTGGATGCACCTGCACACTGAGGTTGTCGCGGGCGTCGAGAAACTTGATGAGCAACGGAAACCGGCCCTGCGCATTGAGCGGCAGATCGCCCATGATGGCGGCGGCATCCTCTTCCAGAAGCGATCGCAGGGAGCGGCCCGAGAGCGGCCCGGCATCGACCACCGACGTGGGGCCGTCGCCGGGCATGTCTGCCAACTCCCACGATTCACCTGTTGGCTCGTCCGCAGGCAAAGACTTGCCCCACGCTGCGAGGCGGTGTCCACCCCACACCTTGGGCACCAGAATGGGGGCGAAGGTGAGGATCGATGTGTTTCGTATCGCTGCCATGGGTCTGTCGGGCTACAGTGGCTGCATGGTGAAGTGGCGCAGCATGATGTTCGGTGTGCTGGGACTCACGGCGACAGCCGCCGCTGATGTTGTCATCGACATGCCACCGCCTCCGACTGCCAAAACAGTTCCGGCAGATGGTGCCTCGGCATTGCAGCAGTTCGCACAGCGTGAACATGCGCAAGATGCAGCTGGCCGCCACCGTGGGGTGTACGTGCAGCGATCGATCGATCCGATGCGAATGTGGGATTGGTACGGTGGCTACGGTTGGGGATGGCCCGGAATGTGGGCGGTGACGCCGGACTGTTTCGGAGGTGGATGGGTGCATCTACCGTGTGTGGGCACCGTGTTCAACGGCACATGGATGGGGTCGAGTGCGTCCGTCAATCTCAGACCGGGAACGTCGCAGCAGTTCTGCTGGTGAACCGCTGCATCAGATGCGCATGCCTGTGCATTTGACCTCGAACACCATGCCGTCGTTGAGCCATCCTTGAGCTCGGCATGAGAAGCGGCGCCGCTGGAACTTCACCCTCTCACACACCAGCACGAGTTGATCACCTGGGACGACCTGGCCCCGAAACGTGCAGTCGTCCACCCGCGTGAATCCGAGGAAGCCTTCGTTCTCACGGCCCTCGGAGACGAGCTTGAACTGATACAGCACGCTGGCAATTTGCGCCGCGGCCTCGATCATGATCACACCCGGTAGCAAGGGGCGTCCTGGAATGTGCCCGGGCACCCAGAATTCGTCGTCACGGACATCTTTGATGCCCACGGCGAACGTGATCGTGTCGTCAATCATGACGATGCGATCGAGTTGACGCATGTGCCCCGATTGCGGAAGCCACTCATTGAGGGCTTCGGCGTCGAATTGCGTGGAGTTCAGGTCCAGCGATGTGTAGTCGTACAGAGGATCAGGCATGGGAGGGGGGGCCTGCAGGCTCATGGCGCAACAACGCCTGCGATCGTCGTGTCGATCGCAGGCGTTGTCGATGGTATAAATGTGGCGTCAGCCGTCACGCGTGGCCAGAACGGCCTTGCGTACTTCTTGTGCAGCATTCTTAATGTCCTGCATGCACTTTCGGACCCGGGTACCAGCGGCCTTGTTGCCACCAGCACACTTGGCGACGTCGTCTTCACAAGAGGCGACCAGCGCCTTGAGTTGTTCGTATGACTCCATGTGCCTGATCTCCAGTCGGAATTAGGGGCCCATTTTCGGACCCGGACATTTTCAGTATCGGCGTATGGGGCTGTTTCTGGCCCAAAAACGCCGTAAAAAAAGGCCTACGGCAGGGTGGAATCGCGCTGCTGTCCGGTAATTCAGGGCATTTGAACGAGTTAGGCGCAACGGTGCCATGGCTGTTCAGGGGCGAAAAACAGGCTTTCGTGGCAGGGGGGTCAGACCCCGCCGGGGTCAGACCCGCAGTTGGGCGGCCTTGCCGATGGCCTGGGCGTAGCGGCTGCGGACGGGCTCGACGACCTGATCGAGGAAGGTGTCCACCTGCTCCGGGGCTCGGCCCACGTAGCGGCTGGCCTCGAGCAGGCCGCTCAGATCGATGCCCTTGAAGTCGGCCTCATCTTGCAGCCGAGCCAGCAGATCATTGGGGCCGCCGGACTTCACCGAGGCTGCTGCAGCCATGGAGTGCGTGCGAATTACTTCGTGAGCGTCCTGGCGATCGGCGCCGTTGCGGACAGCTTCCATGAGCATGTCTTCGGTCGCCATGAAGGGCAGCTCGGCATCGAGCCGGGCCTTCACCACGGCTTCGTTCACGATCAGCCCTTCGCACACGTTTCGCATGATGTCGAGCACGCCATCGAGGGCAAGGAACGCCTCGGGCAGGACGAGCCTTCGATTGGCGGAGTCATCAAGTGTTCGTTCCATCCACTGCACGGCGGCCGTCTGCAGGGCATTGGGCAGCAGGTTCATCACGAAGCGTGTCATGCCGCAGGCACGTTCACATCGCATCGGATTGCGTTTGTACGCCATGGCGGACGACCCGATCTGCGTGGATTCGAACGGCTCTTCGATCTCGCGGAGATTTGAAAGCAACCGGATGTCCGTGGCGCACTTGTGAATCGCCGCGGCGATGCTTGCCAGTGGTGCAAGGATCTGGGCGTCAAGCACGCGGGGGTACGTTTGCCCGGTGACCGGGAATCGTTCTTCGGCGGGCCAGCCCATGAACTCGGTCACGAGCCGATCCAGTTCAGCGACCTTCTCGGCGTCGTTGTCGAACAAGGCCATGAACGACGCCTGCGTGCCGGTGGCACCGCGAATGCCGCGAAAGCGAAGCACTTCGCGTTGGCGTTCGAGTTGTTCAAGGCTCAGCCACAGGTCTTGGGCCCACAACGTGGCCCGCTTGCCCACGGTCACGGGCTGGGCGGGTTGGTAGTGCGTGAATCCCAGCGTGGGCAAGTCGCGCCACTGGTGGGCAAACGTGCCTAGGGCCGAAATCACCGCGGCCGTCTTTGCTGCGATCATCTCCATCGCATCACGCAACAGGATGAGCTCGGTGTTGCAGTTGACGAACTGGCTCGTCGCCCCCAGATGGATGATCGGTGCGGCTTCGGGCGCCAGGTCTGCGAGTGCGTGGACATGTGCCATCACGTCATGGCGAAGTCGCTTTTCATGCACCTTGGCGGCGTCGAAATCGATGTCGTCGAGGTGCGATTCGAGCGCCTCGATCTGTGCATCGGTGATGGGAAGGTCCAGCTGCTGTTGTGCTCTGGCCAACGCCAGCCACAGACGACGCCACGTTCCGATTCGTCGCTGATCGGACCACAGCGACTGCATGGCGGCGGAGGCATACCGGGTTTCCAGCGGTGATCGGTAGGTATCCAAGGCGGCATTGTACCCGCCACCGCTCCATACTGGACACATGCTCGCCCCGCTTCGCCACATGGCCGTGTTTGCAGCGCTCTACGTGGGGGCGCAGGTGGTCGCGGTCGCCGTGCTCAGCGGCACATCCGTGCCGTGGCTGGCCGTCGCAGTGGCAACGCTCACAGGATGGGGCACGTATCTCGTAGACCGCATCGGCCCCACGCCTGGCCCGCCTGATCGCGGGGACATGCGATCCACACCAGATCGCGTGCGCTTTCTGTGGCGATTCGACACACCAGCCCGTGTGCTGGCCGTGCTCGCACTGGGCGGGGCGTTCATGCTGGCCTTGCCATGGGGCGGGTGGGCATCATTGGTGCCGTTGTCGGTGATCGGTGTGTTGATCTACGCGCGGTGGGCGCCTCCGGGGCGACGCATCAAGGATAGGCTGTGGCTCAAGACATTGGCGATCGCAGCGAGTATCACCGTGTTCGCATTGGCGTTGGTTCACGTTGCGGTTGATGTTCCACTTCGCCTGCTCGCCATCGCTGGAGCGGTCGTCTTCTTTCGAGTCATGGCCGACGCCATGCGCTGCGACATTGAAGATGCCGTTTCGGACGCCCGCGTCGGCACGCGGACAATCGCCAATGTCTTCTCGCCCACGACAGCATGGCGATGCGCACTGTTTCTGGATTGTGTCGCTGTCGGTATCGCCGTCACCGCGGTGCCGATGGTCGGCATGCCGGCGCTTGCCGTGGGGGTCATCCCATGTGTCGCGAGCATGGTGCTCATGTACACGCGGCCGGCGGCGGTGCGAGATTGGGTCGACTTCCTCGGTGCGACGAGTGTGGCGGTTGCTTGGGCAGTGTCAGCCTGACGGGCCCACGCGATGTTCATCGCCCTTGAGCAAGCGCGCGATGTTGCTGCGGTGCCGCACCAGTACGAGGGCGGCGACGAGCAGCGTGATCGTCATGGGCGGGGCGCACCGTGACAGCATGCCCTCGTCGGACAGGTCGACACGCATCCACAGCCCGATGGCGGTGGCGACGGGCACCATGCACGCGGCGGTCATGCTCGCCAGTGAAACCGTGCGTGCCACGGCCATCACCGCCAGCCACACACCAAAGGCGATCAACGCCGGCACACCCAGCGTGGGCCACACGCCCAGCAGCACGCCAAATGCAGTGGCCACGCCCTTGCCGCCCTTGAACCGGAGATACACCGGAAAGACATGGCCCAGCAATGCGGCGACGCCCACGGCCAGCCACATCCACGATGTGCTCGGCTCGATCATCGCCATCGATGTGCCGAGGAATCCACCGCACCATGCAAAGCCCAGCGTGGGCACGAGGCCCTTGCCCAGATCGAGTACGAAGCAGATCACGCTCGCTCGTTTACCACAGGTGCGACCGAGGTTCGTCGCACCGATGTTGCCCGAACCGTGCTCGCGGATGTCGACACCATGGACCTTGCCGATCAACAGGCCAAAGGGCACGCTGCCCAGCAGGTAGGCCCCGAGTATCCACAACATCCAGATCATCGCGTCCACGAGCGCAGCCTATCGAACCATGCCCGTAGGGCGAATCACCAGTTCATTGATGGAGACATGTGCCGGGCGGTGCATGGCCCAGGCGACCGCGTCGGCAACATCGTCGGCACTGAGAACATGGGTCATGCCCTCGTAGTACGCCTCGGTGCCTGCACGGGTGGCGTCGTCGCGGATGGATGCGGGGAGTTCGGTATCCACGGCGCCGGGCAGAACGGTGATGACGCGAATGGCCGGCCCACCATGCTTCATGGCCGCGGCCGTTTCGGCGCGAAGCGCTTCGGCGAAGCTGTTGATCGCCGCCTTGGTGGCGCCGTACACACTGGCAGCAGGGAAGGCCCCTCGCCCGGCAACGGACGACATCAACACCACATCTCCGCCATCGGGCATCGCAGTCAACGCGCCATGCACAATGTTCAGCGTGCCTTCGAGATTCACGCGGACTGTGTCGTGCCAATGCTCCAGCGCAGCCGTCTGCGCCGGCGCGATCGGCATGGTGCCGGCGTTGGCGATCACGCCACGGAGTGCATCACCTGCGGCATCGACACACTTCATGCTCACGGCTGGATCGGCGATGTCGCCGGCCACGGTGGCATGGTCGCCCGGCAGCGTGTCGCACAGTGCCTGCAACTGGTCTTCCCGGCGAGCGGTCAGCACAAGACGGGCCGATGGCGCCAGGCGGTGGGCCAAGGCGTGGCCGATGCCGCTGCTGGAGCCAGTGATGATGATCGTGCCGTGAGGTGCGGTCGAATCCATGGCACGGGTATCGTATGAGGATGTCCGACTCTCCATCGCAGGCCGACACCGCCGCGGCTTCAAAGCCCATGCCGTCCGACTCCGAACTGGTCGCCAATCGCCGAGCCAAGCTCAAGCGGTGGCGGGAGGATCTTGGCCTGCAGCCCTATGGCAACCGAGTCGACGATCTCGTGTCGCTGGCCGATGCCAGATCGATGTTCGATCACGCTGCAGCGGATGCCATGTCGGCTGAGGACCCGCCGGCTGAAGATCCTCGTCCACGTACTCGCGTGGCCGGTCGTGTGATGCAGCACCGTGCCATGGGCAAGCTCACGTTCATGTCGTTGCGAGACAGCACCGGCGATCTGCAGGTGTCAGTGTCCAAGGCCGACCTGCCCGTGGAGCAGTTCAAACTTGCCAGCAAGGTGGACTACGGCGACATCGTTGTGGCTGAAGGTCCGGTGGGCATGACCAAGCGCGGCGAGATCTGCGTGTGGGCTGAGTCATTCGAGGTGCACTGCAAGTCGCTGGCGCCACCGCCAGAAAAGTTCCACGGCCTTACCGATCCCGAAGCGCGAGCTCGGCGTCGGTACGTGGACATGTACACCAATCCCGACACCATGCGCACGTTCGTTGCCCGTTCGACGCTCGTCACTGCAACACGCACGTTCATGCAGAATCGGAACTTCCTCGAAGTCGAGACGCCGATGATGCACCCGGTCGCCGGTGGTGCTGCCGCACGTCCATTCGTGACGCATCACAACACGCTCGACATCGAGTTGTACATGCGCATCGCTCCGGAGCTGTATCTGAAGCGTCTGCTCGTGGGCGGCATGCCGAAGGTGTACGAGATCAACCGCAACTTCCGCAACGAGGGCATCAGCCGTCGGCACAATCCCGAGTTCACGATGATGGAGGTGTACGAAGCATTTGGCGATCGCGCCTCCATGCTCGAACTCACCGAATCGCTGTTCCGTCATCTGGCGGACACGGTGATCGGCACGACCACCATCGAGTGGGGCGAGTTCACAATCGACTACGCCAAGCCCTTCGCGCATGTCACCTATGCCGATCTCTTTGAACAGGCGCACGGCATCGACATGCGGGATGAAGCAGCGGTGCGGCAGGCTGCCCAGGCCAAGGGCATCGAGAACGCTGACACGAGAGACCACTGGTTGCTCGTGGACGACCTCTTCGAAGCCGCCGAGGCCAAGATTGATCCGGAAACGCCCACGTTCGTCGTGGACTTCCCCTCCGCAACATCACCGCTGGCACGCCCCCGGGAAGATGATTCCACCTTGGCGTGGCGCAGCGAGTTGTTCATCGCCGGTATGGAGTTGTGCAATGCGTACACGGAACTGAACGATCCCGATGTGCAGCGGGCGTACTTCACCAGCCAGATGGGCGGCATGGATGACGAGGCAGCGGCATTCCGCAGCATGGATTCTGACTTCCTCGAAGCACTCATGGTGGGCATGCCGCCCGCTGGTGGGCTCGGTATCGGCATTGATCGCATGATCATGCTGCTCACCGGCTGCACCAGCATTCGCGACGTGATCCTGTTCCCGCTGCTTCGTCCTGAAGGTGGTGCGTGATGGCGATTCGCCTGTTCAGCATTGGGCTCGTGCTCGCGCTGGCCGCAGTTGCCCTGGGCCAGGAGGCGCGGTGGTACGCACTCACACTCGGCGACGTCCCGGCAGGGTGGCGGTCCGATGTGGAAGAAACGACGGATGACAGGTTGATCTGGACCACCACCGAATTCCTCCGCATCAATCGAGGTGGCCAACAGGTGGAGATCGAGGCGGCCACCACGTGGGTGACGGATCCACAAGGTCGTCCGATCGAGATTCGCACGCGACAGGTGCTCAGCGGCGCACCCAATGAGACGACATGGCGCTTTACCAAGGACGCCATCGAGATCACAGCCGCTCAAGGTGGCACGACCAACACGATTCGCGTGCCATTGCCCACGACACCATGGCTCACGCCACAAGCGGCCCGGCAGCTGATCGCCCAGCGCGGTGACGCTGGTGCCACCACCATCACGTACACGACGATCGCGCCCGAGCTGGGAGTGGATGTGGTGCAACAGTCGATGGAACGCATCGGCGACACTACGGTGCATTGGCAGGGTCGCGATGTGAAGTGCACGCGATGGTCGACCAAGACGCAAGGCCTGCCGTTTGAAAGCGAAGCGACGTTGTCCACAGATTGGCGTCCAGTGGCCGGAGCGATGCACCTGCCCTTCGGTGAACTTCGGTACGTCCTTGCCGGACCGCAGGTCACGTCCCTTGCCGGTGACGCGCCGGAACTGTTCACCTCACTCTTCGTGGAACCGATCACAGCCCTCAGTCGTGTGCATCAGCGCGACCAACTGTTGCTGCAACTGACCACGAAGAATGGCGACGACATCGATCTGGCATCCAGCGGCGCCCAGTCCATTGCCGGTCGCGGCCCTGGTCGCATCACGGTGCTCGTGGATCCCTCTGCGCCGCTGCCGGTGAAGGGGGGCGATGTGGATGATCCGGACTACCGCACGTCGTCCACGCTCATTGATTCGGCCCACCCGGATGTCTTGGCGCTGGTGCACAAGGCCGTGCCGGAGCGGGATGCCAACTGGCCTCGTCGCGCTGAAGCCATGCGAGACTTCGTGCGACGGTGGGTGCGGTCCAAGGGATTGTCCACGGCGTTCGCATCGGCATCCGAGACAGCACGGAGTCGTGAAGGCGACTGCAGCGAACACGCCGTCTTGTTGGCAGCCATGCTGCGAGCCGACGGCATTCCATCCCGAGTGGCCACAGGCCTTGTGTGGATCGACTGGGCCAATGCATTTGGTTGGCACATGTGGACACAGGCGATGCTTGATGGCCGATGGGTCGACCTCGACGCCACCTTGCCGATGGCCTACTCGCCGGGGCACGTGCTCGTGAGCACGTCTGCGCTGGCTGATGGCGACGGGCAGGGTGAGCTCGTGGGCTTGCTGGGTCTGCTTGGCAATGTGGACATCGACGTGGTGGAGCCCGGCCCGTGACAGCACCGGTCGAGGGTCTGCCTCCTCGTCCAGCCGCGGGACACAAGGGTGACTTCGGCACGATGGCCATCGTGGGGGGCTGCCACTCCACCGATGCAGTGATGCTCGGTGCACCTGTGCTTGCGGCGCGTGCAGCATTGCGTACAGGGTGCGGCGGTGCGCACATGCATCTGCCCGGCCCCTTGGCGGTGGACGCGCTCATGCAGTTGTGTGAAGCGACATTCGTGCCGCGGCCTGACGACATCATCGAAGCGAGAGACCGCCTTGCAGCAGCCACGTGCGATGCCATGGTGATCGGGCCGGGCTTGGGGACCGGTGACGACGAAGGTGCTCTTGTGGAAGGCGTGCTGGCCAACGCCGGCCCACCAACCGTGGTGGATGCAGATGCGCTCAACGCGCTGGCAGCCAGTTGCACATGGCAATGGCCCGCGTCCCGAGCGGTGGTGCTCACGCCGCACCCAGGCGAATACGCACGGCTGGCAGTGCGACTTGCTCTGCCGTCGGCGGGCGATTCGTCACGGTCACGATTGGCTGCAGCAGTGGCGCTGGCTCAGAGTACGCACGCGGTCGTGGTGCTCAAAGGGTATGGCACGGTGGTGGCGGCACCGGATCGACAGCCATGGGTGTGCGATCGCGGCGGTCCGGAGTTGGCTGTGCCCGGCAGCGGGGACGTGCTCGCAGGCATCTTAGCTGCGGTGATCGCACTGCGAGCCAAGGCTGGCCTGGACGACCTTTTTGAAGCGTCGAAGACTGCAGTTTGGCTGCATGCACTGGCGGGCGAGCGTCATGCACGCGACAATGGGCCGTGCGGCATGTTGGCCAGCGAGTTGGCGGATCAGGTGCCACATGTCTTGAAAGCACTGCAGTGACGAACACGATCAACATGTTGGAGCCCGGAACCACGCTGGAAGGCGGGGTCTATCTGCTCATCAACCCGCAGGCAGGCACCAAGGGCAACGGCGATCCCTACCTGCGGTGCATGCTTCGCGATGCCACAGGCGAGGTGGCTGGCCGCCGATGGACGTTTGACCCCGGCACGCTGTCAACGCTCGAACGAGCCAGCGTGGTCGAAGTGAACGGAGAGGTGGTGCGGTTCCAAGGGAAGAACCAGATCAACATCCACGACCTCACGCCGCTTGACGCCACGCCTGCGTTGCTGTCGTCACTCATGCCCGTGTCTAGTCGTGACATCGAAGAGATGTTCGGCGAGGTCGTCGCGGTGCTGCGCACCATCGGTGATGCATCGTTGCGTGGGCTGGCCGAGGCGGTGCTTGACGACGAGCCTCTCGTCAATGCATTCAAGTCTGCCCCAGCTGCCATGAGCATGCACCATGCCTTCATCGGTGGGCTACTTGAGCACACCAACCAGATGCTGCGGATCGCCGATGCCACGGTGGGCCTGTATGCCCATGCCGGCATTGCACTTGACCGCGATCTCGTGTTATTGGGCGTGCTCTTTCACGATCTGGCCAAGACGACCGAGCTGCAATGGACAGATAGATTCGGCTACACGGTGCGAGGCAATCTGATCGGGCACATCGTCGATGGCGCCGCCATGGTGGAAGCCAAAGCTGCCGAGGCCGAACTCAATGGCGCCCCGAGTGTGCCTGAGCACACGCTCACGGCGCTGCAGAACATCGTGCTGTCGCACCACGGCAGCGCCGAGCATGGCGCGGCCCGTCCGGCCATGACACCCGAGGCCGTGCTCGTGGCGCGCATCGATGCGCTTGAAGCGCACACCCGCATGGCAGTCGATGCGTGCGACGGTCGCGAAGCGGGCATGACCGACATCATTCGTGGCCTGGGGCATCGTCTGTATGTGCGTCCGCGAGACGAGGCCTGACTACACTGGTGGGCCATGATCCGCACCCTCGTCGGCATTCCGGTCTACAACGAAGCACGGCACGTCGAAGGCGTGCTGCAGGCCGTCCGGCAATGGACCACCGATGTGCTCGTGATCGATGACGGATCCACCGACGACACACCGATGGAGTTGGCCAAGCAGGATGTCGAGGTCATTCGGCACGCCCGCAATCGCGGTTATGGCCGAGCCATGCAGGAACTGCTCCGTCGCGCCGCATTCGATGGCTACGACTGGCTCATTACGATGGACTGCGATTTTCAGCATGAGCCCGCGGCCCTGCCGATGTTCCACGAGGCGATCGCGAGAAACGACGCCGACGTGATCTCTGGCAGCCGCTACATGGCTGATCTGGGCACGCAGGGGTCGGTGCCGGCGGATCGTCGCTCCATCAATCATTCGATCACGCAGGTGCTCAATGCCCGGCTCGATCTGCAGCTGACCGACGCCTTCTGTGGCTTCAAGGCGTACCGCACGCTGTCGTGTTCCAACCTGCCGCTGGATGTGGATGGCTACGACTTCCCCATGCAGTTCTGGGTGCAGGCAGTTGCATACGGTCTGCGCATCAAGGAAGTGCCGGTGCGGTTGATCTACAACGACCCGTCGCGATCGTTCGGTGGCCCGCTTGACGACGCCGACAACCGCCGCCGCGTGTATGACGCCACACTCGATCATGCCTGCGCTCGCTGGGCACATCGTTTGCCGATGCCGGCATCGTGCATGTGTACGACATCGTGATCACGCATCGGGGTCTCGATCGAGACATCACGGTCGGTGCTGACGCGGCGACACGGCGCCATCTTGGCCTTCCCACAGATCGACCAGTGATCGCCGCCGGGCATCAGCCGGGCTTGCAGCATGGCGGCATTCTTGCCAAGGACATGGCCGTGGCCGCCTTGGCCCATCGTGCTGGCGGTGTGGGCGTCCATCTGCTGCTCGACACCGTGGACGGCCTGCCGGCCACCGTCGACGTGCCTGTGCACAGTGAAGGGCGATGGGCGGTCGAGCATCGGTCGCGTCTTGATGACAAGAACGACGCCGATTGCATGCAACACCAGTTCGATGCCTTGGGCATCGCGCCGACCGTGATTCGATCAAGCAGCCTGCTCGGCACGCCCGGTGCGGTGTCGTTGCTTGATCGCATGCGAGCCGATGCCGCCGCGTGCACAGCGGCGCTGCAACACGCGGTGGATGCCGTGCCCGGCAGTGGTGTGCGACGTCCGGCCGACGGCGAACTGCCCATGTGGGTGCACGCTGACGGCGGCCGACGCATCGCTACCGCTGATGACCTGCACACGCCCCAAGCCCTCGCGCCCCGAGCCGTGCTGACGACGGCCATCATGCGACTGTTTGTGTGCGATCTGTTCGTGCACGGCACCGGGGGATCGCACTACGACAAGGTCACCGATCTGTGGTTGACCACCTGGCGGGGACAAACACCACCGCCAAGGGCCATGGTCACCGCCGACGTGTACCCGGATGCGGCAGCCCGAAGCGCCGCGATGACGACGTTGGCCGAAGTCCACGCACGACACCGTGCCGCCACGCATGCCACGACTGATCCAGCGGCCAAGCAGGCGTTGCTCGATCGCATCGATGCGGCTCCACGAGGCAGTGCCGAGCGTCGAGACGCCTTTGCGGCGTTGACAGCATTGCGCCAGCAACGAGCACCCGTGGACATCGATGTCCAGATCGAGGACATCCAGCAGCAGCTGGCCGTGCTGGATCGCCGTGACTATCCCTTGTTGGCATTGCCCGAATCGGCCCGGAGGGCATTCATCAGCGCATGCATCGAGGCCTTTGGCCCCGTCACCTGAGGACGCTCAGTTGAGCTTGAGTCCAGCGGACTGCCAGAGGTCGGCGATCCGTTGATCATCGACGACTTCAATCCGCGTGCCGTCGGGACGATCGATGAACACCGCGCCATTGCGAGTGACACGCGCGATCGACGGCAGCGCATCCATGCCTTGCCAGGTGCGCACGATCCACGTGCCATCGGGCACGGGGGACCACTGATCTCGTCGCATCAGCACTCGGGGCACGCCGCTGGCTGGATCCCACGCCGCCCAGACGTATTCGGTGGACTCGGCGGGATCGATGATGTCCATCAGGAGCCACTCCAGCGGTCTGGGCAACCATCCTTCGTGCACCGGATTCTCGAAGGGGGACCGTTCGCCCGTGCTGCTTTGGCGAATCACAGTCAGGGTGGGGCGGGGCGCACCCGCCGACGCGGCTTCCCGAATACCCAGTTCTGTTTCGGCGGCCTGGCGGCCATGCTGCTTGCGGGTGGCATTGAGGTACCACTGTTCGCTCGACCCATCGAACGCCAGCCACATGCGCATGACCTGATCGAGGTATCGATCGGCGGCCGGGTCGACGGCATAGCGCAGATGCACGGTGACGATCAGACCCTCGTGTTGATCATCACCGATGGTGGCGGCGGTGAGGTCAGGCCGAATGGCACTGGCCGTGCCGATGGCGGCCTCCAGCACCCCGTAGGCGAGCTCGCGTCCACCCCCGCGCGGGTCGGGCTGCCAGATGCGAAACACCCGGCGAAGGCCATCGAGGCGGCGGAGTTTATCTTCAAGGCCGTCCTTGAGCAGGCTTTCAGACTTCGCAAGACCAATGCTGCCAAGTAGTTGCGATTCTGATGTGTCCACCGGACGCACCGATGCAAAGATCCGTTCGATCTCGGGCCGAGCCTGCGGGAGCATCGCCGGTGTGGTGATGGCCGTCAGGAGCATCACCTGGCCGTCGCTGCGTGGGAGGGCTAGCCATCCATAGGCGACAGAAGTCCCGGAGGCGTCTTCTTCTCGGACCCAGGCGGTATGGGCATGGCGGTCGCCCACCTTGAGTGTGCCCTCATGCAATACGGACTGGGGATCTGCTTTCGCCAGGACCGCATTACCGTGCAGCACGGCCATGGCTGGGCCCGTGGCACCCGCTGGAGGTGGCACCGCTTCTGCCCGCAGGCTCCACGCTGGCGAGTCGTCGCCGTCACGCAGCAGTAGATGCGGCTGATTGGAGGTGGGCCGATGCATGAGCCGGGTGCCTGCAGGCACTTGGAACCACACGCCCAAGGGGTCCAGAAGCACCCATTCCAGCCCGGGAGCAGGGGTGGGGACGGTCATCGGGGCGTTGTGCGTGGGATCGATCTGTGCCACGGCGGGCCAGGTCACCACGGCCGCGGCGAGAATCGGGCAAAGACAGCGCATCTCCGAAGCTTACCGAAACCTGTCTTCCTTGGGTGAGAAACCCCCTTGGTGCGGTTGACACTTGCGTTGGGGTGACTAGAATCCCCGGTTCGCGCCCTGTTTTGTGACAGGGCTTGGCATGTCGAGGAGATGGTTCGCGAACGCCCCACGTGAGGGGCTGCATGCGGCCGGCAAGAGAGTTCGAAGCACGATGAAGATTCGTATCCGAATGGAAGCCTATGACCACCAGGCGCTGGATGCGTCGGCGAAGGAAATCGTCGATCACGCCAAGCGCACCGGTGCGAAGGTCGCCGGCCCCGTGCCGCTGCCCACGCGTAGAGAGATCTACACCGTGAACCGCTCCACGTTCGTCAACAAGAAGTCGCGTGAGCAGTTCGAGATTCGTACGCACAAGCGAATCATCGACATCTCCGAACCCAACGCCCGCACCGTCGAGTCGCTCAACCGCCTCGTCGTTCCCGCGGGCGTCTTCGTGAAGATCAAGGCCTGATACCGCCATGTTGAACGCACTCATTGGACGAAAGATCGGCATGACTCGGTTCTTCACCGAGTCGGGCGAGAACGTGCCCGTGACGGTGATTCAGGCTGGCCCGTGTGTTGTCACGCAGGTCAAGACTGAAGACACCGACGGCTACAGCGCCGTGCAACTTGGTTTCGAAGAGGTCAAGGCTCGTCGCAGCACCATGCCCGTGATTGGTCATGATCATCGCGCTAACAGCGCACCGCTTGGTGTGCACCGCGAGTTCCGCGTTGACGATGCCGATGTCGAACTCGGTGATCGCCTTGATGTCTCCGTCTTTGAAGACACCAAGTTTGTGGACGTGGTCGGCACCAGCAAGGGCAAGGGCTTCCAGGGCGGCATGAAGCGCCACAACTTCCGCGGCCTCGAGGCCTCGCACGGTGTGAAGCGCAAGCATCGCCATCCGGGTTCGATTGGTGGACACAGCTCCAACCTCGGTACCGGTCCCAAGATCAAGAAGGGCAAGCGAATGGCTGGCCACATGGGACACGAGCGGGTCACCGTTCGGTCGCTCGAAGTGATCAGCATCGATCCCGAAAAGAACCTGATTCTCGTGAAGGGGCCGGTTCCCGGTCCCGCAGATGGCATCGTGATGGTCCGCGGTGCCGTGCGTCTCTACAAGACCAAGGCGAGGATCGCAAAGGCCGGATGACTGCACGGGTGCTCCCCGTGACAACCAGACGACGCCGAGTCGAGGTGTTGCCGAATTTCGCTGCGAGCGAACGGAACATCAGGCGAAAGCAGGGTCCCGTCGGCGGTGGCCCATCAGGTGTACTCCCATGATTGAACTCCCAGTTCTGGACAACTCGGGCAAGAAGGTCGATGCCCTCAGCATTGACGAGGCGCAGCTTGGCGGTGAGGTTCGCCCCGCACTGCTCAAGCAGGCCTACGTCATGTTCCACGCCAACCGGCGTCAGGGTTCGGCCCGTACCAAGAGCCGCGGCATGGTCGAAGGCTCGACCCGCAAGCTGTATCGCCAAAAGGGCACGGGCAACGCTCGTGCCGGCACCGTCCGCACGCCCATCCGCAAGGGTGGTGGTGTGACGTTCGCCAAGGATGCCGATACGGGCAAGTGGCGTCAGCGCATGCCGCGCAAGATGCGACGTCTGGCCAATCGCAATGCGTTGCTGGCCAAGCTCGTGGACGGCGAAGTGAAGTGCATCGACTCACTCGATCTCGACACCCCGCGCACGAAGGACATGAAGAAGGTGCTTGAGGCCTGTGGCGTGGATCGCACCTGCCTCATCGCCCTTGCGACGGACCAGCGTGGTGCGGCCCTCAGTGCTCGCAACATCGACAACGTCCGCACGATTCGGATTGACCAGCTCAACGCATTCGAGCTGCTCAACCACCGCTACCTGGTGGTCGACAAGGCCACGCTGGAGTCCTTCCTGGACGGCAGCGCGTTCAGCACCGATGGAAAGGACGTCGCCTGATGCTCGCTACCGAAGTCATTCGCAAGCCGCTCGTGACCGAGAAGACCGCCTGGGCCTCCTCGGCGTTCAACCGGTACGCCTTCGAGGTGGATTCCCGTGCACGCAAGCCTGATGTGCGTCGTGCAGTGGAATCGCTCTACGGCGTGCGGGTCGTTGATGTCGCCATTCAGAACCGCAAGGGCCGTATGCGTCGCAATCGCAACGGTACGTGGCAGACCCGCGACGTCAAGCGAGCCATCGTCAAGGTTCATGCAGAGGATCGAATCGAACTCTTCTGAGTTCTGAAGGACACACGGCATGCCCATTCGTCAATACAAGCCGACAACGCCTGGACGCCGCGGCGCATCGGTCAACCTCCACGCCGAGGTGACCAAGAAGACGCCCGAGAAGTCGTTGCTCAAGCCGCTCAAGAAGAACGGTGGCCGCAACAATCAAGGCAAGATCACCGTGCAAGGTCGCGGTGGTGGACACAAGCGTCGGTATCGCGTCATCGACTTCCGTCGCACCAAGCTGGATGTGAAGGCCACCGTCGTCGGGATCGAATACGACCCCAACCGCAGTGCCCATATCGCCCTTCTGCAGTACGAGGATGGCGACAAGCGATACATCCTCGCCCCCAAGGGCCTCGAGGTTGGTGCCACCATCGTGTCGACCAACGAGGTCGTCGACCCCGTGCCGGGTGTGTGCATGCCGCTGAGCAGCATTCCCACCGGCCAAACGGTGCACAACATTGAGTTCGAGCCAGGCAAGGGCGGCAAGCTCTGCCGCAGTGCTGGTTCCGGTGCCCGCCTGACCAACAAGGAAGGCCGTTGGGCCACACTGGTGCTGCCTTCGGGCGAGATTCGCCAGGTGTCCATCGACTGCCGTGCCACCATCGGTGCCATTGGCAACTCCGACCACGGTTTGGTGAAGTTGGGCAAGGCTGGTCGCAACCGTTGGCTGGGCCGTCGTCCCAAGACGCGTGGTGTGGCCAAGAACCATAACGATCACCCCCTGGGCGGTGGTGACGGTAAGTCCAAGGGTGGACGTGAGCCGGCCAGTGCCTCGGGCACCAAGTCCAAGGGCGGTCGTACGCGTCAACGAAACAAGTGGTCCAACGACCGCATTCTCCGTCGTCGCCGCAGCAAGCGCTACGGCCAACTGAAGCTCTGACCGGGAAGGATCTGACAGATGTCACGCTCACTCAAGAAGGGCCCCTACGTCGACGAGAAGCTGTACCGCAAGGTGATGGCGCAGGAAGAGGCCGGCTCACGCAAGCCGATCAAGACCTGGGCTCGATCCTGCACGATCGTGCCCGAATTCGTCGGTCATACGTTCCAGGTGCACAACGGTCGTCAGTTCCCCGAGGTCTTCGTGACCGAGGACATGGTCGGGCACAAGCTCGGCGAGTTCTCCATCACGCGGACCTTCCGCGGCCACACGAACAAGAAGGAGGGCCTCAAGTCGGGCTGATGCCCACGAGGTGATCCACCATGTCCTTTGAAGCTTCACACAAGTTTGCACGCATCTCGGCACGCAAGGCGCGCCTCGTGGCGGACCTCATTCGAGGCCTCCGCGTGGACGACGCGCTGAACGAGCTCGAGTTCTCGAAGAAGCGTGCCGCCTGGTACCTGAAGGCCGTCCTCAAGAGCGCCGTGGCGAACGCGGAAGAGCGGGAGGCCGATGTCTCCACGCTGTTCGTGTCACGCACGTGGGTCGATGAAGGCCCGGTCATGAAGCGGTTCCATCCCAAGGATCGCGGTCGCGCGCATCCCATTCGCAAGCCAAGCAGCCACCTGCACGTGGTGCTCGAGGAGAAGGGCTGAACTTATGGGTCAGAAAGTCCATCCATTCGGCTTCCGTGTCGGCGTCACCGAGGCGCACAAGTCTCGCTGGTACGCCCCCAAAGCCCTCTTCGCCGAGTTGCTCGTCGAGGATTACCGCATTCGCCAGTACGTGGATAAGCGGCTCAACCGCACGCCCCCGTTCGCGGCCGTTGCTGACATCCACATCGAGCGTACGCGTGAAGAGCTCACGGTGATCGTGAAGACCGCCCGTCCGGGCCTGGTCATCGGTCCCAAGGGCACGGAGATCGAGAAGCTCACCAACGACCTGCAGGCCCTCACCGGTCGAAAGGTTGCCGTGCAGATCCTCGAGATTCGCAGTCCTGACACGTGTGCCGTGCTCGTGGGCGAGTCGATCGCCGAGCAGATGAAGAAGCGTGGCAACTTCCGCCGCATGCTCAAGCAGCGTTGCGAAGCCGCCATGCAGGCAGGTGCCAAGGGCATCCGCATTCAGGTGTCCGGCCGTCTGGGCGGCGCCGAAATGTCGCGGAAGTTCGTCACCCGTGAGGGTTCGATTCCGCTGTCCACGCTGCAGGCGAACGTTGACTACGCCTGTGTCGAGAGCAACACGACCTACGGCGTCATTGGCGTCAAGGTCTGGATCTACAAGGGCATGTACACCGATGCCGACGAGGATCCGGCAACCACGCGAGCAGCTGGTGGTCGGGCCCGTGCGCGAGGACGCCGTTGAGTCGCGTCGCGACAGGAGACTGATCGATGCCCCGTATGCCTAAACGAGTCAAGTTCCGCAAGCAGATGCGTGGTCGCCTTCGCGAACGCGCAACGCGCGGGAACTACGTGGCCTTCGGCGATTACGGCCTGCAGGCGCTTGAACCACATTGGATCAGCGCCCGTCAGATCGAAGCCGGCCGTATTGCGGCGCAGCACTTCCTGCGTCGTGAAGGCAAGGTCACCATTCGCATCTTCCCCGACAAGCCCATCTCCAAGAAGCCCTTGGAAACACGAATGGGTAAGGGCAAGGCTGACGTGGACTACTGGGCAGCACGCGTGCGTGCCGGCACGGTCTTGTTCGAAATCTCCGGCGTGCCGGAGGATCTGGCCCGCGAGGCGATGGCACGTATCGCCCGCAAGATGCCCATCCGCTGCCGTTTCGTCGGCAAGAGGCTTTCGGTCTGAGACCGATTGGAGATCCGACAATGGACATGCGAGAGATCAGAAAGCTGGGCACGGACGAGATCGACATCGAAGTCGGTCGACTGCGCCGTCGCCTGTTCGATCTTCGTTCCCAGCAGGTGACGGAGAAGATTCAGCAAACCACGCAGTTCGGTGAGGCCAAGAAGACCATCGCCCGACTGTTGACCGAGAAGCGAGCCCGTGAGATGGCCGCTGCGGCGGAATGATTCGGAGTTGATGACGTGGCGCATCTGAAAGATATCGTGATCCCCGACGCTTCACCGCGAAAGACCGGTGTGGTGACCTCCGACAAGCGCGACAAGTCGTGCAAGGTGGAGATCAACTACCTGGTGAAGCATGACAAGTACGGCAAGTACGTTCGTCGCCGCACGGTTCTGCACGTGCATGACGAAGAGAACGCCGCCCGCCTTGGTGACACCGTCGAGGTGGCCGAGTGCCGTCCCATTTCCAAGACGAAGTCCTGGGTGCTCACCCGGGTCGTCGAGAAGGCCAACGACTGAGCCGGTTGATCCGGAGAGTGATCCCATGATCCAGAAGGAATCAAGACTCGAGGTCGCGGATAACAGCGGCGCCAAGACCGTTCAGGTCATCGGCGTGGTTGGTGGCTCCACGGCCCGTGCCCGCAAGACGCGACGTACCGCCGGTATCGGCGACACCATCGTGTGTTCGGTCAAGAAGGCACTTCCGAACTCGGCCGTCAAGCCTGGTGACATCGTGCGTGCCGTCATCGTTCGCACGAAGTACCCCACGCGTCGCAGTGACGGTTCGTACGTGCGTTTCGATTCGAACGCCTGCGTGCTGTTGAAGGAAGGCAACCCCCAGGGCACCCGCATCTTTGGCGCGGTCGCCCGTGAACTGCGCGAGCGCAACTACATGAAGATCGTGTCGCTCGCATCGGAGGTGATCTGATGGCCAGTCACGTACGCAAGGGTGACACGGTGATCGTGACCGCGGGCAATGACCGCGGCATCATTGGTGAAGTGCTTCGCGTGATCCCCAAGGACGATCGCGTCGTGGTGCAGGGTGTCAACATCCGCACCAAGCACGTCAAGCCCACGCAGCAGAACCCGCAGGGTGGCCTGCTCCGTCAGGAGATGCCCATCCACATCAGCAACGTCAGCCCCGCCGTGGATGGCAAGGCGACCCGTGTCCGCTTCGAAACGAAGAAGGACGGGTCCAAGGTCCGCGTCGCGGTGCGCAATGGTGAGGAGCTCGGCGTCGTCCGCGGACCCCGCGGTTGAGTGACGTCAAAGGAACAGCGCCATGGTGACTCAAACCAAATCCCGACTCGAGCAGCGTTACACCGAAGAGGTACTGCCCAAGCTCCGTGAGGAGTTCGGGCTGACCAACGTGAACACCTGCCCTCGCGTCAGCAAGATCATCATCAATGTCGGTGTGGGCCGCTTCCTGGAGAATCAGAAGCTCAAGCCAGATATCCGCGACACGGTGATCGACACCCTCACCACCATCTCCGGCCAGAAGCCCATTCAGATTCTGGCCAAGAAGTCGGTGGCGAACTTCAAGGTGCGTGAAGGCGCTCCGTCCGCCTTCATGGTCACGCTTCGCCGTGATCGCATGTGGCACTTCCTCGATCGCCTGATGAACCTGGCGATGCCTCGTATCAAGGACTTCCGTGGCGTGAAGCGCACCGCATTCGATGGTGCCGGCAACTACGCCATGGGCCTGAACGAGCAGGCCGTGTGGCCCGAGATCAACATGGCCGCAGTGTCGTTCAACCACGGCATGAACATCAACATCTGCTTTGAGCAGTCCAACCCCGAAATGAGCCTCTTCGCGCTCAAGGAACTCGGCATGCCCTTCGCCCGCGAGGACGAAGGCGCCCGTCGCTGAAAAGGAAGTCCCGATGGCCAGCAAGCGAGTCTTTGCACGAATGAAGCGGGAGCCCAAGTTCTCCACGCGCAAGAAGAACCGATGCCAGCTCACCGGCCGTGGCCGTGGCGTCTATCGCAAGTTCGGCATCAGCCGCATCATGCTTCGCGAGCTCGCGCTCGAAGGCAAGATCCCCGGCATGCGGAAGGCCAGTTGGTGAATCGAGGGCGAGTTCGCCCGGAGTAAGACCATGTCTCAGCAAGACCTCACATCCGACATGCTCACGCGAATCCGCAACGCGGTTCGCAACCACGCCGAAGACGTGCTGTGCCTCGACAACCGCCTCAATCGCGGCGTTGCCGAAGTCCTCAAGACCGAGGGGTACATCAACGACTTCGATGTCGAGGCCACAGGCAACAAGTCTTCACTGCGTGTGAAGCTCAAGTACGGCCCGCACGGTGAGCAGATCATTCGTTCGATCAAGCGTGTTTCCAAGCCCGGCTGCCGCGTCTACGCGACGGCCTCAGATGTCCCCCGCCCGTTGCAGGGTCTGGGTACGGCGATCGTGTCCACCAGCAAGGGTGTCATGAGCGGACGCCAGGCCCGCGCCGAGCACATCGGTGGCGAAATCGTGGCCACGGTCCACTGAGGAGTTCGAGATGTCTCGTATTGGAAAGACCCCGATCAAGGTTCCCGGCTCCGTCACGGTCAACGTGAACGCGGGCGCGCGTCGTATCGACGTGAAGGGTCCCAAGGGCGACCTGTCGTACGACTGGCACCAGACGGTGAATGTCGTCCACGAGGGCGACACCATCACTGCCTCGATCAACGAGGATCACGCCGACGACCGTACGGCCAAGGCCCACTGGGGCACCGTGCGCAGCCGCATCAACAACATGGTGATCGGTGTGACCGAAGGCTTCACCAAGAAGCTGCAGATCATCGGTGTGGGTTGGAACGCCAAGCCCATGGGCAAGAACCTGCAGTTGAACATCGGCTTCTGCCACCCCGTCGACCTCACCCCGCCCGCGGGTGTTGAGTTCGCCATCGACAACAACCGCATCACGATCACGGGCCCGGACAAGCACCTCGTCGGTCAGTTCGCCGCCAACGTGCGATCGAAGCGGCTGCCTGAGCCGTACAACGGCAAGGGCATCATGTACGACGGTGAAGAAATCATCCGCAAGCAGGGCAAGGCCTTCGGCGCCTGATCTGGAGCAGACTCATGAACCGCGTTCTCTCACGCAAATCTCGACGCCTTCGCCGCAAGAAGGGCATCCGCAATGGGCTGCTCGGCGGTCCCGATCGCCCGCGGCTGACGGTGTTCCGTTCAAGCAAGCACATCTACGCCCAGATCATCGACGATCTGACCGGCCGCACGCTGTTGTCCGCCTCCACCACCGAGAAGGAAAGCAGTGGCAGCACCGGTGGCAACGTCGCTGCTGCCGCCACGGTCGGCACGCGTCTGGCCGAGCGAGCCTCCAAGGCTGGTGTGAAGAAGGTCGTCTTCGACCGCAATGGTTTCCGTTTCCATGGCCGCGTGAAGTCGCTGGCCGATGCCGCCCGTGAGGGCGGATTGGAGTTCTGACCCAATGGCTGAGTACATCGACGAATCAGGCGGCATCGAATCCACCACGGTGGGCGTGTTCCGCACAGCCGCAACGGTCAAGGGTGGCCGACGGTTCTCCTTCTCCTCCCTCGTCGTCGTGGGTGACCGCAATGGTCGCGTCGGCGCCGGGTATGGCAAGGCCAACCAGGTGCCCAACGCCATCGAGAAGGCCCAGAAGTCCGCACGTCGCGCCATGAAGGTGTATCCCATGCAGGGCCGCACGATCACGCACGAAGTCGAAGGCCGATTTGGTGCTTCCCGTGTGCGTCTCATTCCCGCCTCGCCCGGTACCGGTGTCATCGCTGGCGCCGCGGTCCGCAGTGTGCTGGAAATGATGGGTCTGCAGGACTGCCTGACCAAGTCATTCGGATCGAACAACCCCAAGAACCTCGTGAAGGCCGTCATCGACGGGCTCTCCCAGCTTCGCAGCAAGGAAGAAGTCCAGGCCCTGCGTGGGTTGGACGTGGGCCAGACCGATGTCGAAGCCATGGTAGGCGCCGGCGCTGCTGCCGCACCCACGGAAGAAGCTGTCACCGAGGACGCGTCGGCCTGATCAGGCCACAGTCGTTGAAGGATCAATCGCCATGATGATTCATGAAATCACCTGCACGGTCGGCCGCTTCAAGTCGCGCAAGCGCGTCGGTCGCGGACCTGGCTCGGGCAACGGCAAGACCTCTGGTCGCGGGCACAAGGGTGCCGGCTCTCGCAGTGGTCACCGCCATCGCGCCTACTACGAAGGTGGCCAGATGACGTGGACGCGTCGTCTGCCTAAGCGTGGGTTCACCAACGCGCCCTTCAAGACCCGCTTCCACGTGGTCAACCTGCGTGACCTCGAAGCACGGTTCGACGCTGGCGCCACGATCGACGTGGCTGCCCTCGCCGAAGCGGGCCTCGTGCGGAACACCAAGCTGCCCCTCAAGGTGCTCGGTGAAGGCACGGTCACCAAGAAGTACACCGTGACTGCGGCGAAGTTCTCCAAGTCGGCCAAGGCCGCCATCGAAGCCGCTGGCGGCACGGTGGAGGAGAAGCCCCTCACCAAGTGGATGCGTGACCGCACCAAGCCCACCAAGAAGCAGCTGCGTGCTGCCGAAGGTGGCGCTGCTGCTGTCGAAGCACCGGCTGCGGCCGCCGAACCGCCTGCCGAGGCAACTGAGGAAACCACCGAGGACTGAGGTTCACGCCTCACTGCGTCGCCATGATCAAGGCCATCATCAACATCTTCCGGATCCCCGAGCTGCGCAACCGTGTGTTGTTCACACTGGGCATGATCGCGATCTATCGGATCGGGTTCTGGATTCCGCTCGTGGGCGTTGATCAAGGTTCCCTGGTGGATCTTGCCCGTCAGTCGCAGGAGTCCGGAAGTGGCTTCGGCAAGTTGCTGACCTACGTGTCCGTCTTCTCTGGCGGTTCGTTCCAACAGTCGACGATCTTCGGCCTGGGCATCATGCCCTACATCACGGCGGCGATCATCTTCCAGTTGCTCCAGTCGGCCGTGCCGCGGCTGCAGGAGCTCAAGAAGGAAGGCGCCTCCGGCCAGCAGAAGATCACCGAGTGGACGCGGTATGCCACGGTGGCCATGTGCCTGATTCAGGGCTTCATGTGGCTGAAGTTCATGCAGAGCCAGGGCATCGTGATGCCCCAGTTCCGTTCGCCCGCGGGCACCATGATCTTCTTCTTCGCGGGCGTGTCGGCCCTCACGGCTGGCTCCGTCTTCCTGATGTGGCTCGGTGAGCAGATTGACAAGTTCGGCATCGGCAACGGTGTGTCGCTCATCCTGACCGCCGGCATCGTGGCCCAGATGCCCGCTGCCATCGAGTGGCTGCGCTCGAACACCAGCTTCTCGCTGCAAAGTGGCGGCGAGTCGTCGGTGGGGGTGCTTGGGCTCGTCTTCCTGATCGTCGCGTTCGTCGTGGTGGTGGCCGGATCGATCCTGATCACGGTCGCGCAGCGACGTATCCCGATCCAGCAGGCCCGCCACACCCGTGGTCGCAAGACCTTCGGTGGCGGTCGGCACTATCTGCCGCTGCGTGTGAACCACGCCGGTGTGATGCCGATCATTTTCGCGTCGAGCCTGTTGATCTTCCCGGCATCGGTGCTGGGTTACTGGGCCTCGTCGATGACGCCCGATTCGCCCGCATGGCTGGCGGATTCGGTGTTCTTCCTCAATCGCAACTTCGAGTTCGGTGAGTATCCCTACATCGTCCTCGAGATCATCCTGATCTACTTCTTCAGTTACTTCTGGACCACGGTGGTGTTCAGCCCCGAAGACATGGCCCAGCAACTGCGTGAGAACGGTTCGTTCATTCCGGGACTGCGTCCTGGCCCACGCACGGCCGAGTATCTGGAGACCGTCGTCGGGCGCATCACCTATGTCGGTGCGGGCTTCCTTGCCCTCATCGCCGTGATCCCGGCACTCGTCGCCCGCTACATGGGCATTCCCTTCTTCGTCTCGAGCTTCCTTGGAGGCACCGGCCTGCTCATCGTGGTGAGCGTCGGTCTGGACCTGGTCCAGCGTGTCGAAGCCAACCTGCTCATGCGCAACTACGAAGGCCTGCTGACCAGCGGCGATGCACAGCGTCGTCCCGGCAGGGGTTCCTGACCGTCAACGGAGGCATCGATCTGCCCAATGGCCAAAGAGGAAAAGATCACGCTCGAAGCCACCGTCACGGAGGCTCTTCCCGACACCCGCTTCAAGGTGAAGCTGGAAAACGGGCAGGAGATCCTGGCGTACATCAGCGGCCGCATGCGGAAGTTCTACATCCGCATTCTGCCCGGCGACCGGGTTCGGGTGGAGATCAGCCCTTACGACATGACCAAAGGACGCATCGTCTACCGCCAGTGAGGCGGAGGTAAAGCACTATGAAAGTTCGAAGCAGCATCAAGCGTCGTACCAAGGATTGCCAGATTGTGATTCGCAAAGGCAAGCGGTACGTGATCAACAAGAAGAACCCGCGACTCAAGGCCCGCCAGGGCTGACACGGGCGATTCGCCCTTCGGAGAGATACAGATGCCCCGTATTGCAGGTATCGACATCCCAGAGCGCAAGCAAGTTCGCATTGCGCTTCGCTACATCCACGGGATCGGCCCCAAGTTCGCCGATTCGATCCTCGAGGAGGCTGGCGTTGACCCAGCCAAGAAGGCCGGTGAACTGACAGACCAAGAGGTCGGTCAGATCGCGTCGATCATCGACAACGGCTACATCGTCGAGGGTGCCCTGCGTCGTCAGGTGCAGCAGAACGTGCAGCGACTTCGCGACATCCGCAGTTACCGCGGTGATCGTCATCGTCGTGGCCTGCCAACCCGTGGCCAGCGCACCAAGTGCAACGCACGTACCCGTAAGGGCCGCAAGAAGACCGTGGCCGGCAAGAAGGGCGTCAAGGGCTGATCGTTCAGCACTGAGGAACCAGACTCATGGCAAAGAAGAAGATTCGCAGAAACGTTGTCCGTGCCATCGTGCACGTCAAGGCGACGTTCAACAACACGATCGTCACCTTCACCGACGTCAACGGCGAGACCCTCTGCTGGGATTCTGCCGGCACCGTGGGCTTCAAGGGCGCCCGCAAGGCCACGCCCTTCGCCGCGAGCCGTGCGGCCGAACGCAGTGCGTCTAAGGCCAAGCGCATGGGTGTGAAGGAAGTCGAAGTTCGCGTGAAGGGCCCCGGTGGTGGACGCGAAAGCGCCGTCACCGCCCTGAGCCACGCCGGACTGGAAGTGGTGGCCGTCGAGGATCGCACGCCGATCCCACACAACGGTTGCCGTCCCCGAAAGCAGCGTCGCTGCTGAGGTGAACCATACCCCCCGTGGGGATCGCGGCAGAAGGCAGGTCACGCCCTCGACGGAGCGTGGCCCTCGCCGCCAACCCGGTCCTCTTCCACACTTTGGAACCATCCGTCGGAGTTTGAATCATGGCTATGCATGTCCGTTGGCGGGGCCTCGAGCTGCCCGCCCAAGTCAAGATTGACGAGTCCTCGAGCACCGAGACCTTTGCCCGCTTCATCGTCGAGCCGCTCGAGCGCGGTTTCGGCACCACGGTCGGCAATTCGCTGCGTCGCATTCTGCTGAGCAGCATCGAAGGCGCCTCCATCACCAATGTCCGCATTGGTGGTGTGGACCACGAATTCAGCACCATCCCGGGTGTGAAGGAAGACGTCACCGACATCCTCCTGAACCTCCGCGGTCTGGTGATCAGCGTGGACAGCGACGAAGAGCGTGACTGGAGCATGAAGCTGCTGGCCAAGGGCCCCGGGGATGTCACCGGTGAGCTCATCGAAGCCGATCCCGCCATTCGTATTCACAACCCCGATCACGTGATCGCCACGTTGACCGACGAAGTCGATCTGAACATCGAAATCACCGTGAACCGTGGTCGTGGCTACACGCCCGCCAACGAGCGTCACCAGCGTGGTGCTGAAGATCAGATCGTCGGCGACATTCCTGTGGACAGCGTCTACAGCCCCGTGCTGCGTGTGCGGTACCGCGTTGAAGACACCCGCGTAGGTCAGAAGACCAACTTCGACCGCCTCGTGATCGATGTGTGGACGGACGGCACCCAGTCACCGGAGATGGTGCTGGTCGAGGCCGCCAAGATTCTCCGCAAGCACCTCAACCCCTTCGTGCAGATGGGTGAGGTCGGTGCCGTGCGTGTGTCCGAAGAAGCTGCTGCAGTGGCCGCCGTCGATGACACGCTCACTCGCAAGTTGGACATGTCGGTGACCGAACTGGACCTCACCGTGCGTGCCAACAACTGTCTTGAGACCGCACAGGTCCGAACTGTCGCCGAACTTGTGAGCAAGACCGAGCAGGATCTGCTCAGTGTGCGGAGCTTTGGCAAGACGTCGCTGCGTGAAGTGAAGAAGCGACTGGAAGAAATGGATCTTGGCCTGGGCATGCAACTGCCCGAGGGCTACACCATGCCGGGGACGGCTGGCTGAGCCCGTGCCCGTTGCGTCGCCGGACGGCACCGTGACGGGAAGGAGTTGAACGATGCGAAATCGAATTCAAGGCAAGCAGCTCGGGCGTGACAGCGAACATCGTCGCGCCATGCTCCGCAATCTCGCGGCCGGGCTGTTCGAGCACGGCTCGATCGAGACAACGGGCCCCAAGGCCCGTGCAGTGCAGCCCTTCGTCGAGCGGATCATCACGATCGCTCGTCGTGGTGGGCTCAACGCTCGTCGTCAGATCGAAGCTCGTGTGAATGATCGGTTCATCCACGCATGGGTTGCCGATCCCAACGTGCCTGACAGCCGCAAGACCAACGTCTACTTCGATCTGCCGGATCCTTCGGAGATCGAGTTCAACCGCTACGGCGAGGTCCGCAAGGCGCCGCGTCTGGTGCAGCACATCATGACTACGGTGGCCGATCGCTTCCGTGATCGCGATGGTGGCTACACCCGCGTGGTGAGCACGGGTCGCAATCGCCTCGGCGATGGCACCGACATCGTGGTGCTGCAGTTCGTCGGTGAAGAAGACGGTCCCAACATCGGTGGTGGCCAGTCTGGCCGTCGTCGTCAGGCGGATCGTCGCAGTGCCTTTGCCGCATCCCTCCGCAAGGACGCCGCGGTAGAAGAGGCACCGGCCGAAGAGGCTCCGATTGAAGAGGCTGAAGCTGAGGCACCGGTCGAAGAGGCTGCCGTCGAGGCGGTGCCCGAAGCCGAGGCTCCAGTGGAAGAGGCCGCGGCAGAGGCTGACGAGGCTGCCGATGAGGCTGAGGACAAGGACGCCGATCAAGGCTGAGCCTGGTCCATCCATTGACCTTTCACAGCGACCGGTCGCCACAGCGACCGGTCGCTGTCGTTGAAGTACCATCCGCTCCATGGTCGAGTTGCAGACTGAACAAGATCAGGCCCTCGAGGCCCTCGCCGCAGCCGGTGACGCCGATGCGCTCGAGGCGTGGCGTATCGCGTGGCTGGGATCCAAGGGCAGGCTCAAGGGCCTCATGGGCAAGATCAAGGATGTCGCCCCTGAGGACCGTGCGGCATTCGGGCAGGGCATGAACGCCCTCAAGACCACATTGGAATCGGCCTGGGCTGATCGCCAGCAGGACGGCGAGCCCGACGTGGCGCCGCTCGATGTAACTGAGCCCGGCACAGCGGCACAGGCCGGCTGCCGGCACGTCATCACCAAGACGATCGAGGACATGCTCGATGTCTTTGGCCGCATGGGATTCACGCCCGTCACCGGGCCTGAGCTCGAGGACGAACGCCACAACTTCACGGCGCTCAATATTCCGGATGCTCATCCCGCACGGGAGCCAATCGACAATTTCTACCTCGGCGATGGACGCATGCTGCGCAGTCAGACGAGCACCGTGCAGATTCGGGTGCTCGATGACACGCCGCCGCCGGTGCGCATCGTGGCTGCGGGTCGCGTGTACCGACCCGACACGCACGACGCGACGCACTACAGCATGTTCCACCAGGTGGAAGGGCTGTACGTGGATCGCAATGTGACCATCGTTGATTTGAAATCCACACTGCTTGCCTTCGCGCACGCCTTCTTCGGTGAAGAGGCCGAGGTGCGCATGCGGCCGAGTTTCTTCCCCTTCACTGAGCCATCCGCCGAGGTGGACATGAAGATGAAGATCAAGGGCCAGTGGCAGTGGGTCGAGCTTGGCGGGTGCGGCATGGTCGATCCAAACGTGCTTCGCGAAGTCGGAATCGATCCCGAAGAATGGACTGGATTCGCCTTCGGCCTAGGCGTGGAGCGCATCGCCATGCGAAAGCACGGCATCGCCGACATTCGCTGGCTGTACGAAAATGACGAGCGCTTCTTGCGCCGCTTCTGAGGAGTGCTGACACCATGACCCAACCCACCATGTCACCAATGCACGATCAGCCGCCGGTGCTGTCCGCGATGCCACCGATGGCCAATTGGATCGCGATCTGTTCGATCATCTTCGGTGTGTTGGGGCTGCTGTGCTGGGGTGGCCAAGGGGCGACATCGATCGTCACCGATCCAGCCGAGATGGGAATCGAGATCAGCGAGTTCTATCGGGTTGCGGGCCTGGTCGGCTACGTGGTGAACTTTGCCTTGGCTGTGATGCTGCTCATCGCGGGCGTCAAAGGGCTGGGTGGTGCAGGCGGTTCGCTGATGCGGCTGTGGGCTTGGCTCAAGATCGTCTCCGTGGTGCTGGCTGTGGTGACGTCGATCATCTTCTTCGACGAGATCCTCAAGATGATGTCCGTCGAGTTCGACAAGAGCATGGAAGACATGGCGGCCCAGGGCGGGGGCGATCAGGCGGACATGGATTCGGAGGCGATGAAGGCCATGGTGGGCCCGATGGCCGTCGGGGTGCTGGTCGTGCAGAACATCATTCAGCTGATTTGGCCGCTCGTGGTGCTCATTGCAGTCAAACGTGACGCACGGGCATGACCACCGTGCTCGACGAACTTGCCTGGCGTGGACTGCTGCACCAGACCACGGCCGACGAGGCCTTGCCGGAGTTTCTGGCGACGCCCGGACGAGTGGCCTACTGCGGCTTCGACCCGACCGCTGACAGTCTCACGATCGGCAACTACATCGCGATCAGCCTGCTGGCGCACTGGCAGCGGGCCGGGCACACGCCCATCGTGCTGGTGGGTGGCGGCACCGGATTGATCGGTGATCCCAGCGGCAAGGATGCCGAGCGACAATTGCTCACGCGCGACCAGGTCGACGCCAACATCGCCGGCCAGCGCCGCATCTTTGAACGCGTGCTCGACTTCGACGGCCCCAACGCCGCCGTTGTCGTGAACAATGCCGACTGGCTCTGTGATCTGGGCTACATCGATGTGCTGCGTGATGTGGGCAAGCACTTCAGTGTGAACGCCATGATCCAGAAGGAGTCGGTCAAGGAACGTCTGCACAACCGCGAGCAGGGCATTTCGTACACCGAGTTCTCCTACATGCTGCTGCAGGCCTACGACTTCCTGCACCTGCGCCGCACCATGGACTGCACCGTGCAGCTTGCTGGCAGTGATCAGTACGGCAACATCGTGTCGGGGATCGATCTCATTCGCCGCGACATGCAGGGTACCGATGACGGTCAACCGCGCGGCTACGGCATCACGTCACCGCTGGTGACCAAGGCCGATGGCGGAAAGATCGGCAAGACCGAATCCGGCGCCATCTGGTTGACGGCCGATCGAACCAGCCCGTGGGCGATGTATCAGTTCTTCCTGAACACCGCCGACGACGACACCGCCAACTTCCTCCGGTGGTACACCTTCCGCGATCAAGCCGCGATCGAAGCGATCGAGGCCGACCACGCAGCGGCGCCGCATCAGCGGGCCGCCCAGCGGGCTATTGCCCGCGACATGACCGCGCTCATGCACGGCGACGGGGCCGTGGCGAGCGTGGAGCGGGCCGCCGAAGCACTCTTTGGTGGCGATGTCCGCGGTATCGATGCGGACATGCTCGACGACGTGTTTGCCGACGTGCCTGCCTCGACCCATGCATCCGCGTTGCTCGACGGCGATGGGGCGTCTCTGGTGGAGTTGCTGCCCGATACGTCACTGGCCGGATCCAAGCGAGAAGCTCGCGAGTTCCTTCGCAATGGGTCGATCGCCGTCAATGGCGAGAAGGTGCAGGGCGATCAGGCGGAGGCCCGAGCGCTGACCCGCGATGACCTGTTGCACGGCGGCACCATCCTGCTCAAGCGAGGCAAGAAGGCCTGGCACGCCACCCGGTGGGGGTGATGCTCACTCGTCGCGGGGGGCCGGTTCGATGGTCAGGTCGATCGTCGGCAGAGGTCCCACGATCTGCACCGGCTGTCCGGTGGAATCACCCTTGACCGCCAACAGTGTGGCCGCCTGCTTCGACTCGATGCGCTTTTCCATGTCGTCGCGGGTGAGGTAGACCACCGCAAACACGAATCGCTCGCCCGATTCGATCAGATCGATCGTCTCGGGCACGGCTTCGATCTGCACATCCTGCAAGCGGGGATTGCCAACCGTCACCACGAAGTCGCCGACATCTTCCGGGGCAGTGACCACGACCACCCGCACCGAATCCACGGTCATCTGGCGAAGCGCACCGAGCAGTTTGAAGTGCACTTGTGCCGACGGTGGATCGATGGACGCCGAAGTCGACAGGGCACTGTCACCAGTGAGCCGCAACGTGGCGTTGACCGAGTGCACCTTGCCAGGCTCCAGGGAAGTGAGATCGTCCGGGTCGACCACGGCTTCGACCACCGGTGCTTCGGGCAGTGACCGAAGATCAGGGCGAAGCACGTAGATCGTGACGTTTTTGGGGTCCACCGAGAGGTCTTCCACCCGCGATTCGGCCGGCATCACCGGTCGAACAGTGGCGGTGTGGGGGACGCGTTCTTCGATGTTGAGCACCTGATACTCGGGGTCCACCGTGGTCACGCTCACGCCCAGTTCACGGATCGCGGGCAGGGCATTGATGGCCGCGGTGAGGCCGGTCACTTCACGCGGGCCGTGTTCGGCCGGAATCTCCACCGGCAACGACTCTCGCCGCAGCAGCTCACGCGCATTGCGGATCGACGACGCGGGCCCGGCCACCTGGACGGTGACGGGAATCGCCGATGGCGTGACGGAGAAGTTGGCCGAGCCGTCGCCGGCAGCGACCACGAATTCCACGCGACCGGGGAACGTCTCCGAAGACCGGGTGCGGCTCTCGGCCACCAGCCAGATCAGCAACGTGACGATGCTCACGATCGAGATGGTCAGGATTCGACGCCAGGGAATCATGTCGAGGCCTTTCCAGCATCACTCGCGTCGGCCGAACCGGCGTCAGCGTCGTCGCCTGCAGTGGCGGCGCCGAGATGGTGCATCAAGCGATCGGCCAGATTGGCCACGGGCACAGGGCGTTCGAGTCGGCCTTCTACAGCCAAGGACACGGTGCCGGTTTCTTCACTCACGACCACCACAATCGCGTCAGTTTCCGCCGACAGTCCGATGGCGGCGCGGTGACGAGAGCCCAGGCCCGAGGGCACCGTGCCTTCTTCGGCGAGGGGAAACTGCACGCCCGCGGCAACAATGCGGTCGCCGCGAATCACCACGCCCAAGTCATGCAGCGGGCTGTTGGGCCAGAAGATCGACTGCAGCAGCGGGGCGGACAGACGCGCATCAAGCAACTGGCCCACTTCCACCAGTCCACCAAGTCGGACGGTGCGCTCGATGGCGATGATGGCACCGAATTGACCGCGGGCCAGCAGATCGACAGCGTCGGACACGGCCTCCACGCCGGTGGCCAATTCGCGATTGGTGCGGCGGAAGAACGGGGCTTGGCCAAGTCGAATCGCGGCTTGGCGCAATTCCGGTTGGAAGATCACCACCAACATGATGGCCACGAGGCTCACGAACGACTCGACGAGGTAGTCCAGTCGGGCGAATCGTTCGGTGCTCAGGCCCACCAGCTGCAACAGAATCAGCAGGACCAACAGCACGGCGAAGCCACGCAGCACACCGGCGCCGCGGGTGCCACGCAAGAATCGATAGGCCACGTAGACGACGATCCAGATGATCGCCAACTCCACGAGGAGTTCTAATAGATCGATGCTCTGCAGGGCTTGTGGCATGAGAGAAGGAAGGCTGGGGTCACCACCGGGTGATTCCCTTGCCTGAGTATACTTGGCCTGCCGCCGACCTTTGGCGGCAGGCAGGAAGACCACATGGCGATCGATGAATACAGCGTCGGCAAGATCACTCGTACCTGCGGCCGTTCAGGCCGAGCATTGGAGCCCGATGAGGTCTGTATCGCCACCCTGTGCGAGAACGCCGAGGGCCAGTTGGAGCGTGTGGACTTCGCCGAGGAGGCCTGGTCAGACGACGATCGCCCTGAGGGCTTCTTCAGCAAGTGGAAGACCACCGTGCCAGCCGACGACGGCCCGCGACGGGCATTCGTGGATGACGCGGCCTTGTTGGACATCTTCGCTCGACTCGACGGCGATGAGCGTCGTGACCGCATGGCCTTCCGGTACGTGTTGGCACTGGTACTGCTCCGCAAGCGGCTGCTGAAGTTCGAAGGCCGTTGCGATTCGGACGAGGGCGACGTGTGGCTGCTGCGACCAAGAGGTGAAGACGCCGGCCCACCCATGGAAGTGGTTGATCCGGGCCTCGATGACGAGGCCATCGTGGCGGTGAATGAACAGCTCGGCGAGATTCTTCATGGCTCGCTGGGTTGAAGCCGGGTGTGTCGCATTCGGCGTCATGGTGACCGGCTGCACGAGCACACAGCCCGTCAACACGCCAGGTGATGCGGTGACAGGGATGGCCTCGGCCACGTCCGCGGCGTCGATCGATCGTCTGCATCTTGAAGGCCTCGTTGAGCTGCACTGGACCGACGAGGATGGGGCGCACCGCGAGCAGGGCGATTTGGAAGTGTGGATGGACGGACATGATCGAGTGTCCATGCGCGTCACCAAGTTCGGGGATGTCTACCTGTGGATGGGCGTGACGCCGGATACGGGCTTCTTTCTCTTTGACCTCACCAGCGAAGACACGGTGCTTGTCACAGGGACACCCACAGACGGCCCGGTGTGGATGCGCACCCCCAATCTGCTGCGCCGCATGCTGGGCATGGCTCCAGTGCCTGAAGCCGCCACCGTGGAGGCCATCGACAATGCGGTCACGATCACATGTCCCCGTGAAACAGGGGGCGAAGATGTGCTCACGCTCGATCAGACTGGTCGTCATCTGACCGCACTGCAGTTGAGCCTCGACGATGGCACGCCGGTGCAGGTGCGACATCGCGACCACGGCAACGGTGTGGATCTGGGCGTGATCCAGCTGGCCCGTTTCGTGGATGTCCAAGTGGACGGCGATCTTGTGCGGCTTCGCTTCGCCCATGGCACGGCCAATGGCGAGCTTCCGCTGGCCGTGTTCAATCTCAAGCGTCTGACACAGGCGATGCGACCCGATCGCGTCGAACGGCTGCGAAACTGATCTCCGATCCCTCGGTGTGTCGATGACAAGAGTGGATGTTCAAGGGGAACGACACATCGCCGCTGCGCATCGCCTTGCTGGGGCCACCTCCGGCCGGGCTGGCGACCTCGACGGTGGACGTGGACCACTGTGACGCCCCCGGTGGACTGGCGGCGCTGGCCCGTCGTGGCCGAGTGGACGTCGTGCTGGTGGCCACAGGCGCATGGCCTGAGGCCGAGCGTGAGCTTGCCGCCATCGATCCTGCCCTCAATGTGCTGCGGCACGTGCCCGGCGAAACCATGCCGCTGTGCATGCTTGAACACGCCGCGGGGCTGCGTCGACAGGAAGACGAATTGGCCCGGGCACGGCTGACGCCCACCACTCAGTGGACATTGACAGGCGACTCTGATGCCATGGCTGGTCTGCGGGGAAGAATTCGCCAGGTGGCCGACAGTCCCTCGCCCGTGATCGTGGCCGGTGCAACAGGGACACCGCTCGAGGCGGCCGCGGCACTCCTGCATGCCCATGCCGGGGGCGGCCCATTGCTCACGGTCGATCTTCGCAGGCCTGATGCGGCCACCGTGCTGTGCGGATGTTCAGGCTCATCTGCCGCCGTGGCACTGGCCGCCGGAGGCTCGCTGCTGGTGCAGCATGTAGACGCGGCCGATGAGGTCGTGGCGGCCATGCTTACAGCCTTGTCCCAAGGCAGATGGCAACGTGCAGGCGATCTGGTCGATCGTCCTGTGTCGTGCCGACTCATCGGCACGGTGCAGCGTGATCCAGCCCTCCCCGGCACCGTCTCGGCCGCGGCCGGCTTGCCCGAAGGGTGGGCCGCCAAGGTGATTCGCGTGCCCACCTTGCTCGAGCGAGCGGACGACATCCCCATGCTCACGGCCCAACACATGGCGGGTGAAGACGTGATGGCCGATCCTGGCGTGGCCCACGATTACCCGTGGCCAGGCAATGACCAGGAACTCACCTTGCGGTGCACGTTGGCGGCGCTCTCGCAGCAGGCACCATCGGCGGGGGCACTCGTGTGCGATGGCGACAGCACGCTGGCAGACTTGGAGCGGCAGGCCGTGCTGGCCACTCTGCGGGCACAAGGTGGCCATCGGCGACGCACGGCGGCGGCGTTGGGCATTGGCTTGCGCACCTTGGGGGTGAAACTTTCACAGTGGCGCAAGGCGCAACTGCTGCCCCCGGGCATCTGAATCACGCTTCGCGTTTGAACGTCGACCGCTGCACCATCAGCTCGAGCGTTTGGGCGACGAGGTGCGCCGTGCTGTCATCAAGCCTACCGTGCAGCGGCAGTGCGATGAGGCGGGGGGCCAGCGCCGCCGCCAGCGAACAGGTGTCGGTCGCTTGAGATGGCAGTGATGACGCTGGGGCAATCTCAATCTCGTGTCGACCCATCCCCGCAATGATCTCGTCGCGTTCATCGTCGGCAAGGGCATCATCGAGTCGAACGATGAATCGGGCCCAGTGTTGATGCTGCAATGTTGGCAAGGTGATGTCCTTGGCACCTGCGAGCGCTCGCACGTAGGACTCTGCAGCCCGGCGACACGCGTCCATGGTGTCGTCGATGCGTTCGAGTCGTCCCATGGCCTGCACGGCCTGCGCAGGAGACATCGCGGCAGGCATGGGGCCGTCGACGCTGCTGCACATCGAGCGACAGGCCGCGGCAAGGGTGTCGTCACTGGTGACGACGCCGCCGCCACGTTCGATGCCCCACGGCGTCGCCCGCCCAACATCGACCAGCGCCGCACGGCCGCGGGCACCCGCCGTCGATGTTTCGGTCTGTATGCCGGCCCATGGACCGACGACTTCCACGAAGGCGACTTCATGTCGAACACAGGCGGCAGCCACGGTGTCCACCATGGCCATCGATCCATCGATGGGGCCGGCGAACACAGCTCTCGTGTCTCGAGTCAGGGCGGCGTCGAGGGCGTCCGCGGAAGGCCCAAGATGCATGGGGTCCACATCGACACACACCAGACTGGCACCCACGAGAGCGACGGCTCCAGCAAGCCTCGGATCGATCAATCCACCGGAGAGCACTTCGCATCCGGGCCCCACGCCGGTGGCCTGCAGCAGCAGGACGGCAGCGTCTTCATAGGTCGCGGTGGTGACGGCGTCGGTTTGTTGGCACCGCGCGGCCAGCGCTGTTTCGAAGCGGGGTACCGCGTCAGGGGTTCGGCCCAGGAGCGCCGCTGTGACAGCAGCACACTCATCTGGCGCGATGGCAGGTTCAACCAGGTGGATGGAGTCGGGCACGGTGACGGTGGCTCAGCACAGGGGGAGGGATGAGAACGCGACGGACGAAGTCACTGCCCATGCGCAATGGTGGGCATCTGTCGCATGAAATCGTCCAGATGGCCCGTGTGCTTGAGCATCAACCACGCGGCCTGTGTCTGTAGGGGGTGTGACAATCGCCCGCCATCGACGGCCAGCGCGAGGCGGTCGATGTCGGTGGGATTCAAGGTGGGGGCCCAGCGTGCTCGCAGCAGCAGCGTCATCGTGTCGTTGGGGCTCAGGCCGATCTGGCGAATCTGCTGTGCCGTGTGCAGCAGCGCCTGATCCGACACCTGCAAGGCGGCCAACAAGAGCGCCTGTTGGCGGGGGCCTTCGTCGGGTGCATCCGCCAGCAATCGGCGCATGCGATCAGGTGCGATGCGGTGCAGCGCCACGGCGGCCCGCTGGCCCCGGTCGGCCGTGGTCAGTCGGGCCGACCCGGTGCCGGGCACATGTTCAATCAGACGCTCCAGCGCAGGTTGCACCAGGGTTGGTGGCAGGTCGTCACATGCTTGCAGGAGCCACTCGGTGCTTCGGCCATGGTGCTGGTCGACCAGCGCGACCAGCGCCGCGGGGTCACCCGATGTAGCGACGGCTGTCGACGCTGTGGCGATTGTGTCGAGCAGTTTGTCGTCCCCCATGGCCGCACGCATGTCGGCCGTGAATGGCGACTGGGTCATCAAGCGAAGCAGGGCCAGATCAACTCGAACTCGATGGCGATCCGCAGCCTGCATGGCTTCGAGCCACCGTTGATCACCCACGGTGCGATCCGCTGCTAGCACGGCCAGCAGGGCGTAGCGACGCGGGCCGGGCCGCGATTCGGCTTCGAGCAACGCATCTGCCCACCGTACGCCCTGGTCAGAGGGGTGGTCCTGCAGGGTGTCCAAAGCGGCAAAGATGGCTTCCAATTGACGAGGGTCTTCCCACATCATGATGCGTCCGTCGAGCCGGGGAAGCGCCGTCGCGTCGTTATGCGCCGCAAGCACCATCGCAGCGGTTCCCACGGCGTGAGGGTCTGTCGAGTCGAGCAATACCTCAAGCCGTTGGATGTGCGCCTGCGTGTGGGTGTCGATCGACTCCCGCAGCAGCACGGTGACCAGATGGTCCTGCAGTGTGTCGTCGGTGAGCAGTGCGTCGCGACTCGCTTCGGGCAGCAGGTCATACTGCATGGCGACGAGCAGCGTTTGCGTCTGCGCCATGGGCGCGGCTTGTTGCAACAAGTCGACCGAGAGCCCGTGGTCGTCCAGTTCGGCCAGACCGAGCAAGGCATGCACCTGTATCGGCCACTGCGTGGCGTCGGCCAACTCGAGGAACACCGGGCGAAGCGACGCATCCTTGAGCGTGCGCAAGGCCGCCATGCGGGCGAGGTGGGAGTTGTCCTGTTGGGGCTGCAGACTGTGCCGCATCACTCGATGGGCTGCGGCAAGATCCTGTGCGGAGGTCTCCGCGGTGGCAGGCGCGCAGAGTGCCTGTAGACACAGGAAAAAGCAGCTGCCAGTGCGCCATCGCATGCCTGCGAGTGTACTTTCCTCGGCGATCTCAGGTGGGTTCGGTCAGGCCGGGGCGGCCGGTCAAGGTTGAGCCTGACGGCGAACCCGTTGCAGCAGATCGCCCAGCGGAACCTCAGACTGACCCATGGGCACGCGGATGCCTGATTTGAGGTCGTCGTCGATTCGACGTTGGCCGGCGATGGCCGAGGAGTGGGATCGACGCTTGAGCGCTTCGGCGATCTCCGGGAAGGAGGCCCCGGTGCAATCCCGAGCCAGCCATGCCACCATGGCTCGTCCAAGCACCACCCGTGCCGTCCTGGCGTTGCCAGTGAGCGATCCCACGGTGAGGCCCAGGACGTCTGCTGTGGCCGTGACCAGATCATTCAACCGGATCGGGGCGCGCAAACTGCCACAGTTCAGGGCGGCGCGGACCTCCGAGCAGGTGACGGCACCATCGCCGGGCGTCAGCATGCGCGCGGCGGCAACGCGAGTGAGCAGGCCTTCCATGGCGCGGACTTCATCACCGGCTTCTGCGGCAACTAGGTCGGTTGCGGCATCGTCTAGTGCGAGGCCCCGAACCGCGGCGAGTCGACAGGCGAGCGCGCGGCACGTCTGCGGATCCGGCGGTTCAATGCCCACCACGTTGCCGCCACGGCAGCGGCTGACCAATCCGCGCTGGAAGCGACGGATCTGATCCGGGGCGGCGTCCGACGCCAGGACGACGCGGGCACCGCTGAGGTTGATGGCGTCGATCGTGTGCAGCAGTTCTTCCTGCGTCCGCTGTTTGCCTGCGACGAAATGCACGTCATCGATGGCCAGCAGCTTCAACCGGCGCAAGCTGCGGCGGAATCGTTCGATGCGTTTGCTTCGCACGGCCGAGATGTACTCGTTGGTGAACTGCTCACCGGTGACATAGCGCAAGCCTGACCAGCCGTCGCGTTCACCGATGCTGCGGCAGAGGCCCTGCAGCAAGTGTGTCTTCCCCACACCGCATGGGCCGTGAATGAAAAGCGGCGCCAGTGGTGCCGAACCATCCACAATGCCACTCGTGGCAGCCCAGGCGAGGCGATTGCTTGGTCCCACGACAAACTCTGACAGGCTCAGCAACCGGCGTCGGGGCGCTGCGGCACGCTGCGCGGTGGGGGCCACCGGTGGGGCCGGGTCACGGCGCGGTGGGGGTGCATCGCGGGTGACGATCTGCACGCTCGCGTCGTCACCGAGTGTGTGCGCTGCAGCGGCGTCCAGATCACGGCCAAATCGACGTGCGATCCAGTCCGCTTCGAACGACGAGCCTGTTTCAATGCGCAACTGGCCGTCTTCGACGGAGAGCGCGGCGCTGCCGAACCACATTTGGAACGGCTTGGGGCCGATGCGGCGAACAATTTCATCAGCGACAGCGCTGTCGGTGCCTGCAGCGGGCATATGGGTGTCCGCTGCTGGGTCGTCGCCGTCGGATGCGTGTTGTGATTCGATGGTGTCCACGAGCATCGGAATCCTGAAAGGTCTGAACCAAGTCCCTACTCAATGCCCAGCGCACACACGCCCACCTTGGGCGACGACACGGTGTCGTCATGTGCGTGCTGAACGCTTCCTACATCAGCCGCAGACGGCACGATGCCGAACCCGTGCTGGCGTTGGCCAGCGGCCGATGAAGATCGGCGGGGCACGACATCGTGGCCGTCGTTGGCCGTCCCAGCTGCGCTGGCGGTCGTCCGTGTCATCGTGGCCGGATCCGCAGGGGATCCTCGTCGGTGGCGGCCGCAGACTTGGCTCAAGGCGAGACGCCCAGGCCGTGCGGCATGCCGTGGATCTTCAGGCCAGGCCCGCGTGATGCATGCACGTGGTGTGCATGTGGGTACGCAAGGCACGCCCCTGCGGTCCTCGGCGGTGGCATCCATCTGCGGGCAGGGCAGGCCTGCGGGCATGATGGCTAGTGCACCGGGGAGCACCGACGATCCCGACGACCGGATCGAAGAACACACGAGTGCATTCTTGGCTCCGTGCCCGAGATCCCGGTCGCACCGCAGCGGTGTTCATGACGGCCGTTCGTCCGCTGGCGAGCTCAGTGGGGTGCGTGCAGGGGAAGGACGAGACGTCCAGCAGCACGATCCACCGGCCTGGCCCTGTCACCATCAGAACTGATGGGCAGCGCCGAGCCATCCCGTCATCGCGGCAGGGCCACGGTGACCGAAGCCGGTCGGTGGCCAGGCCGTCCCGATTCGGGGCGGAGGCACGCCCGTTGAGTCATCCCGAAGGCGAACTCAGCGGGCAAGAACGGGGTCGGAACACGTTCGTTGGCGTCGACGAGGGTCGAGCGTGGAACTCGTTTCGATCCGTGGCAACTCCGTTCACATCCGACTGCATTCAGGCAGTGGCGTCCTTCCTTGGACATGGAGCAACGTATGGCCGGGTGAGATGCTGCTCAAGGGGCTCAAGGCCATCCACCGTTGCCGCCAGCGGCGCAAGTGCCCTGCTGGCAAGCACCGCCCGGCTCGAAAAAAGGTTCATCCACAGGTGTTGTCCACACCTTGACGAAGACAGGGTGGACAAGTGATATTTGCGCCCATGAGTTGCACTCACTGCGGTGTGGCGATAAGCGCACGCGATGCTGCGGTGCGTTGCAGCCCGTGACGTCGATATAACTGCAGGGCCGGGGCGTTTTGAGCATCCACACAGAGTCGAATGCGACTGGCCCCATGTGTGTGGAGCCGGTGCAGCATGGCCTGCATCAGCCAGTGGCCAATGCCTTTGCCTCGCCATGCCGGTGTCAACCCGGTGTAGACAAGGTCGGCCGACGCGCCGTGTTCGGCCACCAACAGCACGCCGACATCCTCGCCCTGGGCATGCACGAGGCACCACGCCGCGTCGATCGGCGTGCCGCTTGAACGATGGCCATGCAACGTGTCTTGGGCAGTGCGCAACCCACGAAGGCCTGGGCAGTCGGCGGTGCCCTCGTAGGTCGCCTCGAGCACGGTGGCCACGCGATCGTCGGGGAGCTGCAGACAGGGGATCAGCGTGATCTTGTCGTGTGAAGGCGGCGGGGGCACGCGACGAGGCAGTGTGCGTTCAAGGGTGTACAGCGTGGCGAGATCGCGCAGGCCTGCCCGCCGCAGGATGGCCTGCCCGAGCGCGTCATCGGGGGATACGAGTGCCTGCACCAATTGGAGACCGTGCGCAAAGGCGGCAGCGGTGGCGGCCTGCGCCACGGCCGCGGCATCGGGCGCATCCGATTGCGACTGCATGGGCGATCGCATCAACATCCCCACCCGCCCTGGGCTGGGCACGACTAGACTGCTGAGCAGGCGGCCACGAGCCGTGTGCGTGATGTACAGGGCGTTCTGCGGGCAGCCACGCTCGGCCAACAGGGCCTCGAATCGGGCGATCGACTCCGGGCCGGCGGTGCCTAGCAGCAGGGCGTGCAGGGCGGCCTGCCGCTGGGATGCAGAAGCAGGCGGATGCGGGGCGCTCGCTGGTGACGAATCGGCCATTGCTCTGTAGCATATGGGCCTCTCAAAGGATCACCCATACCCATGCGAGTGTGCTTCCAATTCGTGACGATTGCGCTGGCCCTGTTGCTCACTGCAACTGCTTTGGGCTACCCCAAGCCGGCGCCCGTGCCGATTCGTCCTGAGCTGACCATGCGGCCGGGCCCGCTGCGCATGCTGCAGGCGGCTGATGGGCAGTGGTACTGGTACTTCACGTACGACGTGGTCAACCGCACAGGTCGTGACACCATGTGGGCCCCCTCGCTGGTGCTCTTTACGGATCGCGGCGAGATTCTCTCGGCCGATCAAGACGTGCCTCGCATGGTGATCAACGAGATTCGTGAGTACGTGGGCGATCCCTTGCTGGAAACGCGAACCGAGATCGTGGGCACCGTGCGGCAGGGCGAAGGCCATGCCCGCAGCGGTCTGGCGGTCTGGCCGGCCAAGCGGACCGACGTGAACGCCCTGCGATTGTTCATCCGCGGTCTGAGCCCTGAGAAGACGGTGATCGATCATCCCGTGACCGGCGACGACGTCACACTGCGGAAGACGTTGCAGTTGATGTACCTCGTGCCAGGCGACGCCACGGCCCGTGGTGATGCCCCGATTCCGGAGCATCCCGAAGCCAACAGCGAGGATCGCTGGATCTTCCGGTGAATCCGTCGGGCTGAGACCCGCTCACAGGCTGCAATCAGCGGTTTTCGCCGCCGAGGTGTCTTGGCAGCCCGGTCGGCATGACCTATACTGCGGGACTTCCCCAGACCCAGAGAGGACTGTTGCGATGGCACATAAGAAGGGCCAAGGCTCATCCAAGAACGGACGCGACTCCAACCCGCAGTATCGCGGTGTGAAGTTGTACGGCGGTCAGTTCGCCAAGGCGGGCTCGATCATCGTTCGTCAGTGCGGGACGCACTTCCATCCGGGCTATCTGGTGGGACGCGGCAAGGACGACACGCTCTTTGCGCTGGAGTCGGGCACGGTTCGCTTCCGTGGCCGCAAGGTCGACGTGCTGCCCGCCGACCCGGCTGTGCCGCAGTACGAGGCCGTTGAAAAACGCGCCTGATCAGATCCGCTGATCGATCCAACGACGTAGTCTGACGCGGGCGAGGCCACCACCTCGCCCGTGTTCGTTCCTTCTCCCCACGGTGCACCATGCTCATCGACCAAGCCACAATCTTCGTGCGGTCCGGGAAGGGTGGCAATGGATGCTGCTCCTTCTTGCGCGAGAAGTACCGTCCCAAGGGCGGTCCGGACGGCGGCAATGGCGGCCGTGGTGGCGATGTGGTGCTGGTGGGCGACGACGCATTGACCACGTTGCTGTCCCTCACGCCGCGGCCGCACTATCGGGCTCGCCATGGCGGCGACGGACAAGGCAAGAGCAAGTTCGGGGCCGACGCCGACGACCTGCTGATTCCCGTGCCGCTGGGGACGGTTGTGCGAGATCGCGATTCCGGCGAGGTGGTCTGTGACATCTCCGCCAAGGATGAACGCGTCATCGTGGCTCGAGGTGGGGCCGGTGGTCGCGGCAACGAGTCATTCAAATCGGCCACCAATCAGACGCCGCGTGAGGTGGAACCGGGCGAAGCCTGGCAGGAACGCACGCTCGATCTGGAACTCAAGCTCATCGCCGACGTTGGTCTCGTGGGCCTGCCCAATGCGGGCAAGTCCACGTTCATCGGCTGTGTGACGGCCGCCCGCCCCAAGGTGGCGAGTTATCCGTTCACCACGCTTGAGCCGAGTCTGGGCATTTGTGAACTTGGGGTCGACCGTCGGTTGTTGATCGCGGACATTCCCGGGTTGATCGAGGGCGCATCACAAGGTGCCGGGCTCGGGCACGACTTCCTTCGTCACATTGAGCGCACCAGTGTGTTCCTACATCTGGTTGATGCAGCCCCCATCGACGGCAGTGATCCGGTGGAGAATTGGCGCACCATTCGAGGCGAACTGGCTCAGCACGAAGTGGACCTGTCCACGCGGCCAGAGATCGTGCTGCTCAACAAGGCGGATCTTCTGCCTGCAGATCAGCTTGATGACATTGCCACGCAGTTGCGATCTGCCGGCGCCGGTCACGTGCTGATTGGATCAGGGGCCACTCGAGCGGGCATCGATCAGGTGCTGGATATTCTGTGGTCGGTCACGCGGGGCGAAGCGGTGGATCGCCGCCAATCCAAGTGGTGATCAATCGCCGTGGCGTTGCCGCAGCCGCGTGCTGAGTCGCAACAGCCACTGCACACGTTCCACTTCGTCGAGCACTTCCTGTAACACCGTGCGGACTGGATCCGCGGGTGCCTCGGCGTGCACGTTGCTGTCCGGGCCCAAGGCCTTGCGGGCCATCGATCGGTACCGGCTCAACGTTCGATCTCCGAACCGAGCAGCGGGGGCGCCATCTTCAGCCAGCAGCCAGGTGACGGGCACGCGCGTGCCGGCGTTCACCATGCTGGCGACGACGAGTTCGGCCGTGTCTTCGCTGCGTTCGACAAACCGCAGGTCGATCAGGCCGTTCGATGCCTGAGCAATTCGGCCCAGCGCCGCGCCCTGCAGCGCGCAGTCGCCACACCAGCGACCGGTCAGGCACAGGATGCCCATCTTGCGTTCGAAGCGGCCAACAACCGAGAGTTGCTCGGCGTTCAATTCCAGCACCCCATGGCGTTGGTGCCAGGCCTGCTGGTGCATGAGATCGGCGCCGGCGACGAACGTTTCATACGGCTGTCCACGCTCGAACCACGGTGCCAGGATGTCACGGCTCAACAGCATTTCAGTCTCCGTGCACCTTGCGGAGACGGCCGGACAATCGCAGAAGCAGATGGACACGCTCGAACTCGTCCAGCCAGTCCTGCACCACAGCGTGCTGCACGTCTTCAGGCAGGCCGGCGCCCGGAACCGGGCAGTTGGCCCCTTGCAGTTGTGCCATCAAATGCCGGTAGTACGACAGTGTCCGATCGCCGAGCACGGACACGGGTTCAAAGTCCTCGGCCATGAATGCCGTCACTGGGACTCGGGCCCCCTCGTTGATCTGCAGGGCAGCCACGGGCGACTCGGGGTGATCGCGATCAATGAACCGCAGGTCGATGCATGGGTTGGTCGCTGCGATGGCCTGCGCAATGGGGCCTTGCCGGACACAATCACCACACCAGATGCCCGACACCATCAGCACGCGAATCGTGCGGCTGAAGCCGCTGGTGAGCGTGCGTTGTGCATCGGACAACGTGATCTGCTCGAGCGTTCGCGTCCACGGCTCGGCCTTGTAGTGCCTTACCTGTCCGTCCTGTCCAACTGGTGAAGCCGCGAGATAGTCGGCCCACGGCGAGGCAGCCGCAAAGGCACGGGAAAGATCGGCGGCGCGGAGTCCCGTAGGCATGTGCCCCATGGTACTCAGGTGTCGGTTGCTTCGCGGATCAGATCGCGCAGCGTGTCGAACGCCTGCAGCGGTGTCATCGCATTGAGGTCAAGTGAGCGGAGCGTGTCCAGCGCTCGATGCGAGACGGGTGCGGCGAACAGCCCCAGTTGGTGCTGGGGGGCATCGCTCGCTGGTGGTACGTCATCCGTGGCATGGTGCACTTCCAATGAATCCAGAACGCACTTGGCGCGTTGGATGACGTCTTCGGGCAACCCGGCCAGGCGGCCCACGTGCACGCCGTACGACCGATCAGTGCATCCGTGCTCGATGCGATGCAGGAACACCACGCGGTCCTGCCATTCCTGCACGGCCACGTGCCGATTGCCGATGGCATCGATGCGGTCAGCCAGATCGGTGAGCTCGTGATAGTGCGTGGCGAACAGCGTTCGGCACCCTCGGTTGGCCAGCGTCTCGGTGATGGCCCATGCCAGGGCTAGGCCGTCGAGCGTGCTCGTGCCGCGGCCGATCTCATCGAGAATGACCAGCGATCGATCCGTGGCGTTGTGGATGATGTTGGCCGTTTCGGTCATCTCCACCATGAAGGTGGACATGCCCATGTGCAGCTCATCGCTGGCGCCGATGCGTGCAAAGATGCGGTCGGTCACACCGAGACGCGCGGCTTGGGCCGGAACGAAGCACCCCGCCTGGGCCATCAGGGTGGAGAGTGCGACCTGCCGGATCCACGTGCTCTTGCCCGCCATGTTGGGGCCGGTGATGAGCAGCAGTGACTGCGCCGAGCCATCGGCCGACTGCATCGTGCAGTCGTTGGGCACGAAGTCGCCGCCGAGCAGTTCGTCCAGCACGGGGTGACGGCCGGCAGTGAACTCAAGGGCGTGTTCGTCGGTCATCTCCGGGCGAGTCCATCGACGACGAGCGGCCAGATCGGCGAAGCACAACAGCACGTCGAGCGTGGCGATGGCATCTGCAAGGTCAACCAATGTGCCTGTACATGCGGCAATCTGCTGCACAAGATCATCGAAGAGCGACTGCTCTCGGTCGATCGCCTTGGCATCGGCGCTGAGGACCTTGTCTTCGTAGGTCTTGAGTTCGTCGGTGATGTACCGCTCTGCATTCTTGAGCGTCTGCTTGCGCACGAACTGCGGGGGCACGGCATCAGTGTGGGCGTGTGTGACCTCGATGTAGTAGCCGAACACCTTGTTGAAGCCGACTTTCAAACTGCCGATACCCGTTTCAGCAGCCAGTCGTTCTTGATACGCGGTCAGCCACGAGGCGCCGTCGCGTTGCAACGACCGTGCTTCGTCGAGTTGGGTATCGACACCGTCACGGAACAGCCCGCCTTGTCGGAGGTGGGCAGGTGGGGCTTCAACACACGATGAGCGGATGGTCTCGCCCAGCGCGCTCGTGGCCGTGTGGGCACAGTGCAGGCGGCTGGCAAGGGCGTGCGCCGCGGGAACCATGTCCAAACGTTCCAGCAGCGACGGCAAGAGGCCCAAGCTGCGGCCCAGGGCGGCCACATCGCGGGGTGTGGTTCGGTCCATCGCTGCTCGAGCACCGATGCGGGCCACATCTTGCACGTTCTTGAGTGCTTCGCGCAGATCGAGCCGTAGGCCATCATCGGCATGGAATGCACTCACATGGTCGTGCCGCGACTCGATGCGTTCACGATCGGTGAGGGGGAAGCACAGCCAGTCACGCAGGGCGCGGCGTCCCATGGGCGTGACGCACGACTGCATTATGGCGAGCAGTGACCCCTCGGTGCCTCCAGTCCGCAAGGTGCGTTCCACTTCGAGTGAACGAAGCGTGGACGCGTCGATGCCCATGATGCCATCGCGTGCGCGCACCCGCGGTGGCTGCAGATGCCGGAGCCCATCGTGATGGGTGCTGGCTGGCTGTGTCTCGCGCAGGAAGGTGAGCAGTGCCCCTGCGGCGCCGGCGACCGGGTCGTCGTCGGTGATGCCCCAGCCCTGCATCGATGCCGTCTCGAAGTGCTCGCACAGCAGACGAGCGCCTTCGGTGGTGTGGAATGTCCAGCTGGCCCGGCGTGCGATCGCGCAGTGGGCGACCGCTTCGAGGCGGTCGGTCTGTGCATCGTCGAAGGTGTCGGGCACCAGCAGCTCGGCCGGCCCGATTCGAGTGACCATGTCGGCAAGTGTGTCGGCGGGGCATGAGCACACGTCGAAGCGACCCGTGGACAGTTCCGCCGTGGCCACGTGGGCCGTGTCGGTAGCGTCCACATGGATCGCCGTCACAAGATTGGCACGCGCTGGATCGAGGAGGTTGTCATCAACCAACGTGCCTGGCGTGAGCACACGGGTCACGGCGCGCTCCACGACACCTTTGGCCTCGGCAGCGTCTTGCACCTGTTCACACACGGCCACGCGATGGCCGGCGTCCATCATGCGCCGCAGGTAGCCCTCGACAGCATGAAACGGCACGCCCGCCATGGGCAAGCCCTTGGTCCGTTCCGTCAGTGTGATGCCCAGTGTTTGATGGGCGACATGGGCGTCGTCGTCGAACATTTCGTAGAAGTCGCCCATGCGGAAAAAGAGGACGCAGTCGGGATGCTCAGCCTTGAATGCGCGGTATTGGCGCATGGCGGGCGTGTCCCGTGGGTCCTTCGTCTTCCGTGTGGTGGCCATGTGTGGCAATGGTACAGGCCAACTTCCGGGCCTTGAAGGGGCAGCGTGGTAGACTCGAGCCGCCTTGCTTTCGACCACGATCATCCTGCTCGCCATGACCGCGACGGACGTGCCGACAGGGTCGGCACCGCTCATGCTGCCGTCCCTAGCCGCTGTGGTGCAGAACGCCGACGACAACACGACCGCGATCGACGCCGCCGCCATAGGGGCGCCGCTTGACGCTCCGATGCAGGCCGTTCAGCCACTGGGCGACCCGTTCCCGGTGGGTTTCGAACTGGACTGGCTCGGGTCGTTCGCCGACAACCTCCGTCTGACGATCGATGTGTCGGGCCGGGTGCAATACAACAGCGCGAGCGAGCAGTGGTCCACCACGCAGTTCTACGGATTCGATCTCTACAAGGTGTTCTCCGGCCCACGGGGAGACATCGCCACGATGGTGCTGCAAGGCTTCGCCACCCGGCTTGGCAATGCGGGCCAGCCGCCGTACTTCTTTGACGGCCCAACGGATTGGCAGTGGATCTGGCGGATGTTCTTCGTGAACTGGCGGCTCGATCCTCGTGGCACATTGAACGTAAAGACGGGTCACTTCGAAATGCCTTTCGGGCTGGAAGCCCTGCTCGACACCAACGGCACGTTGCGGCAGGTTGATACTGCCCGCAACCTGGGGATCAAGGCGGACTGGGGTGTCACCCTCAACGGTGTGACGCAGGACTTCGAGTACGAAGTGGGTGTAGGCCGGGGCAGTGGCAATGAGTGGCGCAGCGATGGTGATCCGTACCTGGTGACCGGCCGAATCGGCACCGCTCGTGAGGCCGACGCCTGGGTTGGGGTGTCGGGATTCTCTGGTCACCTGTGGCGGCCTGGTGGGGCACAGGTGCGTCGTCAGCGTGTGGGTGTCGATACCGGCACGCACTGTGGCCCGTGGACCTTGATGGGGCAGGCGTCATTTGGCACCAACGACGACGTCGATACGCGGCACTATCTGGCCGAGCTTGATTGGCAAGGCCCCGATGATGCCTGGCTGGTCTACGGACAGGTGAACGCGCTGCAACAGAACACCGGCGGCTGGCAAGACGCCGTCAAGGCCGTGGTGGGGATGGAGTGGGCGTGGGACAAGCACACGGTGTTCAGCGTGCAGTTGATCCGAGACGTGACCACGATGAATGATGCGCCGCATGCGACGGTTGTCCAGATGCAGTTGAGGTACCGCTTCTGATGCGAGTGATGCTGGCCATGATCGTGTGGGTTGGTGCCCTTGCCGTGGATGTGCACGGGCAGGCCTTCTGCGCCATGCGCGATCCGGTCAGTGGCATCTTCAAGACATTCCCCGAAGCGCACGGATACAGCTCGATCACCCGTACAGTCCGTCCCGATTTGCGAATGCGTATCGCAGAGCGCCTGCCGTTCACCTTGCACTTCAATGAACTGGGGCGGCACACGGTGTATCTGCCCCTGCAGGATGAGACACCCATCGGCGTGCTTCATGTGCGGTCCGAGCGGGGACGGTACGGCCTCGTGGAGATCGGCTGGGCACTCGATCTGGGGGCTGATGTCCACACCGTGTACTTCCAGCGGTGTCGCGACGGTGACGCCAAGGCCGCGATGGAACGACTGCGACCAAACCTCGAGGGCGCCTCGTTGAGCGACCTGTTGGACTTGCATGCGCAGACCAGCGACCCGAGCGAGCGCATGGTGTTGGAAAGTGGAATCAAGACCATCGTGGTGACCAAGGATGCCTGGGGCGACGCGCTCCAGCCTTGGCAAGCCAAGCACATTGCCGCCTCGCAGTTCGGTGCAGGTGCCACAGTGGAGCCGATGACAATCGATCTGAGCACTCTGGGGCCTGAATACCGCCTGCACACGGATGCAGCTGTCGCGTGGTCGGTATCCGATGCCCAAGGCAAACCTGCCGGCACGATCGTGCGCCTCGATTGGACGCTGTTCACGCATCCGCTGGACCTCTGGTGGGTGATCGACGATCAGCGCCGCATGCAGGCCTTGGTGCGGTCCACGGGCAAGTCGGACAAGTGGTGCGTCATGCTCTTCGACATGCTCGAGGGCAAGGGTGTGGGTGAGCTGGAAGCGTGCGCCACGGCGTCGGGTGTGATCGCATTCGAAGTGATTCAGGCCACAACGCCACCGACGCCATGAAGCAGTCCGCGTCGAGTGGTGGGGGCATGCGAACGCAGGCGGCCGTCGGCCTGACCGTGTTGATCTGTGCATTGGGCGGCCTGCTGTTGGCAGCCGGCTTGGCCACCGGGTTCACCGCACTGGAGCGACGAGCCATCGAAGTGGCCGGTGAGTCGGGCTTGGTGCGAGATCTGGATCGTCTGGAAGCGGACTTGAGCCAGTGGCTCACGTCGTTGGATCTGGTGTTGGCTTCCGGGCAAACGCACTTTGCACAGGACGCCGTGGCGCAGGGCCGCCGCTTGCAGCGGTTGTTGTCGAGGATCGATGCCGAAGCAATCGTGCGGGCCGAGGGCGTGTTGCACGGCATGATCGAGCAGGAGGTGAAGCTCGTCAGCGACGTTGCATCAGGACTGGGGCCAGCGGAGGTGCTGGAGACGTCTGACGCGCTGCTCGAAGACATGGTCGGCGTGATCGACAGCGCCGTGGCCGAGGTGCGGCTCGATGTGGAGACACGGCGCAATGTGCTGCGTCGCTTGCGCACATTGCTCACACTCATGGCGTGGGTGGCGGGCCTGAGTTATCTGCTGATCGTGATTCTCACCTGGCGCTGGGTGACGTCGTTCTTCGTCAAACCGCTGAGTGAACTGGCCCACAGCGCCGAAGAAGCGTTGCAGTCGGGACAGCCGTTCACGCCGGTGCGCCGAGGCCCGCATGAAGTGCAGCAATTGGCCGGGTCCCTGGAGGCCTTCGCCGGCAATCTCGAACAGCAGGTGCAGGATCGCACGGCGCAGTTGCGCACGATGTTGTCCGAACTCGATCACCGGGTGAAAAACAATCTCGCCACTGTGATCGCACTGTGCGAACAGACCGGCCGCGGAACGCCGGACCATGAGACCTTTGAGCGGGCCTTCATCGGCCGACTTCGAGCCATGGCCAGTGCGCATGAGTTGCTGGCCGGTCGAGACGGTCGGGCGCTGCAGTTGCGCAAGGCGGTGGACGGCATTCTCGATGCCTGGGTGAGAAGTGACTCTGGCCGTGTGCGTTTGATTGGTGATGACCTGAAGCTGCCCTCCGAAGCCGCCACGCCAATATGCCTCGTCCTCAACGAATTGGCGACCAATGCGGCCAAGTACGGCGCATTCAGCACTGACGCGGGCACGCTGGAGCTGTCATGGGCGATGGAGGAGGGCAACGTGCGTGTGACGTGGATGGAGACCGGAGGGCCGCCGATCAGCGGTCCGCCTGAGACCAGCGGTCTGGGCCTCGATCTCATCGAAGGTCTGATTCAGCATCAACTCCGCGGCACGGTGACGTGGTCGTGGGTCGACACCGGCATGCAGTGCGAGATCGCCATTCCTGGAGCGCCGTCAGAGCAGGCACGAAGGGGCTGATGCCGACACTGCAGCGGGGGACATGGAGCAGATGGGACTCGAACCCACAACCTCCTCGATGCGACCGAGGCGCTCTCCCAATTGAGCTACTGCCCCGCGGAACGACGCAGGATAGCGGGCATCCGCGGCCTCCGCTACGCTGCCACATCTCATGACCCCGCTCGTTTCCATGGTTGTCGCGTTCGCAAGCCTCACGGTTGCATCTCTTGTCGGCGGTTGGTGTGCTGGTTCCAAGGGCCTGTCCCACCGCACCATGCAGGTGCTGCTCAGCTTTGTCGCCGGTCTGCTCGGCGCGTTGGCGTCGCTCGTGCTGTTGCCCGAGGCAGCCGCCCATGGGCTGGGCATGCCCGCCGCCATGGCGTGGGCCACCGGCGGCTTCGTGGGCATCGTGGTGTTGGAGCGGATGGTGTGTTTTCACCATCATGAGACGAGCCTCGAGGCGGACGAAACGGGCTGTTGCAGCCATGGCCACGGGGCCCGACTGGCCACGCCGGCCGCGTTCGCCGGCCTGGCAGTTCATGGGGCGATGGCTGGCTTGGCACTGGGGATGGCGATCGCCGGCGAGGCGGATGCACTGTGGCCCGGGGGCGCCCTGCTGCTGACCATCGTGCTGCACAAGCCCTTTGACGGCCTCACCGTGGTCGCCGTTGCCCGTCGCGATGGGCTGGCACCTTCGCGGCAGCATCTGTTGAACATGGCCTATGCCCTCGTCACGCCTGTTGCCGTGGGTCTTGGGTTCTTCGGCGTGGGACAACTGCCCGAAGTCGCCACATCGGCCGCCTTGGCACTGGCTGCGGGCATGTTGCTGGCCTTGGCCCTGGGGGACCTGCTGCCGGAAGTGCAACGCCACGATCACGACCGCCTCCTGCTCACCGCAGCCTTGCTGTTGGGTGTGGCCGCAGCCGTCGGGGTTGGCGCCCTGCATTCGATCGGCCACAAGCACGATCATGGTGACGCGGGGCATGTGCACACGGCGGACTGTGAGCACGATCACGCCCATGACCATGGGCACGACCACGCCCACTAGAATCCCCCTCCATGACATCGTCAGGCAAATCCGCTGATCAAGGCAGCGAACGCGAGAAACCCAGCTTGCGTTCCACACTTCGCCTGCCCAAGACCGCCTTCCCCATGCGGGCCAACCTCGCGCAGAACGAGGCGGCCACGGTGAAGCGGTGGAACGCCATGGGCCTGTACGAACAGGTGTGTACCGCTCGCGACGGGCAGGATCCCTTTGTCTTTCATGACGGGCCGCCCTTCGCCAACGGCAATATCCACATTGGCCACCTGCTGAACAAAGTGCTCAAGGACATCGTCGTGCGGTCCAAGCACATGACCGGACGGTCGTGTCGGTATGTGCCCGGGTGGGACTGCCACGGCCTGCCGATCGAACAGAAGGTGCTGCAGGATCTCATCGACAAGGGCAAGTACGACAAGATTGCCGCGCTCGACGACGACGCTCGTCGCACCGTCATTCGCCGCGCGTGCACCGACTACGCGGCCAAGTTCCAGAAGATCCAGCGGGCCGACATGGAACGGCTGCTCACGATTGCCGACTACGACAACCCGTACATCACAATGGCCCCCGACTACGAAGGGGCCGTGCTTGAGGTGTTCGCGTCCTTGGTCGAGGCGGGCCTCGTGCATCGTCGGCTCAAGCCCGTGCACTGGTCGATCGCCAGCGAGACGGCAGTGGCTGAAGCCGAATTGGAGTACGTCGATCGAACCGATCCATCCATCTGGGTGGACTTCGAGGCGTGTGATCGAGACGCCGTTGGTGCCGCCTTTGGTGTGGAACTCGATGAAACCGCCAGTTTCATGATCTGGACCACCACCCCGTGGACCTTGCCTGCCAATCTCGCGATCGCCGTGGGAGATGATCTCGAGTATGCACTGGTGCGCATCGACGGCGCCGTCACGATCGTGGCAAGCGGACGGCTCGACGCGGTGTGTGCAGCCATCGGTGCCGAGGCGCACGAGGTGCTTGGCACGTGTGCCGGACGTGCATTGGTCGGCCTGAAGTACACCCATCCCTTCTGCGACCGCACCAGCCCGGTGCTCGCTGGATCGCACGTCACATTGGAAGACGGCACAGGTCTGGTGCATACCGCGCCGGGGCATGGCACCGAGGACTACGTGCTCGGTGTGGAGGCGGGGCTGGATGTGTACTGCCCCGTGCAGCCCGATGGCACCTACGACGACACCGCACCGCAGTGGCTGCAGGGGTTCGATGTCTGGGCAGCCAATTCGGCCGTGGTCGATCACCTGGGTGACTCTGGACACCTGGTGCACCACAAGCAGTACGAGCACTCGTATCCTTTTGACGGCCGCACCAAGACACCGGTCATCTTTCGCGCCACCGAACAGTGGTTCGTCGATGTCGATGCCACATGGGACGGTAAGTCGATGCGACAGCGCGGGCTCGATGCGATCGACGGCGCCATCGACTTCGTGCCCGACTGGGGCCGCAATCGCATGCGAGGCATGGTGGAAACGCGACCAGACTGGTGCCTGAGCCGCCAGCGTGCGTGGGGCCTGCCCATCCCCGCATTCCAGTCGGCCGATGGTGCCATGCTGTTGACAGCTGCAAGTACGCGCGCCGTGAGCAAGGCCTTCGCCGAGCGGGGCAGCGACGCCTGGTTCAGCGAAACGCCCGAACAACTGCTCGCCTTCTGGGATTCGCAGGCGGATCCAGACTGCGACACCATCGATCCAGCCACGCTCACCAAGATGTACGACATCTTTGACGTGTGGATGGAGTCAGGCTCGTCGTGGCACGCGGTCATGCGACAGCGTGATCTGGGCTATCCCGCCGATCTCTATCTGGAAGGGTCCGATCAACACCGCGGCTGGTTCCAGCTGTCCATGCTGCCGGCATTGGGCGTGACCGGTACGCCGCCATTCAAGACACTGCTGACCCATGGCTTTATGGTCGACCGCGATGGTCGCAAGATGAGCAAGTCGGGCGGCAATGCGCTGGACGTGCAGGATCTCCTCAAGGATGTTGGTGCCGATGTGTGTCGCTGGTGGGTGTCGTCCTTGGCCTACGAGAACGACATCCGCGTGGATCACGAACTGATCCAGTTGGCGGGCGAGTCGTATCGCAAGGTGCGCAACACGATCCGGTTCCTGCTCAGCAACATCGGTGACTACACGCCGAGCGAGGGTGACCTTGCCGACGTCCCCGAGCACTCGATCGATGCCTGGGTGCTGGCCGAAGCGGCCACGCTTCGCGCAACAGTACTCGAGGCATGGGATGGCTATGCCTTCCGCAAGGCGCATCTGGCGCTGTTCGACTTCTGCAATGACACGCTGAGTGCCCGCTACTGCGTGGCCATGAAGGACCGCCTGTACTGTGACGACGACTCGCCTCGCCGCCGCCGCGCCCAGGCCGTCATGCACGCTCTCACTGAACTGCTCTGCACACTGTTGGCGCCGATGCTGCCGCATACGGCCGACGAAGCGTGGCGATGCCTGCACGGTGACGCCGCCTGCGTGCATCTGCACACCGTGCGTGTCGTGCCGGAGGTGGCGTGCTCCGGTGCATGGGCCAGGGCCATGGATGTGCGGGAAGACGCGCTCAAGGCGATGGAAGCGGCCAAGGCCGACGGCATCGAGAAGAGCCTTGATGCCGGTCTGCACTTGCCTGATCCCGATGGTGTGCTTGCACCATTGGCCGAAGATTTGTGCGACCTGCTCGAGGTGTCGAGGCTGACGATCGGTGGCGATTCGATCGTGGTGGACGACCTTCGTGATGCGCCCATGTGCGAGCGTTCACGACGTCGTGACGCCTCGGTCTGCATTCGAGACAATGGGCTGCTGCTCAGTGATCGCGACTGGGCAGTCTTGCAGGACGTCGAACTGTAGATACACTCGATGCACTTCTTTGAGGAGGTGCATGAGTGGATCAGGGCAATACAAAGACAATTCCGCCGGTAAGCACCGGGCAGCGCATCGCGTTGCTGGGCAGCCTTGTCGTAGTGGCCACCATGGTCGTACTGGGCTACGAATGGGGTGGCATGGGCGTTGCCATCGGCAATCTGATTGGATTTGTCGGGATCGCAGTGTCGTTCGAAGTCGTGCTGCGGCGACGTCTGCCAAGCGTGTGACGCCCAAGGGCGATTCGAGCTCAGCTCACCTTGCTGCCTGGTGGCAGCGGTCGATCCACACGCAGCACGCAGACATCGCCCTTGGCGGCGTCTTCGTCGGCTGCAGACCCGGCCATGATCATGCCCTGACTCACTTCGCCGCGAATGGTGCGGGGTTCGAGATTGGCGACGATCACCACTTGTGTTCCCACAAGCGATTCCGGGTCGTACCACGCCTTGATGCCGGCACACACCTGACGGCCTTCGGGCGTGCCGTCGTCGAGCTGAATCTTCAGCAGACGATCGGCATCGGGATGTGGCTCAGCTGCGATGATCGTTGCCACGCGCAGATCAAGATTCGTGAACTGCTCGAAAGACACCGAAGGCAGTGGTTCGGGGGCGTTGGCCATGGCGTGTGTATCCGCAGAGAGAAGGTTCAGTTGGAGGCGTCGGCCGTGGCGTCGAGGGTGTCGTCGTCTTCCTCGTCGTCGCCGCCACTGCGTTCGTACCCGTGGCGTGCGGCCATCGCTTCGGCGGTGAACGCTGCACGAAGATCGGGCAGATCCGCGCCGCCGAAGTCATCGGCTGCGGCCATGTAGATCATCTGGCCGTTGTCGATCATGCTGGTCCACTGGGCATCGGACACCGGCACGCGACGATCGAGGCGGACAACAACCAGTGCGAGGTTGCGATCACTGGGGACCACCACGATTCGCTCCGAGGCGTCGAGATCACTGAGCGTGTCGGCGCCCAGGGCGATCGACTCGTCGATCACGGTGCCCACCACGTCGGCGTCGTCGGCCTCAAGGCCGGCAATGCGTGCGGGGCGAGGCAGGCCCGGGGCGAAGTTGCGCTGCATCGAGGTGGGCCCGTTCACTTCCGTGGCCCACGATTCGGCCAGGGCATCAAGGCCGTTGTCGCGCGCTTCGCCAGCGATGTCATCCTGCGATGCCAACAGGGCGTCGTAGGCGGCCTTGCGGCGGAGATCAGTATCAACCTGGGTCAGCACCTCGGCGAGATCATGCGGGGCACGATCGCCCTCGGCGCTGGTCGCTCGCATGAAAATGCGATCACCTGTGGGGGTGGTCATCACGGGCAGCGTGATGTCGGCTTGCAGCGGCACGAGACCGCCACCGAATTCGTTCAGGGCACCGAGCAGATCGGTGACCGCCCAGCGGGGGCGGCCCTCGGAGGTGGGACCGAACCGTTCGGTACCGGCGAAGCGGAAGGTGTCATCGGCACCGATCTCATCGATCGCGGTGAGCGTGTCGATGCTGGCCGGTTGGACCACGTCGTCGGCGGGAAGATCAAAGGACTCGATCAGGTCGGCGCGAAGATCAGCAAAGGGCACCTTCAGTTCGTTCCAATTGTCCGGCAACGTGACCACGCCATCGGTGCTCTCAAAGCCGCGACGGGGCAGACGGAGCGCATCAGCAGCGTGTCGCTCGAGATCACCCAGACGCTTGTCAGCGGACTCACGCACGAATGCGTCGGTCACTTCGGCGGGCACTTCGGTGGCGCCTTCAATGGCCGGGAAGCGGCCTTCGTTGCGACGCCAGAACATGCGCACATCGGTGTCGTCGTCGGCGACAGCGGCGCGGATGCCTGCTTCAACCGAGGCTCGGGGAATGACCAGCCATTCGACGGTGGCACGATCAGGCAGGCGGTAGCCGAAGCCGTGATCGCCTTCGCCGGGCACGGTGTCCTTCCAGGCGTCAAAGTGCGCCTGCAGTTCTTCGGGGGTGGGCGCCGCGGCGTCGTCGGCCTTGGCGGGCAGGACGACCAGTTGGACGTCGGCGCCTTCCAATTGGCGGCGACCTTCACGCACGAGTCGGTTGTCGGACAGCATGCCGCTGCGCATGACCCACCGCAGGTATCGATCGATACCGAAGTAGGTGCTCAGGGCCGAGCGGATGACGGCGGGGTTGTGCCCGGTTTGTTGAGCCAGCGACAGTGCTTCATCAGGGCCGATGGGCAGCGAACCAGCGCCGCCCACCATGCCAGCTTGCTGTGCCTCGTGGGCGAGCTGAATGAACACGTCCACATCTCGAGAGATGTCGCCCACGATGGGCAGGGGTTGCAGAGGCGGCGTCAGGGCGTTGATCACCCGAAGCTCGTTCTGGATGACGGCATAGTCCTGCCGGGAGATCTCGCGACCATCACCGAACTTGGCGACCCAGGACGACTGGCCGCCCAGACCGCTGAAGTAGCCGACGATGTCGGCATTGCCCAGCAGAAAGACGATCATGATGCCGGATCCGAAGACGGCCAGCAGTGTGCGGTTGTATTTGCGAAGGACGCGAAGCATGAACGAAAGCCCCGTGGGGGAGACCACGGGGCTTGGACGATCGTTCACGCGCTCAAGGGCGCACGGCGTCGCCGATCACCCCGCGAAGGGTTGAATCAACGATAGAACTCGACGATGAGGTTGGTGTTGACCTCGAACGGAATGCGATCCGGAATGGGGTTGCCCGTCACGGTGACGCGCAGTTCCGAGGGGTTTACGTCGAGCCACTCGGGCGTCAAGTGACCGGCGAGCGATTCCATGTTCTCACGAACGAGCTTGTGAATGCCATCCTTGAACGTGATCGCATCGCCAGCCTTGAGGGCGTAGCTCGGGCGATCAACCTTCTTGCCATTCACGAGCACGTGGCCGTGCACCACCATCTGGCGGGAAGCCCAGATCGTGCGAACAAGGCCACTGCGACGCAGCGCGTTATCAAGGCGACCTTCCAGCAACTGCAGCAGCAGTTCGCCGGTGTTGCCCTTGCGGCGAGAAGCCTCGGCCACGTAGCGGCGCATCTGCTTCTCGAGGATGTTGTAGTGGAACCGGAGCTTCTGCTTCTCGGTGAGTCGAATGCCATAGTCCTTGGGACGACGGTTGCGGAAACCGTGCATGCCAGGGGCGTTGAGCTGACGGCGAGCCGTGTGCTTCGGGATGTCCGCGATCGGTACACCGACGCGACGGGACAGCTTCACCTTGGGACCGAGATAACGAGCCATGCGTGGCTACTCCAGAGCAGGTCGAAACAGCGACCCCGACGCCACCGTGGCGACGGGAATCGAGTCGCGTATTAGACCCGGAATCGGCCTTGGAAGCAAGCCATGCAGGGATCTGTGGCCCCCGCACGCGGCCCGGAATCAGTACGCCCGGGCGTCGAGCCCGTCACACCAGTTCAAAAAGGCCCGATTCACCACGCGGAGGCCCCCGGGAGTGGGGTATTCGCCGCTGAAGTACCAGTCGCCCGAGTGCTGGGGCATGGCCGCGTGCAGGCCCGTAAGTGACTGGTAGACAACATCCAACTGGCCGTCCCAAGGCACATCCCGCGGCCGGACGAGCTCGGCCACCTTCGCGGCCAGCTGGGCATCGGTAAACGGGGCGTAGAGTCGCTGGACATGATTGACCAGCTCGTGATCGGGCTTGCCGGCCTGGGCTCGACAATCTCGCTCGATGTCGCTGATGAGGTCGTCATCACCATTGGCCCGAAGCAGGGCCACGGCGGCCTGGAAGGCGACGAACCGATGAATATGGCTCATGTCGATGCCGTAGCAGTCGGGGTACTTGATCAGCGGCGCCGACGACACCACCACGATTCGCTTGGGATTGAGACGCGACAAGATGGTCACGATCGACTCCCGCAGCGTGGTGCCCCGCACGATCGAATCGTCGAGCACCACCAGGGTGTCTTTGTCACCGACCAGAGATCGCGTGATGTCGTACACGTGCATGACCAGGTCGCGGCGGGCCGCGTCATGGGTGATGAAGGTGCGAAGTCGTTGGTCCTTATGCGCGATCTTGTCAGCACGCACCTGTGGCGTGACGAGGGCTTCAATCTCGTCTCGCTTCACATCGCCACTCTGGATGTGATCCCAGATCTGCCCCACCTGTCGTTCGCGAACCAACCGCTGCGTTTCGCCCACCAGTCCGTAGAAGGCGGTCTCCGCCGTGTTGGGAACGAACGAGTACACCGTGTTGGACACGTCCCAGTCGACCATGTCGAGCACGGTGCCGGCGAGTTGGCGGCCCAGGCGCTTGCGCTCTTCGTAGATGCTCGGGTCATTGCCGCGGCTGAAGTAGATGCGTTCGAATGTGCATTCGCGACGCGGGGCTTCGGAGATGTACCGCTCCACCGTGACTTCGCCATTGCGACGCACGTTGATGACGGAGCCGGGCTCCACTTCTTGCACCTGATCCGGGTCGACATTGAAGACGCTGGTCAGCGGGGCGCGCTCGGAGGCGGCCGCCACCACATCGTCGTCCATGTACCAGAAGCCCGGACGAATGCCGGCGGGATCGCGGAACACGAAGCCGTCGCCGCTGCCCAGCAGACCGGCGAACAGCCAGCCGCCGTCCCAATCTTCGCAGGCTTTGCGCAGCACGCGGGCGATGTCGATCTCTTTGGCCACTGCATCGGTGAGTTCACGACCATCGAGACCGAGGAACGAGCCCGGGCCCATCGTGGACCGCAGATGCCGATGTTCCAGATCGAGGCAGTAGCCCACGCGCTCGAGCACCACCTGTGTGTCGGAGTCGCCCACGGGATGCAGGCCGTACTCGACCAGCCGGCGGAAGAGCTCCGGCGAGTTGGTCATGTTGAAGTTGCCCGCGATCGCCAGATTGCGACTGGGGTTGTTGTCCTTGCGGATCAGCGGATGGTTGAAGGCCACACTGCGACCGGCATGCGTGCCGTAGCGCAGGTGCCCGATGTAGGCATGGCCGAGGAAATCAGCCCGCTGCATCCACTGCCGTTCGTTCTCGGCCGTGAGGGGATCGTCTTCCAATCCTTGGAGGTCGCGTGTGACGGCGTCGAAGATGCGCTCGATGGCGTTGTGTCGTGTGGACCGCAGTCGACGCAGAAACGGCATGCCTGGAGGCATGTCAAACTTGGCCACGGCCAAGCCGGCGCCGTCCTGCCCTCGGTTGTATTGCTTCTGCATGAGCAAGTGCATGCGGCGCAGGCCCCAGGCGGCGTCACCGTACTTCTGCGCGTAGTGGCTCAACGGCTTTCGGAGCCGCATGAACGCCAGACCGCAGTAGTGGCCGATGGGGTCGCTCAAGGGACGGGAAGGGTACCCGACGAGCGGGGGTCAAGGCTCGGTTGAGCGGGCATTTTCTGCACACTCCGGCGGGGATCGGCGGCTGGCGTCGGCCTCCAGCACGATGGCTTGATCACCGTGGTCGTCGACCACGATCACCATCACTTGCGTGGAGGCATCGCAACGGGTCATCAGCGTGCGGAAATCGTCTCCGGCGGGCACATCGGCGGCTGCAAACCAGTGCATGGCGGGCGTGTCCTGATGCAGGTCGGCTCGATGCATGACCACGGCGCCCGGCCCGGAGGTTTGGGCGCTGGTCCACGCGAAGGCCGCCATGGCATCCCAGTGGGCGGCGGCGGCTTCGATGGTGGCGGCGGCGGCGTCGGGGTCGGCGGTCATGGGGGCAGCCTATCGGCGTCATGCCGGATGGGCGCAGACCAAGCCCCCACGCCACCATGGCAGTGGCCCGGGGGCTTGATCGGGAGAGAGAGAAGTAGAGGAGTTTGTTGATCGTCCACCGGCGGGTGAACGCTGGAGTCAATCTGTGAATCAGTACCGGTAGTGGTCAGGCTTGTAGGGGCCTTCCAACGGCACGCCGATGTAGTCGGCTTGTTCCTGCGTGAGTTCGGTCAGATCGGCGCCTAGTTGCTCAAGGTGCAGGCGGGCCACCATCTCGTCGAGCTTCTTGGGTAGGGTGATGACGTCGGTGGTGCTGTACGCCTCATGATTGGCATGCAGTTCCATCTGGGCCAGCACCTGATTGGTGAAGGACGCACTCATCACGAAGGAGGGATGGCCCGTGGCGCAGCCGAGGTTCAGCAGGCGGCCTTCGGCAAGCACGATGATGCTGTGGCCGTCGGCGAACTTCCACTCGTGCACCTGATCCTTGATTTTGATCTTGGTGACGGCGTTGTCGCCCTCGAGGCCGGCCATGTCGATCTCGTTGTCGAAGTGGCCAATGTTGCCCACGATGGCGTTGTGCTTCATCTTGGCCATGTGATCGGCGCGGATGATGTTGAAGTTGCCCGTGGTGGTGACGAAGAGGTCGGCCTTGTCGACCACGTCGTCGAGCCGCACCACGTCGTAGCCTTCCATGCAGGCCTGCAAAGCGCAGATGGGGTCGATTTCGGTGACCAGCACACGGCACCCCTGGCTGCGGAGGCTCTGGCAGCAGCCCTTGCCCACGTCGCCGTAGCCACAGACCACGGCAACCTTGCCCGCCAGCATCACATCGGTAGCCCGCATGATGCCGTCCACGCACGAGTGACGACAGCCGTAGAGGTTGTCGAACTTGCTCTTGGTCACGGCGTCGTTCACGTTGATGGCGGGGAAGAGCAGCTCGCCCGACTCGGCCATCTGGTACAGGCGGTGTACGCCGGTGGTCGTTTCCTCGGACACACCCTTGATCGCCTTGGCGAAGGGGGGCCACATGCCTGGAGCTAGCTCGGCGAGGTCGGTGAGCACCTGCAGCACGATGGCGAACTCTTCGTTGTCGGCGGTGCTTGGTACGGGCACGGCGCCGGCGGCTTCGAACGCGGCACCCCTGTGGACGAGCAAGGTGGCGTCGCCACCGTCATCGAGGATGAGGTTCGGGCCGGCGTTTTCGCCCCAGTGCAGGGCCTGGAAGGTGCACCACCAGTATTCCTCGAGGGTCTCACCCTTCCATGCGAACACCGGGATGCCCTTGGGATCGGCCGGTGTGCCGGTGGGGCCTACGGCCACGGCGGCGGCGGCGTGATCTTGCGTGGAGAAGATGTTGCAACTGGCCCAGCGGACCTCGGCGCCCAGGTACACGAGGGTCTCGATCAGCACGGCCGTCTGAATGGTCATGTGCAGCGAGCCGGTGATGCGAGCACCAGTCAGCGGCTTGGACGCGCCGTACTTGGCACGCAAGGCCATCAGGCCGGGCATCTCGTGCTGTGCGAGTTCGATTTCCTTCCGCCCGAAGGCCACGGTGTCGGCCGACAGATCGGCCACCTTGAAGGGCAGATCGGTGAGCAGCGGCAGGCCGGTGTTCATGAAGGTGGTGGCGGTTGCGTCCATGGTCACATCTCCACTGGTCCAGGGTCTTTGAAGGGGGTCCAAACCTTGTATCGGCATGGGCCTCGCACGAGTAATATCCGTATTTCCGGAAAGACGGATTTATACCCGCATTTTCGCCCTTGGTCAACCCTTGAGGGCTGATTCTCTGCCTGTCACGGGGTCGTACTCCTGCTACACTGCCCCGCCTGCAGGGCCCGGCGCCGGGGCCTGCGCGTGCCTGCTCAGCGGCCCGTCCTGGGCCATCGATGGAGTGTCTTGTGTCCACCTCATTTGCCTGTCGTGTGATCACCCCTGCCGGCTCGACCTTCGAGGGCGAGGCGACGTACGTGTCCTTCCCCGCATGGGATGGGCAGTACGGCGTAATGGCCAACATGGCCCCGATTCTCTCGCGACTGGGAACGGGCACGCTTCGGATCGATGGTCCTGAGCCACAGTCCTTCCACACCAGCGGTGGATTTGCACATGTGCACGAGGGTGTCTTGACGATCTTGTCGGATGAAGTGACATCCGATGCCCACGACGCTGCAACAGCCGGTGCCTGACGCACCCCAAGACACGACCGACCAGACTCAGCCTTGTCTGTCACATCAGGTTGAAGCGCTGTTGTTGACGGCCGAGCGAGCGCAGTCGACCACTCGTCTTGCGGGCACCTTGAACGTGCCGGGCAAGGACGTCGAGGCGGTCATTGAACAATTGAACGAGTCGTACGAAGCCTCCGGTCGCGTGATGCGCATCATGCGTGTGGCTGGGGGCTGGCGTGTGCAGACCACACCGGATGTCTCCGAAGTGCTGCAAGAGGCCGCGAGTCGTCGCACACAGCACAAGTTGTCGCAAGCCGGATTGGAAACGCTGTCCGTGATTGCGTATCGCCAACCAGTGATGCGAGCGGAGATTGAGGCGATCCGCGGCGTGGCATGCGGCGAAGTGTTGCGAGGATTGATGGAGCGGCGGCTGATTCGCATCGCCGGCCGGGCTGAAGAGCTCGGTCGCCCCATGCTGTATGGCACGACCGGCGACTTCCTGCGGATCTTCGGCCTCGGATCGATCGACGACCTGCCCGATGTCGAAGGCATGCCCCGTGAACGCGTGCGGCGTGAGCCGGCGTCATCGGACGAGCCAACTGCCGAGGCTCCAGACGGCGATGACGCTGATGCCCCGGCGCCTGAGCAGCCGGCCGATGACACGCACGCAGACGTGCAAGCCGACGGCTGAGTCACCATGACAACACGCATCGATGTACGCTCGAACCAATGACGGTTCGACGATCCATCGCCGTTCGGCCTTCGATCGCCTTCGTATTGGCGTTGGTGCTGGTGGCGCCACCAGCCATGTTGCGGGGCAACAACCTGCTGGTCCTCCTCATGTCGCTGGTGCTCGCCGCGGCCATCATCGGTCTGATCGGGCCTCGGTTGGCCCTCCGAGGGCTTCGCGTGAACCGGTTGCTGCCGCGACACGGCAAGGTGGGCGAGTCGATGCGCATTCGCTATCGCATCGGGCGCACGCATGGCAGCGGCATGCCTGCATTTGCACTGCGGGTGGATGAGCACCTCGGCGGCGCGCAGGTGGACATCGACCATCCTGCCTGGGTGTTGCACGTGGCAACAGGAGACACCGTGCACGGCGACATGCACGTGACACCAACCCAGCGTGGCAAGGTGATGCTCAACGGCGCAACGCTGGGGACCGGATTTCCGTTCGGGCTGTGGAGACGATCCAAGACGCTTGCCGGCGCTCGCGAAGTGGTCGTGCATCCCCGAACGGTGCCCGTTGATCGTGCCATCATGCGATCCATCAGAGGTCGTGGCCTCGATGGTCCCCGGTCTGGACGTCACCGTGGACATGGTGAAGAGTGGTACGCCACTCGTCCGGCGCGGCCCGGTGATCGATTGCGTGACATCGCGTGGCGGATCAGCGCCCATCGCGACGAACTGATCGCTCTGGAGCGAACGACACCGCAGCCACCTCGAATCCGAGTGGTGCTCGACCTGCGACGTGCCACCGCCGAGCTGGACGAATCCGATCTCGACGCCGCTCGCGAGCGTGAAGAACAGGCCATCACGTTGGCGGCGTCGATCTTGCAAGCCGGGCATGAGGGTGGCGATGAAATCGGCATGTGTGTCCTGGGCATCCCCGCGGCAGTGCATGCGCCACGGCGTGGGTCGCTGCATCTGGATCGCATGCTGTCCACGCTGGCCTTGCTCGATCTCGACACCCCTCGAGTGAATACCGCGCCCCCCAAGGGCGAACGCGCTGGCGCTGTCGTGGTGCAACCCGATCGAGTGCGGCCGCTGGTGGGCTTCAATGATGCCCTGCATCTGTCGGCGCGAACATGGTTTCAACGTGCCGGGGCAGACATGCCATGACGATCGATCGCATGTTCAACTGGTCGAGTGCCACACTGATGTTGCTGTCGGTGGTGGGCGCAGGCGTGGCGCTCGATGCGCCGTGGCTTCTGTTGGCGGGTGGCATGTTGGTGGTCATTGCGAGGTTGGTGACGGATGGGCCGCGTGGACGTGTCATCGGTCGCAGGATGTCACTGGCGACCACCTTGGCTGCTGCCCTCTGGGGTGTGTGGCGCATCGCCATGGATCCCGGAGATCCGTTGCCCGCGATCGTCACCTTCGCACTGTGCCTGGCAGTCATCAAGTGCTTCGAGAACCGCACGATGGAGAACGAGGCCGAACGCATCGTGCTGTGCTTTCTCTTGATCGCCCTGGCCTCGATGGTGTCGGTGGAGGCGCTCTTCGGCCTGGTGTTCATGTTGTGGGCGCCGCTGTTGTGCACGGTGTTGCTGTTGTTCCAGGTGCAGTACGGCCGCCGCACATTCGGCACACGGGAGGGGTCGGATCAGTCGGGGACGCCGCCTCCGGCCGGGCCCATGGCGCGGCGGCATCTGGTGAACGTCATCGGCGTCAGTCTGTTCCTGCTGGTGATGTTGTCAGCGGTGGTCTTCATCGTCTTTCCTCGCGCATTGACCGGCAATCTGGCGCTGGCCAGTGCGGCGAGCATTGCTCGAACAGCAGCCGGCACCACAAATCACCTCGAGCTGGTGTCAGGGACACGTGTGCTGTCGTCCGACGCCGAAGTGGCGCTGGTGACACAGATCGCGGGCAATGAGCCGCCTGGCGGTGTGCTGCGTTTGCGCACAGGAACAATGTCGGAATACACGGGCCGCGGTGAATGGCATCCATCACCGCTGGCCGAGGAAGAGCCCATCACCGGTGTGCCGATGTGGCGCGTGTTCGGGTCCACGGAAGTGGAACACCCGGATGAGTTTCGCATCGAACTCACCGAACAGCTGAACTGGCTGCCCGTGCCGGCGGGCGCCTATGCGATCAAGACCGATCGATTCACACGAATCGGTTGGGATGAGATGCGAGGTGTGTTGTCGGCGCCACCACATGCTGCGCCCGAGCGATACGACGTACGAGTAGCGCCCGGTGTGATTCCGGCCACGCCGTTCGTCGAAACGTATTGGGCATGGCCCGATCCGGACATTCGTCGTCTGGCCGAAAACATTCTCACACGCGCCGGTCTGCCCACGTTCGGCCCCGCTTCAGTGCGCGACCGCGAGGCGTGGATCAAGGAGGCGGCGTCAGCCTTTGTCGCGCATCTGCGCAGTGGCAAGTACACCTACACACTGGATCTCACGCGGGTCGGCCAGGACGACACGCTGCAGTTGAGCCGCGATCCGGTGACTCGCTTCCTGCTCGAAGAGCCAGTGGGACACTGTGAGTACTTCGCCGCGGGCTTCACGGCCTTGGCGCAGGCAGTTGGCATCCCTGCCCGCATCGTGACCGGGTTTGTCGCCTATGACCGCGATGACCAGCGTCGTTGGGTGGTGCGTGATCGCGATGCCCACGCCTGGTCGGAAGTGTTGATCAATCCAGAACAGTGGATGGCCTATGACGCGACCCCAGCAGCCGGGCCACTGTTTTCCGGTCCAAGCGCCGACCGATCGATTCTGGGTCAATTGCAGCACATCCGATCTCGACTGGAAATCTGGTGGTACGGCGACGTGCTGGGCTACGACGCTTCGGCGCAGCGGTTGTTGGCCAACACTTGGCTTCCTGGTTGGCGTCAATCGATCACCGATGGCTGGCGCACGATCACGCACTGGCGCGACAGGTTAGATCTGGCATTCGGCTTTGGTGCCGCGGGCACGATTTGGTTGATGGTCGTGTGCGGCCTCGGCGTGGTCGGTGTGATCGTGCTCTGGCGACGTCGTGTGCGGCGCCGAGCCCTTGTGCGGTTGTTGCAGTTGAGTGATGGTGTCTGTGCAGTGGCGGACGTTGCGTTCTACGGCGAACTGTTGCACATGCTCGACCGTGCTGGTCTGACCAAGCCGCGGCATGCGTCACCATTGCAGTGGTGCGACACCGTGGAAGCAGCTAGACCTGCTGCGGCAGTGTCGATGCAGGCACTAGTCGGGGTGCTGTACCGGCGCCGCTTCGGCCATGGCGACGACACGAGTGCCGATGCCATTAAGCACCATCTGCAGGGTGTCGCCGAAGGCATCGCTGCTGGGAGGCCATCGGCATGAGTGATCCTCGCGATGCCATCGAACCACATGACGCTGATACAGCGCAGGCGCAATTGGACTGGGTTCTGGCCCACTGCAGCGACAAGCGGGTGTTGGACGCTGGGTGTGGTCACGGACGAATCGCCATTCCACTTGCCGAGGCTGGTGCGCAGGTGGTGGCGGTCGACACCGATGCGGCATCGCTCGATGTGATCACACGGGCTGCTCCGGATGTGACCGTGATGCTGGGGGACATGACATCGTGCGCCGTGGAGCCCGCGTCCGTCGATGTCGTGCTGTGTCTGGGCAACACGTTCGCACTGGTGCACGATGTCGACACAGCGGTGGCCACGATGCAGCACTGGGCCACATGCCTGCGGCCTGGCGGCACCATTGTGCTGGACGATCTGGCGGGGGACCTCTGGCCGGAACTCACCGGCGGGAATTGGTGTTCTGGTGTCGATGAGGATGGTCGGCAACTGGTGTGGGCCGACGATGATTCGGTGTTCGCCCTGCGTGATGCGATTGGCGTGCCGTCCTTGGTGGACAGCGATACCGCAATGCGGCTGTGGACCGCTGGGGCGTTGCGGCTGCTGGCCCGTGCCAGCGGGCTGTCAGGGCCAATCGTCGACCGAGCCGGCGCGGTGTGCATCTTCTCGGACCCAAAAAACACAGGCGAATAGGCAAGATCGCTTCAGTAGGGCGGTTGCGCCGCCGATGCTTCGGCGTGGCCTCTCTTGATCGTAGGCCCAAGGAGATCGTCTGTGCCCGCAACACGTTCACGAACTGCTGGTTGGCGTCGCTGTCTGCAACAGATCTGCGCTCGTCGAGGCTCGATTGAATTGGCATTGGAGTGCAATGGCGATTCTAGTGATCTCCTGCTGCGTGCTCGCGTGATTGATGTGCAGCCTGATGTGCTGTTGATCGAAGCACCTGTGGCCTTGGGGAACACCGTGGCCTATGCCCAGGGCACCAAACTTGTTGGTGTGATGGCGGTGGGACAGAACAGATGGATGTTCCACACCACATGCACCGGGCATCGTTCCGGGCCCAACGGCACGACAACATTGGTCTTGAGTTCTCCGGCGCAGGTACAGCGGTGCCAACGTCGCATCGACTACCGCATCGAGACGGCGCGTATCGATCTGCCCGAGGTGTCCTTGTGGCCCTTGCTTGATCCGTCCACCGCCGTACCGATTGAACGTCTGACTGCGGCGGCCTTTCTCCGCGAATTGGATGGCAGAACGCCCGATGACTTTGAACAGAATCCACCGCTTCCGGCGGTGGGGCCTTGCTGTACGGCGCGATTGTTGAATCTCGGTGGAGGTGGCGTCGGCCTTGGTGTGCCGGATGATCAGGCCGGCTTCATTGGTCGCCACACCATGTGGTGGGTGCGATTCCAACTTCCGCCGGCGTTGAAGACGCCGGTGGTGTCAGCCGCCCGCTTGGCGCACAGCCACATCAAGAGTGACCGTACGTTGTACTTGGGCATGAGCTTCGACTTCAGTGCGAACGCACTGCATCGTCGCACGGTGTCGCAGCAACTGCTTCGTGCGGTGCATGGTCTTCGTCATGAGGGTGAGCAGCGTCGTTCGGCGTGATTGAAGCCCACAAGGCCTGTGCCTTCACCTGCGTCTCACGGACCTCAGCATCCGGATCACTCTGGGCGGTGATTCCCCCGCCGGTGCCGTAGTCCAGCGTGCATTCGCTGTTCTGTTGGAGCACCGTGGCGGTGCGAATCGCCACGGAGAGCATGGTGGTGCCGTCCGGGCCCAGCAGCCCGATGGCGCCGCAGTAGGCCCCGCGTGGCCGGGTTTCCAGTTCGCGGATCAACTGCATGGCACGGATCTTCGGGGCGCCGGTGATCGATCCTGGGGGGAAGGTGGCCCGCAGTAGGTCGACCAGATTCACATCGTCGCGCAGGCGGCCTCGCACTTCGGCCACACCGTGATGCACGGTGACGTGCGTCTCGAGTTCGCGGGCACTGTGCACCTGCACGCTGCCGGTCGTGCTTACACGGCCAAGATCGTTGCGAACGAGATCCACGATCATGTGCAGTTCGGCAGCATCCTTGGTGGAATCGCGTAGTGCGTCGATTGGTTGATCAGCACTGGCCGTACCTTTGATCGGCCGCGATGTGATGTGCCGCTGCGCGTCGACATGCAAGAACAGCTCAGGGCTCATGCTCGTCACCATGCGTGTCGCAGTGCCGTCGTCACCGGGCAGGCGGACCATGGCGCCGAAGGGCGCAAGGCTCGACGTGATGGCATGCTGTGACCAGGTGAGTGGGTCGCCGTCGACAGCCATGGTCAATCGACGGGCGATATTCACTTGGAACACGTCGCCGGCGTGAATCGCTTCGACGGCTTCGGCGATGGAGTCACGGTGGTCTGGTTCAGGCGGCGAACTGTCACACGGCGATCGTTGTTGCAGTGGATCGCCCCCCGGCGTGGGGGACGTGTCTGGGTCTTGCACCGTCACTTGGGGACACCACAGCAACTCGGCCAGCGGGGCGTTGCGATCGTCTTCAATGCGGCTGGGCGTGTTGCACACGGCCGGTTCGAGCAGTTCGCCCAATTCGTAGTTGAGCACTGCGATCCAGGCACCAGCGCCCGGGCAGGCATCATGCGTCGTGCCATGGGTGCGAACGGCGTCCGCCCAGGCCAATGCCGCGAGTGGGTCACGAGGCGGTGCGCCCGCCGGGTGGGGTACATCGCCGATCCATCGGGCTTCCGCTCGCGTGATGCGAAGCACGCCTTGGGCATGTGCACACATCGAATGACGCGCCCAGGTGCCTTGCGCTGCTGAGCACAGCACCACGATCGGCGCGTCCGTGGGATACGTCGATGCGGTATGCCAGATGCAGTGGGTGTTGTAACTCACGCCGAGGGAATCATAGACGTGTGCGATGTGGCTACACTGCCCGGCCTTTCACTTTGCGCTCTTCATCAGAGCAGGAGCTTGAGCACATGGCTGCACGACGTCCCAAGATGATCTACTGCTTCGGTCGAACCAAGACCGAGGGCAAGGCCCACCAGCGTGAATTGCTTGGTGGCAAGGGCGCCAACCTCGCTGACATGACGTCGATCGGGCTGCCAGTGCCTCCTGGCTTCACGATCACCACTGAGACGTGTGCGTCGTACAACGCCAAGGGCGGACGACTGCCAGCGGGCTTGATGGGTGATGTGCAGAAGGCCGTCAAACGACTCGAGCGAGAAACGGGCAAGCAGTTCGGCTCCAACACCAACCCGCTGCTGTTGTCGGTCCGATCCGGTGCGGCCGTGTCGATGCCGGGCATGATGGACACCATTCTGAACCTCGGCCTCAATGACGTGGCCGTGGAAGGCCTGGCCGAGGGCACCGGCAATGCTCGATTCGCCTGGGACGCGTATCGCCGTCTCATCAACATGTACGGCGACGTGGTGCTGGGCGTGCACCATCACCTCTTCGAGGCAGAGTTCGACAAGGTCAAGAAGGCCTGCAAGGTGGCTGAAGACACCGACGTGCCAGCCGAAGGGCTGCGCGATCTATGTGATCGGTACAAGAAGGTCGTCAAGAAGCACACCGGCAAGCCATTCCCGCAGGATCCGTTCAAGCAATTGCAATTGGCGATCGAAGCCGTGTTCAAGAGTTGGTCCAGCGATAAGGCCATCGCCTATCGCCGCATCAACGAGATTTCTGGTCTCGCCGGTACCGCGGTGAACGTGCAGACCATGGTGTTCGGCAACATGGGCAACGATTCCGGTACAGGCGTCGCCTTCACACGTGATCCTTCCACCGGCAAGAACGTCTTCTACGGCGAGTTCCTCGTGAACGCACAGGGTGAAGATGTGGTGGCGGGCATTCGCACGCCGCGGCCCGTGGCCGGCATGAAGCGATGGAATGCGCCGGTGCACACGCAGCTGCTGAAGATCCGCAGCAAACTGGAGCGGCACTACCGCGACGTGCAGGACATCGAGTTCACGATCGAACGTGGCACGCTGTACATGCTGCAAACTCGTAATGGCAAGCGTACGGCTGCCGCTGCGGTCCGCATCGCTGTGGACATGGCGAATGAGCGTTTGATCAACCGTGATGAGGCGATTCTTCGTGTGCCCGCTGGCGATATCGTCCAACTCCTTTTGCCCAGCTACTCCGCCGCCGACAAAAAGGGCGCGGACATGCTCTGCAAGGGGCTGCCGGCGTCGCCGGGGGCCTCGTGCGGCAAGCCTGCGTTCACCGCAGAAGAGGCCACCAAGCGTGCTCAGGCTGGTGAATCGGTGTTGCTGGTGCGTCGCGAGACGTCACCGGAAGATGTTGAAGGCATGCATCATGCTGCCGGCATTCTCACGAGCACCGGCGGCATGACTTCGCATGCAGCCGTTGTGGCTCGTGGCTGGGGCAAGTGCTGTGTGGCCGGTGCGGGCGACATCGAGATCGATGAGAAGGGGCGCAAGTTCAAGGTGGGTGGGCGGACGTTCAGCCACAAGGACGAGATCTCCATTGACGGTGCCACCGGAGAAGTGATGGCCGGTCGGATCGAAGGCTCGACGCCGAAGATGAGCAAGCACTTCTCGACGCTCATGAAGTGGGCGGATGCCAAGCGCCGTCTCAAGGTTCGAACCAACGCCGACACGCCCGAAGACAGTGCCCGCGCTCGAAGCTTTGGCGCTGAGGGCATCGGTCTCACGCGAACGGAGCACATGTTCTTCGAGGGTGATCGCATCACTGCGATGCGCGAGATGATTCTGGCGCAGACGCAGAAGGACCGGGAGAAGGCGCTCAAGAAGTTGCTGCCATATCAGCGCAAGGACTTTGTCGGCATCTTCACCGCCATGAAGGGCCTGCCCGTGACGGTGCGTCTGCTCGACCCGCCGCTGCACGAGTTCCTGCCCCATGATGCGGCGGCACAGAAGGTGATCGCCAAGCAACTGAAGGTGAAGCCCTCCGAAGTGGCCAAACGTGTGGAAGCCCTGCACGAAGCCAATCCGATGCTTGGTCATCGAGGCTGTCGTCTGGCTGTGACCTACCCCGAGATTCTCAAGATGCAGGTGACGGCCATCGTCGAAGCGGCGATCGCATGTCGCCGCAAGCGAATCGACGCCCGCCCGGAAATCATGATTCCGCTCATCGGCACGAAGCAGGAGCTCGCCTTGCTGCGGGCCCTGGTGCTGGGCACGATGGAATCGGTGCGGGTGAAGAAGAAGGTCAAGGGCGCCCTGAACATTCCGGTGGGCACGATGATCGAGATTCCTCGGGCAGCGGTGACCGCCAATGAAGTGGCCGAAGTGGCCGATTTCTTCTCGTTCGGTACCAACGACCTCACGCAGCTGACCTACGGCTATTCCCGTGACGACATCAACGGCTTCCTGCCGGACTACCTCGAGCAAGGCATTCTGGAGCGTGACCCGTTCCAGTCGATCGATGCCGCCGGCGTGGGCCATCTGGTGGATCACGCCTGTCGGGGCGGGCGCAAGTGCAAGCCCAAGCTCAAGTTGGGCGTGTGTGGCGAGCACGGTGGCGATCCGGATTCCGTGGACTTCTTTGAAGGCGTCGGGCTGGACTACGTGTCCTGTTCGCCCTTCCGAGTGCCCACGGCCCGTTTGGCTGCCGCCCAGGCCGTCATCCGCCGCAAGTAAAGCTGGGGTCAGAACCCATCACATCGCGTTGGCGATGGCGGTGGCGAGGGATTGGGCGTCGTCGAGCGTGTCCGGGCGCCACGTGAGGTCCAGCCCCGTGCCGTCGTCATGCTTGGGGATGATGTGGACGTGCACGTGCATCACCTCTTGATGGGCGGCGGCCCCGTTGTTCTGCAGCAGGTTGTACGCCGTACACCCTGTTGCCGCCATCACGGCTCGGCACAGGCGAGGGAGCACGCGGCCCATGGCCGCGGCAGCATCGTCGGACAGCTCCGCCATCGTGGCCGCGGGCATCTTCGGAATGAGCAACGTGTGCCCACGGCTCAGCGGACCGATATCGAGAAACGCCAGCACATGTTCGTCTTCGTAGACGCGATGGCAGGGGATCTCGCCGTCGATGATCTTGCTGAAGATGGTCATGGCTTTACTCACGCTCCATGGTTGAGTATCTATCGTACGCCCATGGCGACCACCGCCCAACTGGCCGACCTTCGATCCACGTTGCTGCCTGACCACATGCTGGCCGCAGCGCTGCAATTGTGGCTGGAAGAAGACGGCTTCATGCGGGGCGACATCACCAGTCGCGCCATGCAGCATGAGGGCACCAGCACCACCGCCATCACCATGCGGCAGGCGGGTGTGCTCTGTGGTGTGCAGCCCATGTGTACCGCCGTGCACGCACTGCCCATGTTCGCGAATGTACGCATGGAGCAGACGATCGAAGACGGGGCCGCGGTCGCGTCCGGTGATGTGGTCGGAACGATGGCAGGTCCTTCGGCGCTCGTCCTCGGACTGGAGCGGCCCCTGCTGAATCTCATCGGACGCCTCTGCGGCGTGGCCACCAACACGCGAGCTTTCGTGGACGCCATCGACGGCACCACCGCCTGCATTTGCACCACGCGCAAGACCACGCCTGGCCTGCGGCACTTCGAAAAGTACGCAGCCGCATGTGGCGGCGCCACGCTGCATCGGTTGGGCCTCGACGACGCTGCACTCTTCAAGGACAACCACCTCGCTGATCTCCCCGAAGGCGCCTTTGCCGGAGGACTTGCCGACGCCTGTCGCCGTGCCCGTGCTGATCGCGTACTGCAATTCGTGCAGGTTGAAGTCGACACGCTCGAGCAGTTCAGCAGCGTGCTCGCCATCGAGCCAGGGCTGATCGACATGGTGCTGCTGGACAATTTTGACCTGTCCATGCTGCGTGAAGCTGTACGGCAGCGTGATGTCTCCGCGTCGGGCATGCTCCTCGAAGCGTCAGGTGGCGTGTCGCTGGACACCGTCCGCGCCATTGCCGAAACAGGCGTGGATCGAATCTCTGTCGGCGGGCTCACCCATCAGGCCCGCAGTCTTGATGTCGGGCTCGACGTGTCGTGAACACACAGCAGTGGGGCGACCGCATCGACGCCCTCGTCGCCAACACGCCGCACCTGAGCACCGGGCGTGTACTGGCGGAGTGCGCATCCACTCAGGATCACGCCCGGGCCCTGGGCATCGGCGCCCTAGTGGTTGCCCAGCGTCAATCCGGTGGCCGCGGCCAGCGTGGCAATGTCTGGGCCGACACGGGCCAAGACGGTCTGGCATTCAGCGTGTGCCTGCCAGCCACGACCAACCCGCAACGGAGTGCCGACATCGCCGCCGCCATCGTCGATGCGCTCGCCGATCTCTTCCCAGGCCGCATCACGGTCAAACACCCCAATGACGTGCTGCTCGACGACAGGAAGCTCGCCGGTGTGCTCATCGAACAGGCAGACGGCCAGGCAGTGATCGGCATCGGGATCAACGTGGCCCAAACCAATTGGCCGCCCCCACTCGACGAGACGGCCATCAGTCTGGCGCAGGCTGGAATCAAACTCGATCGATTGGACCTGCTCGAGCGGGTGCTCCCGGAGGTATTGCGAGCCTGGCAGGCGGCCTGACAACAGCCCAGCGAGACCCCCGCTGGCGGCCTCGTGAGGCCGGATCCGCCCAATCACGCGTACGTCGCAGAGCCCGCCTGCCCTCGGCCCTATTCGCTAGACTCTCCCGATCATTCCAGGCCGCTTCGGCCCGGATTGGGAGAGCCCCGAGATCGAGGATCGCGGACAACCCGAGCTCCAGCTGGCCGACCCCTCACGGGCCGAGCCCGTGCAATGGTCCACGCACCCCGTGCGTGAACACCCGCGCCGTGCCGTGGCGGCGAGCCTCGCCGTCGTGGTGTGTGGCCTCATGGTGGCCACCAGTTTCAAGACGCCCCTCACCGGGGTGCTCACCGGGCTCGGGGCGATCGTCATCTTGCTGCTCACCCTCAACCGCTTCTTCCTTCCGTCGGTCTTCGCAATCGACGCCTCGGGCATCACCGCCCGCTGGCCCATGAAGACGCGTTCCCTGCCGTGGTCGAAGATCGCACGTTTCGCACACGATGACGAAGGCGGCTTTCTCTTCACCCGCACGCACCCTTCGCGGTGGCGAGCGGACAACGGCATTCCGGTGCGTTTCGGCACCCTGGGCACGAAGGCCGTCGCGGCCATCAAGGCACATCTTCCGGAGCGTGCCGCATGAGCCTGCGTGAAGCACTCAAGCACGCCTTCCATGTAGACCTGCCCGGCGCGGCTGAGCCCGACGAACGCACGGCCGACATTGTCGATCGTGTGTGTAGGTCCATTGTGAAGCGTGGCATGTCCACACCGGCGCTCATGGCGTTGGAAATGAGTCGCCCTCTGAACTTCGTCGCGGCCCAGGCGATGCACATCGTGCAGCCGGCCGCGGAACTGGTGCTTGATACCGAATCGTTCAAGCAGTTCGCCCTGTTTCTGGAGCAGCGTGGGTCCATTGAGTACCTGTGCGACCGGCTCCAAGCACATGCCGATGGTGACGTGGAGCACGTCGCCGAAAAGGCCGGTACGGCACCGGGCCACGCGTCATGACCGCTCTCGATCCAGAACGCATCAAGGTGATCCTCGCCACCGACTGTGGCAGTACCACCACCAAAGCCATCCTCATTCAGTATGTGGACGGCGCCTATCGCCAGACACATCGTGGTGAAGCGCCGACCACTGTCGAAAAGCCCTTCGCTGACGTCACCATGGGCGTGATCAACTCGGTCACGGAGATCGGCGAACTCGCCGGTCGCAAGCTCGTGGACGACGACGGCCGCATCATCTCCCCGGCCACGGACACCGAAGGCTGCGACATCTACATCAGTACGTCGTCGGCCGGTGGTGGTCTGCAGATGATGGTGGCTGGCGTGATCGCGGAAATGACCGCGGCCAGTGCCAAGCGTGCCGCGCTGGGCGCCGGTTCCATCGTGATGGACGTGATTGCTGCCAACGACGGTCGCCGTCCGCACGAGCAGATCCAACGCATCCGCGACCTGCGTCCCGACATGATCCTGTTGTCCGGTGGTACCGACGGCGGTACGAAGGACAAGGTCGTCCAGTTGGCCGAACTCATCGCTCCGGCCAAGCCGCAGCCACGCTTTGGCAGCGACTATGAGATGCCCATCATCTACGCGGGCAACAACGAGGCCCAGACGGACGTGTCTGAGGTCTTCGCTGAAGGCGGGTTCGACCTGCAGATCGTCGACAATCTCCGTCCGGTGCTCGAGCGAGAGAATCTCGGCCCGGCCCGCGACAAGATTCACGACATCTTTCTCGAGCACGTGATGGCGCAGGCGCCCGGCTATGACAAGCTCATGGGCTGGACCGGCGCGCCCATCATGCCCACGCCCGGCGCGGTGGGGGACATCCTGCAGACCGTGGCTCGAATCCAAGGCATCAATGTGGTCGGCGTGGACATCGGCGGCGCCACGACCGACGTGTTCAGCGTGTTCGACGAGACGTTCAACCGAACGGTGTCGGCCAACCTGGGCATGTCGTATTCGATCTCCAATGTATGTGCCGAAGCCACCATGCCCAACGTGCTGCGATGGGTGCCCTTCAACATGAACGAGCGTGAGCTCCGCAATCATGTGAAGAACAAGATGATTCGACCCACGACCATTCCGCAAACGCGTGAAGCGCTCATGTTCGAGCAGGCTGTGGCTCGCGAAGCACTACGTCTGGCCTACAAGCAGCACAAGGAATTCGCGACCACGCTCAAGGGTGTGCAGCAACAGCGCACCGTGGGCGACACGTTCACACAGGAAGCCGGCGGCGAGACCATCGTCAACAACATGACGCTCGATCTGCTCGTGGCATCCGGCGGCGTGCTCAGCCATGCGCCACGCATGCACCAGACGGCAATGATGCTGATCGATGCCTTCGAGCCTGAAGGTGTCACCATGCTCGCCAAGGACTCCATCTTCATGATGCCGCACCTCGGTGTGCTTGCGAGCGTGCACCCCAAGGCGGCCGAAGAAGTGTTCGATCGCGACTGCCTCATCTATCTGGGCACCTGTGTTGCCGCTGCAGGCAACGTGAAGGCTGGCAAGCCGGCCTTCTCTTGGTCCTTCAATGGCATGAGCGGCGAAATCGCCGGTGGCGAGATGGAACTTGTCGATCTGGCACTGGGCGAAACGGCAATGATCACACTCACGCCCGTTCGCGGTGTGGATCTCGGCAATGGCCCGGGCAAGAAGGTCGAGCGCGAGATCAAGGGTGGCACCGTCGGTGTGATCTTTGACGGTCGTGGCCGGCCGCTGGGACTGCCGGAAGATCGCAGCAGTTGCCAATCCACCGTGCAGGGTTGGATTGATTCCTGTGCCATGTATCGAGAAGAAGAGGAGACGGCGGCGGCTGTCTGAGCCCCGCGAGTACACCATGGCCAAGGCCTATACCCCAGGACTGCTCGTCACCGGATTCCGGGAGCACCGCTGCCGGCGGATTCTCCCCATCGCTGGTGAAGTCAACGTGTCCATCGGCGACGTGGTCACCGCCAACGACGTGGTCGCCGAAACAAATTTGCCCGGCGACGTGAACCCGGTGAACCTCGCCAATCAACTGTCGATGCCCGCATCCGACGTCATGGATTGCGTCGTGGTGAATGAGGGCGACACGGTCGCGGTTGGCGATGTGATCGCCCAGACCAAGGGCATCTTCGGTTTCATGAAGACGTCGATCACCAGCAAGGTGGCCGGCACCGTGGAGACGATCTCGCCGGTCACCGGCCAGATGATCGTTCGTGGTGCGCCGCTGCCGGTTCAGGTGCGTGCCTACATCAGCGGCCAGGTGGTCAACGTACTGCCCGGCGAAGGCTGTGAGATCGAAGCCAACGTGGCCTATGTGCAGGGCATCTTTGGTGTGGGCGGCGAAACGGCCGGCTCGATCAAGATGGCGTGCTCCAGTCACGATGAAGAGCTCGATGCCCATCACATCACCGAGGACATGGCTGGGGCCGTGGTTGTCGGTGGTGCTCGCATGACCGCCGCGGCGGTTGCGCGAGCCCGGGAAGTGGCCGCCGCGGCCATCGTGTCAGGCGGCATCGACGACGCCGATCTCAAGGACATGCTTGGGTACGACCTCGGCGTGGCCATCACCGGCCGCGAGCAATTGGGCATCACCGTGATCGTGACGGAAGGCTTCGGCGAAATCGCCATGGCCGCCCGTACGTTTGAACTGCTCAAGAGCTACGCCGGTACCGAGGCTTCGGTGAATGGTGCCACGCAGATTCGCGCGGGCGTCATGCGTCCTGAGATCGTGATTCCGTTGGAGTCCACTCCGGAGGTCGGAGACGGCAAGCGGAAGTACGAAGAAGGGCAGTTGGAAATCGGCCGACCGGTTCGCGTGATTCGCGATCCGTACTTCGGCATCATCGGCGAAGTCTCCGACCTCCCCAGCGAGCCCCATGTGCTCGGGTCGGGGTCGAAGGCACGTGTACTAGAAGTGAAGTTGCCCACGGGAGAGCACGCCATCGTGCCCCGTGCGAATGTGGAACTCATCGAGGAGTGATGCACATGCGGACACTCATGATTGCGACCCTGACGGCATGCTGTGCTTGTGTGGCACAGGTGCACGCCCAGGTCGCACCGCCAACCAACGTAAAGACCGCCGACGCCCCCAATGACGTCGGCAACCAGGTGATCGTCACCTGGGAGACCTCGCCTGATGACGTCGACGGCGGTGTCACCAGCTACGTGGTGGTCAGGTCGAAGGTCGACACGGACGAATCCACGCCGATTGACGAAGGCGCCATCGGCGACGTGCCCTACGGCGTGACGACGTTCATCGACGAGAACGCCACCGCCGGTACCACCTACTGGTACGGCGTCAGAGCGACGGGCAGTGCTGGTGAATCGGCCATCGCGCAGGCTGAAGAATCTGTGACCCCGACGATGGAAATGATCAACGCCGGCAAGATCTGGTTCCTCATCATCATGGTGACGATCAGTGGCGTGGTGATTCTCTACGTGTATCACGCCAAGCGCGGAGGCAACATCTCGGTGCGAAAGATTGCCGGTCTGGAAGCCGTGTCTGAAGCAGTGGGACGTGCCACGGAGATGGGTCGCGAGGTGCTCTTCGTGCCGGGCATTCTGGACATCAATGACATCCAGACCGTCGCGGGCATCACCGTGCTCTCAAACGTGGCCAAGACGGCAGCCGAGTACGACGCTCGCCTCGAGGTGCCTACGGCCCGCTCGCTGGTGATGACCACTGCTCGCGAAACCGTGCAAGCGGCGTACCTCGGTGCAGGTCGCCCTGATGCCTACGACGAGAACCGCATCTATTACCTGACCGACGAACAGTTCGGCTACACCGCTGGTGTGCAGGGCAAGATGGTGCGTGACAAGCCTGCGGCGTGCTTCTACATGGGCGCGTTCTACGCCGAGTCGCTGATTCTGGCGGAAACGGGCAACTCGATCGGCGCCATTCAGGTGGCCGGTACCGCCATGCCGTCGCAGCTGCCGTTCTTTGTGGCCGCCTGCGACTACACGCTCATCGGTGAAGAGTTCTTCGCCGCTTCGGCCTATCTCTCGGACGATCCCGAGCAGTTGGGATCACTCAAGGGACAGGACGTGGGCAAGGTGATCGCCGCGGGCCTGCTCGTGCTGGGTTGCCTGCTGGCGACACTCGGTGCGATGACAGGATCCTCGGGCATCGATGCCGCATCCAGCTATATCAAGGACAACATCCTCGGCAAGGCCGGTGTGATGCCCGCCATGGTGCTGCACATCGGTCAGGAGGATGACACCGAATGATCGCCAAACGAACCATTCCGCTCATCATCGCAGCGGTGGTCGGGTTCATTCTCATCGCCACCTACTTCATCCCGCTCACGGAGCAGTGGGGTGCAAATGCGATGGAGATGTTCATCATCCTTGCCGCCGCGGCCATGGTGCTCGGTGCCGGCAACCTGGTGATGATGAACCTGACCAAGATCTCCCGCCGCAGTGCCGGTTGGGGCTACGCAGCGATCACGTTGATCGCTTTCGCGGTGGTGCTCATCATCGGCCTCTTCAAGATGGGTGCCCATGGCACGGCCGTCGCGCCTGACAACGCCTGGGCGTCGAATCCGATTCAGGAGGGCGCACCCTTCTGGTGGATCTATCAGTATTGCCTCGTGCCCTTGACCGCCACGATGTTCGCCATGCTGGCGTTCTACATCGCGTCGGCCGCGTTTCGTGCCTTCCGGGCCAAGAACCTCGAGGCCACGTTGCTACTGGGCACCGCGTTCATCGTCCTGCTCGGTCAGGTGTACGCCGGCTACTGGCTCACGGATTGGCTGCCCGACGCCGAGTCAATGGCTGAAGCGGGCACGAGCAACAGTCCGTGGTATCAGTTCCTCAGCGGATTGCGGATGGAGAATCTCACCAAGCTGATTCTCGACGTGCCGCAGACTGCCGGTAACCGCGCCATCATGATCGGCATCGCCCTTGGCATCGTGAGCACGTCGCTCAAGGTGCTGCTGGGTGTCGACAAGTCCTATCTCGGATCGGAGGACTGATCCATGTTGAACTTCCTCCGCAATCTTGACCGACGCATCGTGTTCGCCCTCATGGGCCTCGCGGTGGCCGTGCCGATTCTGACCAAGTTGAGCTTCCCCGAGCCGGTGCCAAAGGGCACGCAGCCGTACAAGGTGTTCGATCAGATCGAAAACCTGCCCGACGGTTCGCGCGTGCTGTTGAGCTTCGACTTCGATCCCGGCTCCCAGGGCGAACTGTTGCCCATGGCGATGGCCTTCACTCGCCACTGCGCGGAAAAGGGCCACAAGATGTACTTCATGTGCCTCTGGCCCCTGGGCGAGCCGTTTGTTGAAGACGCCATGAACATCATCCTTGGCGAGGAGTATCCCGATCTCACGTATGGCGAAGACTTCATGTCCTTCGGCTACAAGCCCGGCAACGAGGCTGTGATCAAGAACTCGATCGTCGACCTGAAGGCGCTGTTCATCACCGACTCGCGAAAGACGGATCTCAACGCGATTCCGATGACGCGAAACATCAAGTCGGCCAAGTCGATGGACCTGATCATCAACATCAGTGCCGGCGATCCTGGCACCAAGCAGTGGGTGCAGTACGCAGCCACGCCTGCTGATCTGCCCATCGTGGCCGGGTGTACCGGTGTGCAGGCGCCACTGCTGTATCCCTACATCCCTGATCCGCTCAAGGGCCTCCTGCCCGCGATCAAGGGTGCCGCTGGATACGAGCAGGTGATGATGGATGCGTATCCGCATCTGGCCGATCCGGCAGTTATTGGATCGAAGTATTCGTCCAAAGCGGCCCTGCAACGAATGGGACCACAGTTCGTGGCCCACATCCTGATGGTGCTCTTCATTCTGTTAGGCAACATCATCTACTTCATCGACAAGAAGAAGGGAGGTGCGTGATGGCCAGTGCTTCCGTCACCAACGCCAACTCCTCCAATGACGGCTCAGGCTTCGGCCTTGGCTGGGCCATCGTGATCGGCATCTTCGTGGTGTTCTCGATTGGCGCATGGTTCGCGCTCGATGCGGGCAAGGTGTACACGCTCACCGAAACAGTGACGTATTCCCAGGTTGATGATGCTTGGGTGTCCGGTGCCGTTGATGGTGCCGCACAACAGGTGTCGTGGGAAACCTCGACCGCGGTCAATGCGGATACACCTGGCGCAGCCTTGTCGGCTAGTCGCACCATTGGTGTGTGGCTCGCCGCCATTCTCACGCTGTGCATCATGTCCTTCCTCGCAGGCGACAACCCCTTCTACAAGGCGGCTGAAGCCATCGTGGTGGGGGCCTCTGCTGCCTACTGGATGGTGTTGTCCTTCTGGACAGGCATCGTCGACAAGCTGCTGGTGAATCTGATTCCAGATATCACTCGAGCGTGGGCGGTGCCGGGCTTGCCTGAATCTGCGTCGTTCGATGTGATCTATCTGATCCCGCTGGTGCTCTCAGGCATGCTGATCTGGCGACTGTCACCCAAGGGTGGTTGGATTGCACGGTGGCCGCTGGCCTTCGTGATCGGTGCCACGGCCGGCTTCCGTCTGCTGTCGCACCTAGAGTCGGATTTCCTCCTGCAGATCAAGAGCACGATCACGCCGCTGTACGTGACTGGTGCCGATGGCTTCCAGTTCTGGCCTAGCGTCGGTGCCCTGGTGATCCTTCTGGGGGTGCTGTGCTGCCTGGTGTACTTCTTCTTCTCCATGGAGCACAAGGGCGCCGTGGGCAAGACGGCTCGCATGGGTATCTACGTGTTGATGGTCACCTTCGGTGCGGCCTTCGGCCTCACCGTGATGGGTCGAATCACACTGCTGACGGAGCGATTCGACTTCCTCTTCAGAGAGTGGCTCAACTTGCTCTGACGAGCAGCAGAATTCTGCCTAAAAACGGCCCTCCCAGCCCCCAATCAAGGGTTGGGAGGGCCGGTTCATTGACACTGTGCAGTGTCGAGCATACGATTGCCGCCTTCCACAAGGCCCCATGAGACGGGGCCCGAGCAGGAGCTCCCGAGCCATGGCCGTACCAGCCTTCAGAACCTCCCCCTCCCGCAAGCGGAAGCGGCGGTCGCATCACGCGCTGCGTCGGTCGAATCTCTCGACCTGCCCCGCGTGCGGTGCCACCCGGCATCCGCATCGTGCTTGCCGTGAGTGCGGCTTTGTCCGCCCCGGCCTGAGCATCAAGTCGCCCGGCCTGAGCTGAGTCTCCCATGCGAATCGGTGTCGATCTCATGGGGGGCGATCTCGCGCCCGACCCCATCGTTGAAGGTGCGCTTGCATCGCTGAAGACATTCAGCGATGACGATCGTCTCGTGCTGTTCGGTCCGCAAGACGTGCTGGACGGCGCGATGGCCAACGTTGGTGATGCCGGCGACCTCGTCGAGTGTGTGCCCAGCACTGGTGACGAAGTCACGATGGAAGATTCGCCCGTCGAAGCGGTTCGCGCCAAGACCGGCAGCGCCCTGGTGCAGATGGCCAAGATGGCCGGCCCCAAGGTTGGCGATCAACGCATCGACATGGCGATCTCCGCAGGCAACACCGGTTGCTTCGTCGCAGCCGCACAGATGTTCATGCGGCGTCTGCCTGGTGTGGCACGTCCGGGCATCGCCGCCCTCGTGCCGACATTCGCTGGCCCCGTGACGTTCATTGACGTGGGTGCCAACGTGGATCCCAAGGCACATCACCTGTATCAGTACGGCGTGATGGGCAGCGTGTACACACGCAAGGTGCTCGGTATCGAGAAGCCTCGCGTTGGTCTGCTCAACGTCGGCGGCGAAGAACAGAAGGGCACCGAGACCACCAAGCGCGTCCGCGATCTGCTTCGCGAAGACGAGCATGTTGAGTTCATCGGATTCGTCGAAGGCCGCGCCATCTTTGATGGTGCCTGCGACGTGGTCGTCAGCGACGGTGTCACCGGAAACGTGATGATCAAGTTGGCCGAAGGCCTCGCCTCGGGCATCTTCAAACGCATCCAATCCAAGGTCACGGGTCTTGACCCAGAAGTGGCCCAGAAGTTCGGCAAGGTCGTCAAGGACATCTACGCCGACTACGACTACCACGCCTACGGCGGCGCGCCGCTGCTGGGTGTCAATGGTGGTGTGTTGATCTGCCACGGTTCGTCCAAGGCGATCACGATCGAGAACGCCGTCGCGGCCGCACGCCGCTTTGTCGATCTTGGCGTGAACGAGCGGATCAAGGAACTGGTCGAATATCACGACGAGGCGAGTGTGGGATGAGTGGTATCGGCGTCCGCATCGCCGGGACCGGTTCAGCCGTGCCTGAGCAGCGGCTGACCAATCATGATCTGGCGTCGATGGTGGACACCAACGACGAGTGGATCGTGCAGCGCACTGGCATTCACGAGCGTCGCATCATCAATCAGGAGGCCGGGGAGTCGCAGCTCACGCTGGCGACCTCGGCGCTCGAGCGAGCTCTGGCCGACGCTTCGATGCAAGGCTCAGATCTCGATCTCATCATCAACGCGACCGTGTCGTCGGACATGACCTGCCCGAGCACGGCGCATCGGATCGCCAACGAACTGGGTGCCGCTCCGGTGGCGGCCTTCGACATGCAGGCGGCCTGCTGTGGCTTCGTCTATGCCATGAACCTTGCCGATTCGCTGATCCGAAGCGGCCGGCACAAGGCCGTGGGCGTGATCGGCTGCGACGCGATGAGCACGCTGGTCGACTACGAAGACCGAAGCATGTCGATTCTCTTCGGCGACGCCGGTGGGGCGGCGGTGCTCACGGCCGACGACAATCCCACGCTCGGCTGCATCCATCAGGTCATCGAAGGCGACGGCAACGGTTGGGAATCGCTGTACATCCCCCGCAAGCAACGCGACGTCGTCCCTGGCGCCGTGGGTGAGCACATCAAGCTCGGCTGCCTGCGAATGGATGGTCGCAGCGTGTACAAGTTCGCTGTCAACAAGTTCATCAACGTCATTCAAGATGCGTTCGAGTCCACCGGCTTGACCGTGGACGACGTGTCGCAGGTGATCTGCCACCAGTCGAACATCCGGATGATCAACTCGGCCAAGGAGAAGCTTGGTCTGCCCGACGACAAGGTCTACATCAACATCGACAAGTACGGCAATTCATCGGCCGGGTCGGTGGGGCTGTGCTTCGATCAACTTCGCAAGGAGGGTCGCATCAACACAGGCGACACCATCATCATGGTGGCCTTTGGCGGTGGCATGACGTGGTCCAGCGGCGTGTGGCAACTCTGATCTCGAAAGACATCGCATGACAGATCTCGCTCCCAACATCATCTGCCCTGGACAGGGCGCTCAGGCCATCGGCATGGGCCGCGCATGGGCGCAGTCCAGTACGCATGGCAAGGCCGTGTTCGATCAGGCCGATGCGATCCTCGGCGACCGCTTCGGTGCGCCCTTGTCGGACATCTGCACCAACGGTCCGGCCGACGTGATCAACCGAACCGACGTCAGCCAGCCAGCCATCTACGTGTGTTCGGTCGCCAGTTGGCACGGGCTCACAGGTGACGACACGCCCTCGATCGATACCACGGCGGGCCTCTCCCTCGGTGAGTACACGGCGCTGCATCTGGCGGGCGTGTTCAGTTTTGAAGACGGCCTGCATCTGGTCACCGAACGTGGCCGGGCGATGCAGGCCGCGGCCGAAGCTGCCGATGGCGGCATGCTGGCCGTTATGGGATTGGATGCGGACGAGGCACAGACACTGTGCGACGACACGCTGGAATCGATCGGTGGCGGGGTTCTGGTGCCCGCCAATCTGAATGCGCCAGGGCAGATCGTGCTCAGCGGCGACACGGCGGCCTGTGAAGCCGCCCACGCACTGTGCGGCGAACGCGGTCAGCGGGCCACGCCCCTGACGGTGGCCGGTGCGTTCCACAGTGCGCACATGCAGCCCGCAGCCGATGCCTTGGCGGCCGTCCTGACCGATGTGCCCATGCAGTCGCCCTCGTGCACCGTCTGGAGCAACGTGACGGCACAACCACACGACGCGGATGTGGATTCCATCCGAACGAGGCTGGTCGAACAACTCACCAGCCCTGTACGCTGGGCACAGCAGTGCGCCGCCATGGTCGATGCAGGCCATGTGGCCTACACGGAATTGGCACCAGGCAAGGTGCTGCGGGGGCTGATGCGGCGGATCAACCGAGACGCCAAGGTGACGAGTCATGATGAACCAGATCCAACACATGCGGCGTAAGTCAACGGCAACATCCTTGATGGCGACGGCCCTGGGCGGAGCATTCCTGCTCGGTGGCTGCAGCGATCCCGAACCACCTCCGCCGCCACCCAAGCCCAAGCCGGTGGCCGATACTCGGCCCAAGGCCAAGTCGCCTGAAGAACTCAAGCAGCAACTCGGTATCGATGCCCGCATCCACATGGATGAGCTCACGGCCCCCAACGAAGAGTCGATCCGTGCCGCGGGCCTGCTGCTGGCCAACGCGATGCTCAAGCTCGACGGGTCGCTCGCTGCACAACTCTCGGGAACCGACGAAGCCATGGCCGCCATGCTGGCGAACCCCGGCTTCATCGAAGCGGTGTCTCAAGTGGACCGCATTGATCTGGAGTTCGGTCGCGTGCTCGGTGATGACGCGATGCTCGTGATCTGGGAGTTTTCTGAGCACCTCGAAGCACAGATGTGGTCCGTGGCCGGGCCGGTCAGTGCTGGTGAGGCGCCGTCGTTCTGGCCGGGGTATGTCAGCGACGTACTGCCCAACAGCAGCGTCGATGTCACTGCCGAATCGGCCTGGTCGTGGACCGACGGCGCTCAGGTGGCCTTCATCGCCACGCCAGGCATGCCGGACATGATCAGTCAGCTCGGCGAGGAGCCATTCCAGGATTGGACAGCCATGGTCGAAGCGTGGGAAGAGACGGCCAAGATGGTCGATCAGGACGTGGCCATCATCGATGCCTACGCCGACGAGGCCGGCGACGAAGATGAACGTCCCTCCGGTTCGGGATTCGGCCGCCCGTCGGGTGGCTCCATCGGTGGTGGCGTCAGGCCGCGCTGAGCGCTGGGAGACACGGTCATTTCTGCAGATGCTAAATCAGTTGATCGCCGCGTCGCGATCGTGACGGGTGCCAGTCGTGGCATCGGTGTGGCCATCGCCGAGCGATTGGCCGCCGATGGTCGTCATGTCGTCCTTGTCGCACGAAGCGAAGACGGGCTGCGATCAGTCGCCGAGACGATCACCCAGGCTGGAGGGTCGTGCGACGTACGGCCCTGCGATCTGGGCGACGACGCCGCGGTGGACGCGCTGATTGAAGGCGTTGCCACGGATCATGGCCGTCTGGACATCCTCGTCAATAACGCCGGGATCACGCGTGACGGTCTGCTGTTGCGCATGTCCGATGACGACTATGACATCGTCATGCACCTGAATCTCCGCAGCGTCTTTCGCATGTGTCGGGCCGCAGCTCGTCCGATGATGCGCAGCCGATTCGGCCGCATCGTGAACATCAGTTCCGTGGTGGGCCTGTGGGGCAACGCTGGGCAGGCCAACTACGCCGCCGCGAAGGCCGGTCTCGTGGGTCTGACCAAGTCGGTCGGCAAGGAACTCGGCGGCAAGGGTGTGACAGCCAATGTTGTCGCGCCCGGGTTCGTCGAGACCGACATGACCGCTGAATTGCCCGCGGACATGCTGGCTGAAGCCGTCAAGCGACTGCCTGTGCGTCGAGCGGGCACGCCGGCGGAGATCGCCCATGCCGTGGCCAGTTTGACTGCCGACGAGGCCTCGTACATCACCGGGCAGGTGCTGTGCGTGGACGGGGGCTGGATGGGCTGAAACCTCCCCATTTGCCGCCCTGCAGGGCGGTCGAGTAGAATTCCCAAACACAACTGCGAGGCGAATTTGAGCCTCGCTCGTTCAGGAGAAGAACCGTGACCGAACAAGAGGTTGAGAGCAAGGTCATCGAAATCGTCGCCGAGCAAATGGGCGTCGACAAGAGCACCATCACCCGTGAAACCAGCTTTGCGAATGATCTCAACGCTGACAGCCTCGACACCGTCGAGCTCGTCATGGAGTTTGAGGACGAATTCGATACGTCCATCCCGGACGATCAGTCCGCAAACATTCAGACGGTTGGTGCCGCCATCGAGTACATCCTTGAAGCGGCCAAGTCGGTCTGATCAGGCTGGAACGTTGAACCACAGTCAGGCCGCCGCTGGCCGATCCCGCAGGACGGCACGCGGCGGTTCTGAATTCCTGATGCCCTCAAGGGCAGTGCAGTTGCGTGAGCATGGCTGAACACAGACGAGTCGTAGTCACCGGAATGGGCGCCGTCACCGACGTGGGCTTGGATGTCGCGTCGTTCTGGTCATCGCTGACCTCCGGCACGTCGGGGATCAGTGCCATTTCGTCCTTTGAAACGGACGACCAGTGGCCGACCAAGATCGCCGGTGCCATCGAGGGCTTTGATCCCACGATCGCCATGGACGCTCGTGATGCCAAGAAGATCGACCGCGTGTCGCATCTTGGTGTCGTCGCGGCGGCGGAGGCGGCCGAGCACAGTGGCTTTGATTTCTCCAGCGGCGATCCTTATCGCCGCGGTGTGGCCATTGGTTCGGGCATCGGTGGCGTGATGACGATCGAGGAGCAGATGTTCAAGCTGGCCGAAAAGGGCCCGCGACGTCTGTCGCCCTTCGTCGTGCCGCGATTGATGGTCAATGCCACGTGTGGGCACGTCAGCGTGAAGTACAACTGCCGCGGTTGGAATATGGCACCGGCCACGGCCTGTGCCACCGGCGGTCACGCCATCGCCGATGCGGTCACACAGATCCAGCGAGGCACCGTGGATGTGGTCTTCGCCGGCGGTGCTGAGGCGGCCGTCTCCAAGTTCTGCATCGCCGCGTTCAGCGTGATGAAGGCATTGTCCACCCGCAACGACGATCCGCAGAAGGCCAGCCGCCCATTCGATCGTGATCGCGACGGCTTCGTGCTTGCAGAAGGTGCTGCGGTCCTGGTGCTCGAAGAACTCGAGCATGCCAAGGCTCGCGGGGCTGAGATCTACGCGGAGGTGCTGGGATACGGCATCACTGGCGATGCGTATCACATCGCTGCACCTGATCCCAATGGTGCCGGCGCCGAAGCCGCGATGCGTGCAGCACTGGCCGACGCCCAACTGTCGCCCGAGGCCGTGGGGTACATCAATGCCCACGGCACTTCCACGCCACTGGGTGATGTCGCCGAAGTGTCGGCGGCCAAGAGCCTGTTTGGCGACCACGCCAAGGCGTTGGCGATCTCATCCACCAAGTCGATGACCGGGCACGCGCTGGGTGCAGCCGGTGGTATCGAGTCGGTGGCGGTGGTTAAGGCGTTGCACGAAGGCGTGCTCCCGCCGACGATCAATCTCGAGAATCCCGATGAGGGCATGGACCTCGACTTCGTGCCCAACGAAGCACGGGATCAACAGGTTGATGTCGCCATCAATAACACGTTCGGCTTCGGCGGCGCGAACGTGAGCCTCGTCTTCAAGCGATTCGCCTGATTCAGCGGCTGGTTCTTACCAGGGCATGCTCAAGGCGGCATACACCACGACGCTGTCGCGGCCGGGGTTGTCGCGATAGAGCGATGCGTTGCTGATGTGATGCCACTTCACACCGACCACGGCCCGAGTGTCCTGCTCGCCCACGTCGAATGTGACTCCCAGACCTGCTTGCGGCGTGAAGTTGAATGACGATCCGCCGCTGGGCACGGCGCTGGTCGTGGCCAGCATGCCGCAGCCGAAATCGGTGAAGACCGACCACGTCTGGGCAGTGTGAAAGTGCCATTGAAAGAGCACATCCAAGCTCACGCCCCAGGCGTCGTCCCCGTCCTGCCAGAAGCCCCAGGCATTGAGCTCCGGGGCGAACGCGAAATCGTCCACCATGAAGTACACCAGGCCCGCACCCAGGCTGGCTTCCTGATCGCGCTGGTCACGAAACTCCAGCCCGTACTGGCCCTTGATCGTGAGCCGACGACTGCCCTCGGTGCCAAACGCCGGTGGCGATTGGGTCTCGCCGTTGGCGAGATCGCCCTCGCCCTGAAAGCAGCTGCGCAGTGCGAGATCCGACAATGCCGTCCAAGCGGGATCGACCTGATCCGTTGCTACCGGTGTGCTGTCGTGGATGTGGGCGAGATCGAGCATCAGCCCGTCGGACAGGGTTGGTTGCAAGCAGAAGGTCGCCGCCGCTGCGGTGGCCAATGATGTACTCATCTCAGGGGTCCCCTTGTGATTCGACACTGTATCGCCAAGACCCGCCCAGCAGCATGCGCCAGCGGCCATGATTCGCTATCATTCCCCGCCTAGACCCCATCGTCTAGTCAGGTCAGGACGCCAGGTTTTCATCCTGGAAACAGGGGTTCGAATCCCCTTGGGGTCGTTCTTGATGGTTCGCTGCAGATCCGTATTCGGACTGACAGTGCTGCTCGCAGCACTGATGGCGGCTCGCTCGACAGCAGCGCCGCCCGCAGCCATCCCTACGTCAGATGCGCCAGCCCAACCGGCCCCGAGACTCGAGGGCAAGGTGGAGTTGATCGCACCCTTGCCGCCGCCACGCAATGGCATGCTCGAGGTCTACCTGCGGAACACCGATGACACCGTCACGGTGGTCATCGTGCCCGTGTCGATCAGTGGCGACACTGCCACCGGCGCGTACGTGTCGTTCGCCGCGCGTGATGATGGCGAGCACACCTATACGGATCGAGCCGGCACGTCGCGCACGGTGCGTCGTGTGGTTGCACTCACACCACCCACACTTCTGCCGCAACGGCTCGACGACTTCACCATCATGCTTGGCGCACTGGTCATCTTGATGGCGGCCTTCGGTGTGGTGGCAGCAATCGTGGCGCGATCCAAGCGACAGCCGAGCATCATGGATGGATTCGAAGACGACGCCGGCGATGCACTGGCCATGGCAGGCGACGCTGATCTGCCCGAAGATCCCGCTGCAGCGATGGCCGAACTTGCCCGTCGAAGTGAGGACGGCGAATGAGCACGCTGCAGGTGCGCTGTTCCGGTGGTTCCTATGCCGTGCATATCAGTGACGGGGCGATCGCCACACTCGGCGCACAGGTGCAGTCGTGCACTTCGGCCACACGTGTGTTGCTCGTGATGGACCGCGCCGTGGCCACGCCGCACGGCGAAGCGGCCAAGGCCGCCTTGCTCGCGGCGGGCCTCGAAGTGCACGAGACATGCATCGACGCGAGTGAAGCCACCAAGACCATCGACACCGCCACGGCCTTGTGGGCACATGCGCAGCAGGCGGGCCTTGATCGTCATGACGCGGTCGTGGCCCTCGGTGGTGGTGTCACTGGTGATGTGGCAGGATTCGTCGCAGCGACCTGGCTGCGGGGGATCGCGGTGGTGCAGGTGCCCACCACAGCGCTGGCCATGGTGGACGCCGCCATCGGCGGCAAGACCGGCGTGAACCAGCCGCTGCCCGAGGCCCTCGGCGGGGGCTTGGGCAAGAACCTCATTGGCGCGTTTTGGCCCCCGGCTGCGGTCGTGGCCGATCCGCTCGTCCTGGCCACGTTGCCATCGCGAGAGATCGCCAGCGGGTTGGCCGAGTGCGTGAAGCACGCCATGCTCAGCAGCGATCTGGACATGTCCACCGTGCACCACGCTGGGCATGCCATGCTCGAAGGGCATCTCGAGGGCGCCGCGGCGATGCTGCAGGCGGTGGCCGCGGTGAAGATTGGCGTGGTACAGGCCGACGAGCATGAAGCAGGACAGCGGGCAGTGCTCAATCTTGGGCACACCTTCGGGCATGCCATCGAGGGCTGGCCAGACGCGGGCTTGCTGCACGGTGAGGCCGTGGCCATCGGATTGGTCGCTGCGGGCATGCTGGGCATCGAACTGGGGTGTTTTGAGCAGGCCGACCTCGATGCAGTAACTGCCACGCTCGAGGCTCTGTCGTTGCCGGTGCGGGTGCCTGAGGGCGTCCACGCTGATGCACTGGTGGCCCGCATGCATCTGGACAAAAAGGTCGCGGCGGGCGCGCTTCGACTGATCGTGCCCGTGCATGGTGCAGGGGCTGAGATTCGCGATGACGTCACGGATGAGATGATCGCGACCATCTGGCGGCGTCTGGGCGCCGTCTGAATCTGGAGTCGTGTCCGAGAAGGGACCGATAGCCACTGCATAGGGCAAGGAGGCCCGAAGCGCCGTGCGCACCATTGCTGTCGTCAATCAAAAGGGCGGTTGTGGCAAGACCACGACTTCCATCAATCTGGCCGCGGTGGCTGCTCGCCGCGATATCCGCACCTTGCTGGTGGACATGGACCCACAAGGTCACTGTGCTGCCGGGCTTGGCATCCCAGAAGAACGCATCGATGGCGGCACGACCGCCGTGTTGCTGGGCGAGCGAATCGACACCGACTCGATCTTCTGGGCGGTCGACCCCAAGCTGCACATTCTTCCCAGCACCGTCTTGCTGTCCTCGGTCGAGGCTGGCGCAGCGGGCCCTCGGGCCGATCGCCGCCTCGCAGAGTTCCTCGAGGGCGTGCATGATCGATTTGATCTGTGCCTGATCGACTGCCCTCCTTCGCTGGGCTTGTTGACCATGGCTGCCCTGCAGGCGTCCCGTGAGGCCATCATTCCGGTGGAAACGGGGTACTTCTCACTGCGCGGTGCCCAGCGGCAATGGGACACCATCGAGGCGGTCGTGCGACGGCTTGGTCGCGACCTGCACCGCTGGGTGCTGCCCACGATCCACGATCCCGAGTCGCGCATTTCCACCCGCATTCTGGAGACGCTCAAGCGACAATTCACCGGCCGCGTCGCGCCGGTGGTGATTCGCGAGCACGAGTCGGTGCGGGAATCGGCCAGTCTGGGCCTTCCGGTGTGCGAGCTGGAGCCCGATGGCGACGCGCAGGCCGACTTCGTGCAGTTGCTCGACTGGCTGCTCGCATCAGCGCCTGACACGATCGAGCCCGCAGCAGCGAACAGTTCTCGAGCGGCGGAGATTCTCGGCCGCCTGCGGGACCGGGGTCCCGTGGGGCAGACCTCGCCAGCGACGGACACACCAACGCCCGGTGCCGGCAGCACACTGCAGACCACCGCGGCGCCTGCGGCAGCAGCCGCGCCGACGACGCCGGCCACACCAGACTCCACCGCAACGCTGGATTCCAACGCTCCGCAGGCCACCACTGCGGTACCCGCGGCAAGTGTGGCGCCCACGCCACAAATGCCCACCACCGAAGCGGCGCATCTTCAACCGATGGCCGACACCACGACGACGCCTGCTTCGGAACCAGCGCAGATTGAGGCCTGCGGTGTGACCTGCACGCCAGGTGGTGTGGTCTTCCGCCAGCCCGGACGCCCTGAACATGCGCTCGCTGTGCGAGGCGACTTCAACGGGTGGTCGTCGATTGCCACCCCGATGCGGTTTGATGCCCAGACCGGCTTGTTCCAAGCCATCGTGGCCTTGCCGCCGGGCACCTATCGCTATCAGGTGGTCGTCAATGGCACGCCGGGGGCCGACGCCTACAACGACGCGCCGGCCGAGGCCGTTGGCGGAGGGGCTGCATCGCTGTTGCAGGTGGAGGCAGGCCAGTCCGGCGAAACGAGCACGGCATGAGCCGCGTGCGGCGGGACATTGAGGCCATGGCCGATCTGCTGCTCGGTGCTGCACCAGCACCGCAGCGAGATCATGTCGTGGCCCTGATCGACGGCAATCTCCCTTCGCGAGGTGACGGCTGGAGAGCCGCAGCGGCGCAGGCATTGGCCGGTGGCAAGCCGACGACCTTCATGCAGTCACGCTTTGGCGAGTTGGATCTGCTCACGTTGCATGCCCAGCAGGCACAAGGCGCAACATTGGCGTCGATGGTGGAACACGCTGCCGCCGGGCATCAGTGGATCGTGTCCACCGGCAGTAGTGTTGACGGCCGCATGCTGACCGGGGTGGACGAAATCACGCTGCTCACCGGCGTGGATGAAGCTGCAGTGGTCGCAGGGTATTCGTTGCTCAAGCGGCTGCTGATGGAACGCCCCGGCGCGTTGCCGCGGGTGAGCCTGATTCTCGCGGGCACGGCCGCCACGGATGCCGGGCATCGATTCGTACGCACCGCCCGAGCCAAACTTGGCGTGGAGCCGGCGATCATCGGCTGCCTGCCCGAACCAGACAGCGGGCACCATGCCTGGCATCGCGTCGCACTGCCCGAAGGTGGCATGTGCACCGTGTTGGCTTCACTTGTGGCCGCGGCCAATGCCAGAGCAGCAGCAGTGAGCCACCCGCCCCAGGTGGCGCCAGTTGTCGAGGCCTCAGAGCCACCAGCAGTCAATCCGGCATACGTCGCCGTCGAGCCAGTGGGCACGCCGGAGCCTGTCATGCCCGCGGCCCCGGTGCCACCACCGGTCACTGTGAAGCAGACACCGCCGCTGCCTCCAGGGCTCACCCCGTTGGGTGTGACATGCCCCGATGCACCCGGTGCCGTGTTCGCCACGGACGAGCAGGGGCTGTTGCATGTGGTCGCCACCGCAGCGCTGATGGCCGACCTCGTGGCGGCCGTGTCGTGGGCTGCTCGACACAGCGCCATGCTGCCGGGCACCGGTGCCGTGTTCGGTCACATTCTCGTGGGGGATGTCGCCGCCGCAGCGGCGCTGCATGGTGGCCCTTGGCCGGTGCATCTGGTGATCGATGGGCCGCAGGGTCCAGTGGTGCTGCCAAGCCAGGATGCCGCGTTGTCGCGATCGCCGTCTAGTAGTACCGTGCCCGGATGGTCGCCGCCCGCCAACTGAATCTGCTCCGCGCCAAGGGGCGCTGTATCGCGGTCTTGATCGCAGCTGCAGCGGCCACACCGTTGGCGATCGCGTCCACGTTGACGCCCGCGACACAAGGCATGGGCACGCACACAGCGTTAGGACTCCCGCCGTGTGGCTGGGCGGCGGCGTCGGGCATGCCGTGCCCGTCGTGTGGCATGACCACATCCTTCACGTGGGCGGCGCACGGCGACCTCTGGGCGTCATTCGTGACCCAGCCCATGGGCTTCGTGCTGGCCCTCGCAAGTGCGATGACGGTGCTGGTGTGTCTGTGGGCGGCGTGTACCGGCGCCCGCGTGCAGGGCCCGGCAGAGGCGATTCTGCTGCGACCAGTGGTGGGATGGTCGGCACTGGTCTTCTTTCTTGTCGCTTGGGGGTGGAAAATCTGGGCCGTGCAGGCGGGAATTACGCCATGATGTGCGCCATGCGACGTCTTGTCCCACTGGTCTTGCTGCTTGGACTGGCACTGTGTGCAGGTGGCTGCGCCGCCCTGCATGCGGCGGCAGGTCTGGCGCAGAACTTTGAGTATCAGAAGGAAGTCGAGGTGCTGGCCGCCTACGACGGGCTGCAGCACTCCACGGTCGCCGTGCTCGTGGACAGTGATTTGGCGCTCCGCTACGAGCGGCCTGGATTGATCCCCGAGCTCACCGTGAACTTGTCTCGCGCGATCGGCAAGAACGTGCAGGGCGTGAAGGTGGTCGCACCTGCACATGTGCTGCAATGGCAGTATCAGACGCCCGACTGGAACCTGCTGCCCCGCGGCGAAGTCGCCAAGCAGCTGGGCGTGGAGCGGGTGGTGTGGGTCGATCTGCAGACCTTCCGCCTGCACCCGGTGGGCAATGCATATCTGTGGGAAGGCGTCGCGGAAGCAGAGATCGGAATCGTTGAAGAATCCGGTTGGGATCAAGATGCCTTTGTGGACGCCTGGCGTGTGCGAGCGGCCTTCCCCGATCTGACCTCGCTCGATCGTGACTCGGCAACGGAACAAGCGATCAAGCTCGGGCTCGAAGCGAACTTCGTCAAGCAGACCGCGTGGTTGTTCTATCCCCACAAGGAACCCAAGTACCCGGACAAGTTTCAGGGTGGTGGCGACGGAGTAACCAGTTCGTGAAGCACCTGTCCGCCCTGTTGCTGGGGCTGTCTTTGTGCGTGCCGTGCGGGTGCAACATCGCCGGTGCTGTGGACAAGCTCACCACGCCCGATGCCGTGGTAGAGGCGAAGTTTCATCCGGACAACGTGCCCACGGCGGTCTTCATAGACGATCGCCGCAATCAAGTGAATCCAGTGCGACTGCGGCGGGCCATCGCCGACATGGCCACGCGGATCTTGATCGACGAGGGCGACATGACGGAAATGATCTCTCCTCGCGACGCCATGGCCGCGGCACGACAACTCGACGGGGCCGCTGAACCAAGCAGTGTGTCTGCCATCGGCAAAGCGATCGGCGCGCGTCAGGTGATCTACGTGGAGGTGGTTGCATTTCGCATCACCCGTGATGGCTTGACGCCCGATCCACTGGCGTACTTCAACGTTCGTGTGCTGGACCTCGAGGCAGGCGAGCGTGTGTTCCCGACTGACGCGCAGTTCGAGGCGTCGGCGGGCTATCCCTTGCAGGTCACCATTCCTCCGGCCCAACTGGGCACGCTCACCGGACAGGGCAGCCCGTCACTCGTGCGCCGTGCCCTTGCTGATCGCGCCGGCGACGCACTCGGTCGACTGTTCGTCGACACGGGCTATTCGGCCGGCGGTGACCGACTCATCGACGTCGAACCAAACTCGTGATCCACGTCATTCATGTCATGCATGCCCGCACGCGGGACACGCGACCGTTGTTGGCGGCGGTGGCTCGGGCGAAGTGTGCCTGTGATGGCGGACGCATGCTCACCATCGGCGGGCCGGTGCTGGACCCACGCAATGCCCACGTGGCCGACACCGCACGAACCCATCACGATGTCGATGCCTGGGCCCGATCCATCGGAGCCACGATGATCGTCGGCTGGGGTGGCCCGGTCGCGCCGATCATCGCTCGACAATCATTGCCCGCCCTCCAAGTGCTCGATGGGCTGCCCGATCAGGCCGATGCCGCCGCAGCGGTGCAGTGGCTTGGTGATTGCCTCACGCCCACGGTGGTCACGTCGCCAGACTTGGCGCAGTGGCTGGATGTCCACACACAGGGAAGAGCGTGCACGACTGTCATGCCGCCGTCGGTGCAGGGCGTGGTGCCAGTCGAAACGCCCCTCAGCGACGATCATGTGCATGTGGTCGCTGAGCCGTGGTCCGCCCATCTCATGCGTCCGGTGCTGGACCTGTGTGTGCGGCAACGATTGGTCGGGCGGTCGTGGATCGTGACGGGCGATCGTCGCGCTGCCGACGCCGATCTTGCGGCATCGATGGTCGATGCCGCGGGGATGACCATGCGCTTCGAAGACGACGGGCCGCCGCCAGCCTGGGCCGTGGCGGCGCAGGTGCGTGGGGCACGTTCATCATGCGCGCCCGTGTTGCCGGCAGCGGCCGCTTGGGTGCGTGGCGCCACGGTCATGTTGCCCACTGGGCACGCCGCGGAAGGTGTGCTCGGGGCACATGGTGGTGTGGTGCTCAATGTGGATGGGGACCAATCCGCCAGTGCACGACAGCTTCGGGCCATCGAGGCCACGGGCGATCGAGCCGCGATCGCCGAGGCGTGGTGTCAGGAGGCCGGGGCGTGCCTGGATGCCCTGGCCGAGTCGATCTGCACGAACAGCGAATCGGCAGCGCCGGCGTAGAGCGCCTGCACGTCTTCAGCCGGCAGTGCGTGGCCCACCAACATGGGCGAGGCCATTGGATCCACGGCCGGGTCCACCAGATGCAGATCAGGATCGGCGATTGGTGATGGGCCGCGGTGATGGCCTTCCCACAGCATTCGGAGCGCCCACATGCGGCTGGCATACAGGTCGAAGGCCTGCTCGGCGGAGCTGGCCTTGGCGCTCATGCTGTTGTCGGTGTCGTCGGTGAAGAGGTGTTCGTCTTGCGTGACGATGTCGGTGCCGAAGGCGATGCGGCCCTGCCACCGCCGCATGAAGGCGTGGACACGTTCGGTGGTCTGGGCGCTGATCTCGCGGATCATCCACTTGGCAGCGCTGGTGTCCAGATGCAGGTGCGGATATCGCTCCAGCAACAGATCGAGATGATCAAGATCTTCAGGTGAGCCGCCCATGTGTGCGGCGAGCCAAGGCACTGCAACGGCTTCGAGCATGTGTTCCAACTGCTCGTACTGTTGCTGCTTGGTGCCGTAGCGATCAGCGTCAGCGTAGGTGGTGGCGAACCAGGTGTCGGGGTCGGCGATGTGGGTCATGATGCCCATGCCCAGCGACGCAGCCAGTTCGATCTGACGGCGTCGCGTGTCGCCATCGAGATGGAGAAACGTCGGGTCACCGAGGTCTCGCCCGTAGTCCATGGCACGAGGTGCAGTCCAGAACTTGCACAGCTTGGCGCCGGCGTGGGCGAAGGTGCGGATCGACTCGTCGAAGCCTTTGCCGTGAGTGTGTCGCGGATCTTCATGACGCCAATCGGGCACGGCAATGAACGCCACTCGATCGCCGAGCACGTCGACGACCGCATCCACCTGGTGCAATGGTGTCATCGACCAGACACGCTCGATGCCGTAGAGATCGGCGGCCCGTTTGAAAATGGCCACGGCCTTGGTGCCACGCAAGTGCGTGTGGATGTCGGTGATGGGTGTTACCGGCGGGCCGAGGTCCTGGGCCAACGCGGCAAAGTCCCATCCGTGCAGATTGGCGGCATGTGGTTGAGGTGTGTCGGTGCAGCCCATGAAGGCACAACGATACCGCTGCACGAGCGAGTGGGGGTGTGTTGAGGAGGGATCAGGCCGACCGCTTGCGTCGCGATCCGGGCATGTGCGAGGCCCCGATGACCTGGCCGAGGTAGACACGGTGTCCCGAGTCCGGGGCGAGGTGGCCAGCGAGCAGGCACTCGATCCAATCCACGCAGCGCTCCGGCGCGAGCCCGCCGTTGGGCAGGGTGTGCATGGCCAGTCCCACGAAGGGATCGTCAGTGCGTTCGAGATCGCTGTGGAATCGGCGGGCGAGGACACGGTCGTCCTCGGGCATCACGGCCAGCGTGAACGTGCGGCTGTCTCGAATCACCGGTTCGATCAAGCTGCCTCGGGGGATGGACACCGTCAGCAGGACCGGCTCGTCGCTGCAGGGGGCCACCCACGGCGTCACCAGGCCTGTCCGCACATCGCCATGGGCAGCAGTGAGCAGGAACTGCCGTTGGGGCAGCAGGCCAAGGATGTCGGGATGCACGATGGGCACAGACATGGGAATTGGGCAAGTGTGCCTCACAGGGCTGCAAAGGCACGAGGTTTTTCGATTTTCGGGCCTTGTGCGTGTGGTGTTCGGGATGTGTTTGGTTCGATTGGAGGGGGTGTAGGGTGGATTCGGTCGGAAATTGGGGATTTGTGTCGAGATGTGTTGCGAAGTGGGGGATAGTGGGATACGTTTCCTGTGGGTCGGTGATGTGCACCGCACCCAGCAAGCGGACATGGGGTGGGCCCTGTCCGCAGAGGTTCAAGGACTTGATGCGTGCTCTTTACGGGCGAATACGAACACACGGTGGACGCCAAGGGGCGACTTGCGATTCCTTCCGAGATTCGCAACCGCTTCGATCAGGCCGTGCATGGCCGGGGGCTGTATCTGGCACCTGGTCCCTCGGACGCCCTGTGGCTGTGGCCGGCCAAGACCTTCGAACAGATGGCTGCCGCGAGCGAGGCCTCGCTGTTGCCCGACGAGGACATGCTGGAATTCGAAGAGCTCCTGTATTCGCAGTCGACGTGGGTCGAACTCGATTCAGTCGGACGCATTCGGATTCCAGAGCGGCTGCTCAATCTGGCGCAGCTCGAATCGAATGTCGTGCTCCTTGGGGTGAAGGATCACCTCGAACTTCGCGATCCAACACGGTGGTCTGCGCAACGCGACAAGCGACTTGCGCAGCAGGCCGACATCATGGTGCGTGCACGCCAAGCGATGCAGCGCCGTGGCCAGACGCTTCGGGAGGAACGTTGATCTGGTGAGAACACGGGCCCATGGATGGGCCCGGGAGAGACTTCACACGTTCATGCAAGCAGTATTCGCACGGATGCGGGTACCACCGGCAGGGAGGCCACATGCATGAACGATCGGCCAAGGATGGCCACGGGTCAGGTGCTTCGGCGAGTGCCACATGACCCACGAGCGGATCAAGGACGATTCGCGCACATTCCTCAAGAGTCCAGCCAAACGGCAGGACTCCCCTTCCCGGTTCGTGACGCGTCCCACCACGCGTCACGAACTGTTTTTGGGTCCCGGGATGTCGGGATGGCTCAGCCTGAGGCCGGCCTGATCTTGCCCGCGATTGAGGGCTTCTCAGCGTTGATTTGATCAGCGACCTCGCGGCGATGCACTTCCACATCTCGGGGGAAATTGAGCGCCAATCGGACGCGATCTCCCTTCACCGATGCGATCCGGACGATCCCGATGGGGTTCGCCGGGTCACCGATGACCACTTCTTCGCCTTCCCTGCGTGTGATGACAAGCATGTGTCGGCCCTCCTGCCGCTGTGCTGCCGTCCTGACAAATCTGCAACTGCGAACGGTACGTAGTTGCCCACCATTACTGAGGGTACACCACCAAGGCGACAGTTCCAAGCCTGCGCGTGGTGAACCTCACACAATCCAGAGGGATGCCGAGATATAGGACGTTGGGGTCTGACCCCTGGTCGGGCTCAGGCCGCCTCGACAGCCTCGACGGCGGTCACACCAGGCACACGGCCCACCAGATTCGACTCGATGCCCCCTCGGAGGGTCATCTGGCTGCTCGGGCACCCGATGCACGCCCCCAGCAAGCGAACGCGGACGACTCCGGCATCGGTGATTTCCACCAACTCCACATCGCCACCATCAGCCTTGATGGAGGGGCGGATCGCTTCGAGTACGGCCTCGACCGAGGCACGGTCCGGGGGGGACTGGGTCATAGGTCAAAAGGGTAACGACTGGACCGGTGCAGTGCCTGTGTGGCGTGTCATCTACGATGCCTCGCATGCGAGTGCAGTGCCTTGTGTTGAGTCTCGTGATGGTCGGATGCACCACGGCGGTCAAGGACCCCGCCCTCACGCTGGCCGATGGATCTGGATCGCTCACGGCGCACCGGCAGGCCATGCAACTGCTGGAAGACGTACCACGGGACGACGCCGCGGCGATCGACGCGCTGCAGGGCCTGCTCTATCGCTCTGGTTTCGAAGTGGATGTCCGTCGCCGCGGTGCCGATCAGCTGCTAGCCCTGGACCGTGACCGGCTCGTACGCACGCTTCGACAGCGGCTGCCCCGTGTGACCGACAAGCCGTGGCTGCGAGCCTTGTGCACCTGGATCGGCGCACAGCAATGGACGGCCGACGAGTCGCTCGTGCTGCAGCGGGCGCTTCTCAGTTCGTGGGCTCGGCCCTGGTCGGGGGGCATGCCCGAAGCACAGCGACCGGAGTATCAGGCGATCTCGCAATTACGGGGCACCTCGGATCATGTCGATCTGGTGTGGCACGAGCTCCAGGCGCACGACAAGGCCTCGGAAGAGGGCTACCGCAATCGCTGTTGGGAGTTGCTGCATCGGCTGGGCGCCCGCGACCGTCTGGTGGAGGCTCTAGCCGCCGTGGATCCGGGCACATCGACCAATCCCATGCTGCTCGATCTGCATGATGCCGCGCGAGATTTCGGCACGGTGCCATGGAATCGCGAGGAGATCCTGTGGCTACGCAAGTTGCGAGAACCATCGCGGCGCACGTTCTGGGCGCAAGCGCAGGCGGCCTGCGCCGCGATGCCCGCGCCTCGACGGGCAACCTTGCGAATCCGTGATCTGCCCATCGCGGTGGCGGCGATGCGGCATCGTCCCGACCTTGCTGGCGCCGATGAGCAGGCCATGCGCCGACAGATTCACACTCGCCTGCGGGGCCGTGATCACTATCGCGAAGAGGATGCGTACTACAAGCACGGGGTCGACGTGGATGATCGCTTCGGCGACCACATGAAGGCCCTGAGTTGGGGTGACCTGGCCGCGATCACGATGGCCATGGACGCCATGGAGATTCCTCCAGTTGTGGGGCACCTTTTCGACTACGCCGACCGAGACAACGCCGACACCACGACGGAGTTCGGTGGCGTCATGGCGCTCGACAGCAAGGGCCGGGTGGAAGTCCTCGAGTTTCTCCCACGTGTGCGGCATCATGATCTTCGGTTCAATGCACCGCAGGACATGTTCGACGCCGGGTACACCGGGCTGTTTCACTTTCACTTCCACGCCACGACGCACCGGAACCGTGACCATGCCGGCCCTGGCCTGGGCGACCTCACCTACGCCGACAACACTCGAGCGAATTGTCTGGTGTTCACCTTCGTCGACGAGAACACGTTGAATGTCGATTGGTATCGCCACGATGGCGTGGTGGTGGATCTGGGCTGTGTTCGACGACCGGGGACAACCGCATGAGCGACGACCAACCCAAGGGCGTGCAGGGCATTCGCATGCACGGGGCGGGCAATCGTGTGCTGCTGATCGATGCCGATTCGTTGGGCGACACCAAAGCCGCCGATATCGCCGTGGGCTCCGGCCTCGCCTTCGACTCGCTGTTGGTGCTCGAGCAGGTTGAAGACGACGTCACCGCAGTTCGTGTGTTCAATCGCGATGGCAGTGATGGGGGCGTGTGTGGAAACGGGATGCGATGTGTCGCGGCGATCCAGCGCCCGCACGGGGGCGAGACGACCATCCAGAGCGACGCCGGCACGCACCGAGCTCGTGTGGAGGCCACGGGAGACGGCACTTGGGTTGTGGCGCTCGACATGCCGGCGGCCACACTCGGTGCAGCGGCGGTCGGCCTGGCGCAACTTGCATCTGAGGATGACACGATCGACACCGATCTGGGTGTGGGCCCCATGACGCTGCTGCCGGTGAGTACCGGCAATCCCCATTTCATCGCCGTGGTGGAAGACACACCTACCGCCGAATTGGTGAATACGGTTGGCCCGGCGGCGCAGGCGCTGCGGTCCGGGGGCATCAATCTGCATCTGGTGAAGGTGCTCGCGAGTCAGTCGCTGGCCTTGTTGCCCATCGAACGGGGTGTGGGGCCGACTGCTGCATGCGCGACGGGGGCGCAGGCCGCCGTGGCGGCACTGCACGCCCGGGGCCTGTGTGAAGAGGACGTCGATGTGCACATGCCAGGTGGCGTGATTCGAGTGCAACTTGGCGACCCAACCCATGTCACGGGTGAAGCTGCGATTGATCGCAGTCCATCAGGCTGACGGATCTACACTGCACACATGTTGGATCTTCCCTGCATCGAAGTTGCCGGCACGCCTGCCGCAATGGGTGAAGCGATCGGAGAAGCCCTGCGGGCGCCGATCCATGCCCTGTCAGACCGCCGCACCGAAGCCATCCGCACCTATGTCGCTGAGCGTGGCCTGCCCGAGCCAGATCTTGCCGGACTGGGCGGTGCTTGTCTCGATGTGCTGCGCGGCTGGCATCTTGCCGGGTGGGAAGAACATGTCGCCACGGCCCGATCAGCCGGTCTTGACCCGGCCGTGTTCTACGCCCTCGTGCAGATGACCGACGTGCGTGACCTAGCCAGTCTTCCGGCGCAGGCCGACGCCGAAGGGTGCACTGCGGTGCTGGTGCCATCCGAAGCGACAGCAGCTGGTTCTCCACTTGCCGGTCAGACCTGGGACCTCAATGCCGCGGATGTCGACTGCGTGGTGGCTGTGAAGCGCACGCCCGATGATGGTCCGTCCACATGGAGCGTTACGGTTGCGGGAGCCCCAACATTGATGGGGATGAACGAACACGGTCTCGCCGTGGGCACGACCAACATCAAGGTGGCCGGCGCTCGAACTGGTGTCGGATACATGTCACTGCTGCATCGGGCCGTGCAGTGCAATGATCGTCGTGAAGCGGCCGCGACCATCATGCAGGCGCCGCGCATCGCGGCCCACACGTACTGGTGCGTTGATGACATGGGCGTGCTCGAGCTCGAATGTGATGCCATGCAGTGCACACAGCGTGAAGGACACAGCACAGCGCTGTCCCGCACCAATCACTGCCTGCATGCCGCTCGCACCGATGCTGAACCTGCGGCGGAGAACTCCATCAAACGCTTGGCCACGGCCACAGCGGCATTGGATCGGTCCGACAATTCGATCGACACCATCCGCGCCTTGTTCGCCGATCGCAGTGAGGGCATCTGTTCCATCAATCGTCGGCACGATGATGGCGAACCGACGGCGACCAATGCCTGTGTGATCGCGGATCCCTCCGCCCGAGTGCTGCACGCGTGCCGAGGCGAGGCGGATCGCGGCCAGTGGCTCACTTTGGGCTGGTGAGCCCCGGCAAGAGCCCGCTCAGGGCAGGGGCTACAATTCGCTCCATGCCAGCCACCGCCGATACCCATCTCGATGCACTGGTCGCCTCGATCAGTGAGGCTCGCCAAGCCACCTGCACCGGCATCACCGAACCGTCGTCACCGCAGCCGCTGCAGTCCACGCTGGATACGCTCGCTGCCGTCCGCGGTCGCGGCGCATTCCTGCCCTTCATCGGCACGGGCCAAGGGTGGGGGCCCTTCGTGCAGTGCGAGGATGGCTCGGTCAAACTCGACATGGTCACCGGTATCGGGGTGCATGGCTTCGGCCACGGCGACGACACCACCCTCCGCATCATGCTCGAGGCGGCCACACAGGACACGGTTATGCAGGGCAATCTGCAGTGCAACGCCGACGCCGTCGCGTTTATGTCTCGATTGCTGGAGCAGGCGTGCCAGGGCAACAGCCGATTGGCGCATGTCTTCCCGTGCTGCTCAGGGGCCGTGGCCAATGAGAACGCCCTCAAGGTGTGCATGCAGAAGACCGGCGGCGCGCCTCGTGTGCTGGCATTCGCGCACAACTTTTCCGGTCGAACCACAACCATGTCGCAGATCAGTGACAGCCCCGGCGTCCGACAAGGCATCGCGCTCAACCTGCAGGTGGATTACCTGCCATACGAAGACCCGACCGATCGCGAAGGCTCGCTTGATCGAACCATGACCGCATTGCAGCAGGCGTTGTCCCGATATCCGGGCCAACATGCATGCGTCGTGCTCGAGCCCGTGCAGGGTGAGGGTGGCTTCAATCCGGCCACATCAGCCTTTCTGCGGCCGGTCCTCGAAGCCGCCCGCGCCGCTGGCGTGCCGGTGTTGTTCGACGAGGTGCAGACATTCGGCCGCACGGAACAGATGTTCCGCCAGCACGTGCTGGGTGTGGAAGACCTGGTCGACGTGCTCACGGTGGGGAAGATGTCGCAGGTGTGCGCCACGCTGTACGCCGATGACTTCAATCCCGCACCGGGCCTGCTCAGCGGCACGTTCATTGGGTCCACCGCAGGACTGCGTGTGGGGGCGTCATTCATCGAGCGACTCGCATCGGGTGGGTACTACGGCAGCGACGGCCGCATCGCCACTCTGCACGAACACTTCCGTACGCGGGGCACCGCGATGATGGCCGATCTGCCCGCCGCCTTCCCGGAGGTCGCCGGTGCCGGTGGTCCCATCGGTCTGGTCGGTGGGTGTGGCGGCATGATGCGGCTAACGCCCTTCGGCGGCGACAAGGCCAAGGTGATCGAACTCGTGAAGTCGTGCCTCGACGCGGGCGTGCTGCTGTTCTTCTGCGGACACGGACCATTCCATCTGCGCATGTTGCCGCCGGTGGGCGTGCTCGAGCAGTCGCACCTCGATACGGCCATGGATGTCATCGGCAACTGCATCGAGGCGATGGTGGACTGATGTTCCTCGTACGACAAGCTCGCCAGGACGATGTCTCCGCACTCCTGCGGTTGGCTCGCACCGTGCACTCGGGCAACATCCCGGCCGATCCCATCGCCTTGCAAGAACGCGTGGAGCGGTCAGAGGCGTCCTTCAAGGGTACGGAAGGTCAGGCCGACGCTATCTACGTGATGGCGCTCGAAGACACCGCCAGTGGCAACGTGATCGGCACGTCATGTCTGGTGGCCGGCAAGGGTGGCCCTGACCGCCCGCGTCTTGGCCTGCAGGTGCGACGCCGCGAACACTACAGCGAGGATCTGCAGACCGGTCAGGTGCAGGTGACCGTGCAATTGGTGCGCGACACCAGCGGGCCGACGGAAGTTGGCGGCCTCGTGTTGTCATCCGCGTGGCGTGGGTCGAAGCATCGGCTGGGATCACTGCTGTCCAAATCACGATTTGCACTGGTGGGGTTGCACCCGGATCGATTTTCCGAGCGGATGATCGGCGAGATCATGGGTGATCTCACGCCCGATGGTCGCACCATGTTGTGGGATCACCTGGGTCGACGGTTCATCAACTTGTCGTACGAAGAGGCAGATCGATTCAGTCGCACATCGCGTGAGTTCATCACGTCGCTGTTCCCTGAGGGGGAGATCCACGTGAGTCTGTTGCCGGCCGAAGCGCGGCGGTTGATTGGTCGCGTGAACCCCGACGCGGTGCCCGCCATGAACATGCTCCAACGCATGGGCTTCAAGGAGTTCGACGAGGTGGATCCCTTCGACGGCGGGCCGAATCTCGAGGCCGTACGGGACGACATTCCGTTGGTGAAGGCCACGCAGCGATGCACGCTGACCGGCGCCCTGGACGGTGACGGCGAAGAGATGCTCGTGGCTCGCAGCGCCGCCGAGTCATTTGCTCTGGTGCGGTGTGCTGCTCGCGTCGATGGAGATCAGGTCGCCATCGATGCGCAGGCCATCGACACGCTGGGTCTCAGCACCGGCGATGTGGTCGGCCTCACGCCCACTGCGCTTCCGGCGGCACAATGAACGAACGCGCCATGCTGCAGCATCCAGTGATGCGATGTCTGCGTCGTGCGCTGCAGGCGCAGGGATTGCACAACAGTCCGCTGGTGGCCGCGGTCAGTGGCGGCCGTGATTCCACCGCGATGGTGGCAGCGTTGGCAATGCTGCAACAGCGCAGCGAAGCCGGGCTGGTTCGCATCTTGCACGTGCATCATGGGCAGCGAGCGGCATCTGATGACGAAGCAGCGGCGGTGGAGCGCCTTGGCGAACGACTGCAGTTGCCGGTGGAAGTGGTGCGGTTGACATGCCCGCCAGGCATCGCGCCGGCGGCGCTTCGTGACGCCCGGTACGAAGCACTTGCACGTGCGGCGCACGCCTGCAGCGCCGACGCCGTGTGCGTGGCGCATCACGCCGATGATCAACTCGAGACCATCGTGTTGGCGCTCACTCGTGGTGCCGGCCCTCGTGGCCTCGCGGGCATGGCCGATCTGCGCACACTTGATGCCGAGGTGATGTTGTCTCGGCCACTGCTGCAGGTCACCCGTGACGAGCTCACCGACTTCTGCACTCGCCTCGACCTGCCATTCTGTGACGACCCGGGCAATGTCGATCCCGACACCCTTCGTGGTCGCCTGCGACAAGACGTGCTGCCGGTGCTCGAGTCGATGCGACCAGGCGCCGCGGCGCGCGTGGCGGCGATGGCACCGGTGCAGGCTGCGGCAGCCACGGCGCTGCAGGCGGTGTTGCCCCAACCCGTTGATGATGCATGGGATCGCGCCGTGTTGGCCAGATTGCCCCATGCCATTCGTGTGGCCGCCGTGCATCGCGCGGTCTGTGAAACAGTGGCCGTCGACGATCTCTCGTCGGCCACATTGGCCGACGCATGCGACGCGATCGGCGATGCTCGTGAGCACCTCCGCACGTTTGAACTGGGTGGTGGTGCCACGTTGGCCGTGGCAGCGAACACCGTGACGATGTCGTCTTTATGAGCCGCCGATCGTCTGCTGGCCGCCCATGTAGGGCTGCAGTGCGGCGGGAATCTGAATCGTGCCGTCTTCGAGTTGGTGCATTTCAAGCAGCGGGATCAGCAGCCGGGGGCTGGCTGCAACCGTGTTGTTCAATGACCAGCAGAAGGTGGTGCCGCCGGAGTCGTCACGATAGCGCAGATTGAGGCGGCGACATTGGAAGTCGTGCAGGCGGGACGCCGAGTGTGTTTCGCCCCAGTCGCCGGTGGGTCGATCGTCCCCGTCCAGATCACCGCGGCCTGGCATCCAGCACTCGATGTCGATCATGTCGGCATTCTTCGGGCCCAGGTCGCCGGTGCAACATTGCAGCAAGCGATACGGCAGCTCGAGTCGGTGCAACAGTTCCTCGACGATGCCGATCATCATTGCGTGGTGTTCGCGTTCGCGGTCGGGGTCGGCGATGTCGATCACCACCTGTTCAACCTTGTCGAACTGGTGAATGCGGTACAGCCCTGCGGTGTCTCGACCGGCGGCGCCCGCTTCACGACGGAAGCACGTGCTGACCGTCGCCATCTTCATGGGCAGGTCGGCGGCGTCGAGAATCTCGTCGGCATACAGGCCCATCAGGCCGACTTCGCCGGTGCCGGTGAGATACAGATCGTGTCCCGCGCCTCGGTTTGACTCCTCAATGTGATATGCCTGGTCGCGGCCTTCTGGAAAGAAGCCCGTGCCTTCCATGCATGATTCACGAACGATCACGGGCACGCTCATGGGTGTGAAACCATGCTCCTGTGTGATCAGATCGAAGGCCATGCGCAGCACCGCTTGATGCAGTCGCATGCCGTCACCTTTGAGGGCGTAGTGGCGTGTGCCTGCGATCTTCACCCCGCGGGGGAAGTCCACAAGGTCATGCATGTCGATCAGCTCGAGATGCGTGCGTGGTGCGAATCCGCGGTTGTCCTGGAATGACGCCTCGCCATTCCATCCCTCGGGGTGCCACTGTCGAATCTCGACGTTCTCCTGGGCACCTGCGCCGCGCGGGACATCGTCATCCGGGGGAAGCGGCACGTGCAGCAACAGTGCGTCGAGTTCGGCGGACAGTTCCGCCACCTGCGCCTCGGCGGCCTGCACCGTGGCCTTGAGCGCCGCTGGCTTGGCTTCGAGTTCGGCAATCTGTGCTTCGAGCGTGGCTCGTTCGGCCTCGTCTGCGTTCTTGAGGGCGCCCTTGGCCTTGCCGATCTGGGGACCGACTTCTCGACTGATCGCCTTCTGGTCGGCTCGGGCCTGTTCACCCGTGGTCATGGCGGCACGACGGCTGGCATCAAGTTCGATGATGCGGTCGATGTCCACGTCGATGTTCTTGAGCGCGGCACCTTGGGCAAAGTGGGCCGGGTTCTCGCGCAGTGCCTTCAGGTCGATCATGGCGGGGATTCTAGCCCGTCATGGACAACTCGCGTCTTCGCGCAGACGCGGGCCGATGGCCCATCGCATTCGATCCTGCAGTACCTGCCACCAGGGCTCGTCGGGGCACTGCACGAATCGCGCGACGTGGGCGTGACGAGCAATCGCGATGTGGTCGCCCACGGCCAGCGTGTGGGGCACCTGTCCGTCCAACACGAGTGCAGTGCCGTCGTTGCACTGGCGGACGGTGATGCCCAGGCCTTGATCCAAGGTCAGCACGATGGGCCGGAAGGCCAGCGATTGTGGCGCCAGCGGTGTCACCACCACGCCGTCGGCGCCTGGTGCCAGAATCGGCCCGCCCGCGGACAGATTGTGCGCCGTGGATCCCGTGGCTGATGCCACCACCAGACCGTCGCCGCGGAGACGGGGGCCTTCGATGCCTTCGATCGTCAATGCCAGATCGAGCATCCGCCACGGTGGGCCAGCATTGAGCACGGCGTCGTTGATGGCGACTTCGGTGCAGACCTCGCCGGTGGAGCGCGTCAGCGTGACCGACAACACCGCAGCGGTGCGGTGCGGCGGGGTGGTTGAGACCACGGTGTCGGCTGCGCGTTCCAACGTATGTGGTGTGAAGGGGGCGAGAAAGCCCAGTCGTCCGCAGTTCACACCCAACACCGGTGTGGTCGTCCCCAGCAGCGACCGGGCGGCGCCGATGACGGTGCCGTCACCACCGATGGTGATCACAAGATCAGGCGACTCGTCCACCACGTCAGCGCGGCCGGCGAGAATCGCCTGCACCTCGTCGTGCACCGCGTCTGCACCGGGGCGATCCCAAGCGGTGACGAGTTGAACTCGTGGCACACTGCTCATGACCTCACGCTACCGCGCCGGAGGTCAATGCGAGGAATGCGGCTTCCAAATCGGCCTCCAGAGGCCGTACGACCTGCACGCGCCACCCGGCGGTGACAAGCCGGCTGACCAATTCGCCCGAGTCGATCGTGCTGTCGCTCAACGTGATGCGCAGCGACTCTGCACCGTCCTCGCGACGCAGACGAACACGCTCTACGCCGTGCACCTGGGCGAGCAGTTGGCCCGCTTCCTTGGCCCGATTGGCGACGATGATCTCCACTTCCTGGCCGCAGCCGGCCTTGGCCAGCGCGTCGGTGAGCGAGCCAGCGAACACGAGCTTGCCCTGTTCGATGATGCCCACCGAATCGCACAGTGAAGACAGCTCATGCAACACATGAGACGAGATCAGGATGGTCTTGCCCATGCGGTGCAATTCGGCCAGCAACGTGCGGATGTCAACGCGAGCACGAGGGTCGAGGCCCGATGCTGGTTCATCCAGCAGCAGCACCTTGGGATCGTGCAGCAAGACTCGTGCAATGGAGAGGCGCTGCGTCATGCCGCGACTCAAGCCTGCGACGGGTCGGTGTACGGCGGTCACCAGATCGGTGAGATCCAACGCATCGCCCACCACTTTCACGCGCTTCGAGCCGTGGATGCCGTAGCACGCGGCGAAGAACTCCAGATACTCCGACACCAGCATGTCGTCGTATCGACCGATGACGTCGGGCACGTAGCCGATCAAGGGNCGNACGAGATTGTTNTGCCAGCCGATCGTGCACCCTGCNATGCGTGCTTCACCCCAGGTGGGCTTGAGCAGCGTGGACAGGATTCGNATCGTGGTCGTCTTTCCGGCGCCGTTGGGGCCGAGGAATCCGAANCANGCCCCTTCTTCAATGGACAGGTTCAGATCGTCGAGTGCCGTGAGCTCGCCGTACTTGCGTGTCAGATTGACCGTTTCGATCATCGCCATCAGGGTGTTTCTTCGACCATATCGTCTGACAAGGGCACGATCCAGCGCAAGAATACCTCGCCAGTGGCGGCATTTGGTGGTGCGTCATCGATCATGATCGGGAAGGGGGGCTGGTCGGCTTCGATCCAGGCCAGCACGATCAACACATCGCTGGTGACCCATGGCCCAAGATCCAGATGCCGACCCCAGTGCCGCGCAGCTTGCCGCCACTCGGGCGCCTTGCGCCGAGCGGCGGTCATGTTCTGTGTCTCTTGCCCCATCGGTTCAGGCACCGCCCACGGTGGTGGCGTGGCCAGTGACCACAGCGACAGATACTCCAGCGCGACGCGAGAGATCGTGCGGTTGTAGCCGGGAATGCCCTCGCCAAATCGCATCTGATTGACATGCATGGCGTTGAACACATCGGATTCGGGTGACGCCACAGCCTGAGCAAGATTGATGGTGGCGTCGGCCGGTACAGAAGTTTGCTTCCACCACTGTCCGCTGCATTGCGGGAAGCCTGCGTTGGCCGGCTTCGTCCACGTGCCCCCGTCGCTTAGTCGAGGCGGGTCGTTGCGGATCCAGATGAGCGACACGGCGTGCAGCTCATGGCCACTGCGATTGTCGATCGTGCCCTTGAGCCGCCCATCCTCCACACGCACGGGATCCGTGGTCGACACGGCGAGCAGTCGGCCCCACGACTCGGGTGTGGGTTGACCGATCCAGTCCAGTTGCATGCGGCTGTTGGCATCGCGGGCGATCAGGTTGAGTGTGCCGCTGTCGGGTGTTGGCGAGAGTCGCCGCACGTCGCCAAACGTGATCGGCACACCTTGATCAAGCTGCCAAGGTCCAAGTTGCGCATGCGTGGTGGTGCTGTCCATCGCTGACACGTGCACTTCGCCCGTGCCGGGAATCTGTACATCCAGCACGGCGTGCATGCGACTGGTCGGATCGCCAGCAACCTGATCGACCACGGCGATGTAGTTGATCTGGGTTTCGGCGTGCATGAGCGATTCGCCGATGCCCCAGGCACATGCGGAGGCCGCGACTGACAAACCAGCGAAGGTGGGCCACAGCCATCGCGTGCGTGCTGAGCGACGCAGCCGCATCCACAGCACGACCGGAACGACCACGGCCCAGATGGCCGTGCACAGCAGCACGACGAGGATTCGCGACGACACCGACAGCTGTCGATCCAGCCACGGCAGCATGGCGGCGTTGGTCACAGGACGGCCACGGTGGGCATTCATCTTGCGCAGGCGGTCCTCCGCCTTGACGAGCGTGACGTCTGTCGGCACGACCAGATCACGTCGGCCCAGCACCGGTCCCCAGAACGCCCGCATGCCCACGGAGACTGGGAAGTTGTCCGCGGTCGACAGCGTGTCCAGCGCACGACGTGAAGGATCAATGGCGACAGCGGTGACATGGCCATGGCCCAGTGATCGTCGTGCCACCAAAGGCGCGCCATGGCGTGCCGTCAACACGGTCTGCCATGGCGACGTGGTGGGGAGGTCCACGATGGTCGGTCCGGTGCCTTCGATGGGGGTGTCAAACAGCCCTTGGATCTCCACCGTGGGCATCGTGCCGAGAGACGACACGGTGTCCAAACCGGCCGCTTCGGACAGCGGGCCGCTCCCTGCACCCCATGGTTGCGCCATGGCCGGAGGCGTGAGCACGAGATGGCCACCACGACGCACCCACGTCATGATCGCGTCGCCAAGATGATCATCGGGCGGACCAGCATCATGCCAGATGAGCGTGTCGAGGCCGATCCACGACTCAGGCAGTGGCGGGAGTTCGTCCACCCGCACGAGCGCAGCTCGGAGCGGTTCGCTGGTCACCTGCTGATCTGCCAGTGCCGCCAAGGCCTCGAGGCCGAGCCGATCGGACCCGGCGATGTAGATGTCGCTGGCGGAACGGTCGCGGGTTGCCAATTGGGGGAGTGCTGTTGGCCCGTGCACATCGAGCAAAGTGCCATCTGTATCCAGCAAAAGCGCCGACACGAATGCATCGGCCTGCGGTGGAGTGATCGATACCCAAGCTCTCGTTGTCGTGCCTGGCACGATGGACACCTGTGTGGAGTCCTGCACCGTGTCACCATCGGCATTGGTGTATTCGATCACGCACTGTCCGGCGGAGGCTTCACCTTCACCACCATCGACCTCGATCTGTAGCGGGATCGGGCCGTCGAAGATGCGGCCGGCGATACCGGCTGTCCGCACCTCGATCGACTGGGCAGCCACGAGCAGCGAAATGCCCCCGAGTGCCCCGATCACGTGGTTGGTGCGCCCACGCCGGCGAGCGCCTCCGCGACAGCTGCATGTGAACGAATGCCCCGATGAAAGCACATCAGATCGAACTTCTCATTGGGGGAGTGCACGCGGTCATCATCAAGGCCGAAGCCGATGAGCAGTGATTGTGCCCCGAGAATGCTCTGGAACGATCCTACGACTGGAATCGAGCCGCCGCACCCGCACAGCACAGTGTCGTTGTCGAATTCGGTGCCAAGGGCATCCACTGCGGCGTGCAACCATGGTGAGTCGGTCGACACTTCGATCGCTGGATTGCAGCCGTGCCCGACGATGGTCCAGGTACACCCTTCAGGTGTGCGGGCTTCCAGATGCGCTTTGATTGACGCCTCGATCGCTTCGGGGTCCTGCCCGGGGACGAGGCGACAGCTGAGTTTCGCACTGGCCTGTGCGGCGATCACTGTCTTGGCGCCTTCGCCGGTGTAGCCACCGAAGATGCCGTTCAGATCAAGTGTCGGGCGTGACCAGATGCGCTCCAGCACGCTTCGGCCTGCTTCGCCAGTGGATGTAGTCAATCCGGCGCTGCCCAGGAACGCTGCTTCGTCAAACTCGAGCGCACGCCACTGTTCGGCGGAGGCCGGTTCACGCACACCGTCGTAGAACCCGTCGATCGTCACGCGGCCGTTCTCGTCGTGCAGGCCACCAAGAACACGTGTGAGTTCGTTGATCGGGTTCACGACGGCGCCGCCGTACATGCCCGAGTGCAGATCGTGGCTGGGGCCATGCAGCGTGACGTCGAGATACACCATGCCGCGCAGCATGGTTGTGATGGCGGGTGTCTGTCGGTCCCACATGCCGGTGTCCGACACCACGCAGACATCAGGCGACAGTGCATCGCGGTGGGCTTCGAGGAAGGGGTCCAGACTCGGGCTGCCGGATTCCTCTTCGCCTTCCAACAGCACTGTTACACGCAGTGGTGTGCCGCCGCCCACCTCATGCCACGCGCGCAGGGCTTCGACGAACATCATCAACTGACCCTTGTCGTCAGCGGCGCCACGGCACACGATGCGCCGCTCGTCGCCTTCGCCCACGATCGTCGGTTCGAAGGGCGCCGTGTCCCACAACTCAACGGGGTCGGCCGGCTGCACGTCGTAGTGGCCGTAGTACAGCACGTGCGGGCCCTTGGGATCACCACCGGTGGCGACCACCATGGGATGGCCTTGTGTCTGGTGCACGGTCGCGTCGAGCCCGGCTGCCCGCAGCAGATCGGCGGCATGTTCGGCGCACGCCTGTACGTCTGAAGCGTGGGCCGGATCGGTGCTCACACTGGGGATGCGGAGCAGGCCGCAAAGACGATCCAATGCGGCATCGAGCGAGGCGTCGATGTGGTTGAGAACGGTGTCGAGCGTGGCGGACATCCACACAGCCTACCGCTGTGAGGCGGTGATGGTCAGAACCCGTGCCAGGGCAGGCAACTGGGTTCCCACGCGTCCTCGGCTTCAACAGCGCACTGCACCACGCCGTCCTCGACGGCGATCACCACTGGGGGCGACATGAGCCAGTCCACACCCACGGGCAGTTCCAGTTCCACGCAGTCACCGCACGGGTTGTCGTAGGTGCCTTCCGTTTCGAAGCCCTCGGTGGATTCGGGAATCGCTACCAGAACGGTGTTCGCAGGAAGGTTGTACTCGAAGTGCGCGATCAGCAGTTCGTTGCAGTGTTCGCACACACGGCTGTAGTAGATCACGTAGTGCCGACCGCTGGACATGTCGGGCAGGCCCGGCGTCCACGTGAGCAGGTCGATGTCGTCCACGGATTGCCCCGCCCAGTCGGTGACGTCTGGTTGGTAGTACGCGGGCAACGTGACGGTGGGGGTGACCGGGGCCGGGGCGACGGGATCGGCGTCGGTTGTCGTCGCGCCGTCGGTGTTGGTGGTGTCGCCAGTGTTGGTGGAGGCGTACCCGTTGCCGGCGGGCACGTTGATCGTGCGCTCGGGCACCGCAGTGAATGACACCCAGCCCATGACCACCCCCAAGAGTGACACGGCCGCCCAGCTGATGCGTTCGTCGCGGGCGTTGACGGCTCGAATCGGGCACACGCACACGCTCACCAGCAGTGCGGCGTCGATGGCGAGCATCACCCATGGTGGCGGCGAGAATGTGGCCAGGCACCCGCAGTCGGTGAAGTTGCCATTGATCATCTCCCATGCCAGGACGAGGCAGAAGCTCGCCAGCATGAAGATCGCCGTGACGCGGGCCAAGGACGGCTTGAGCACCATGACCGCCACGGCGGCAAACTCGATCGTGAGGAACACTGCCAATGCGGTGTGCAGATCGATGCCCATGCCTTCAAGCAACCGACGCAGATGTTCGGGCAACAAGCGTGGGGATGCGGCGATCAGTTTGGCCGACGCCCCGGTCAACACCCACAGCGGGACAAGGGCGCGAACCAGCACCAGTCCGACCAAGGACATGCGGTCAGTGGGAGAGGCGGGATCGGTCATGTGTGAGCTCCAGTGGAGGCGGTCATGGGGGCGTGCATCGCGTGATGCACCACTGCCCGCACGGCAGCGATCGCATGGTCAACGTCGTCGACAGTGGTGGATTGCCCCAAACTCAGTCGAGTGGCTCCGCCACCCGCCAACGTACCGAAGGTGGCGTGGGCACCCGGAGCGCAGTGCACGCCGGCTCTGCCCAGCACACCGTGGTCAGCCTCCAAGGCCGTCGCAAATGCAGCTGGTGTCAGCGCCGCACAGGTGAGGGCGAATACGCCGCATCGATGATCGGTGGTGTGCGGACCGTGCACTTGCAGCCCGTCGATGGGCAGCAGGCCCTCGAGCATGCGGGCGGTGAGCGTGGCTTCGTGCGCTTCGATCCGCTCGAGGCCTTGATCATGCAACCACTGCAGTGACGCACCGAGGCCCGCCAGTCCGATCGTGTTGTGTGACCCCGCTTCGTAGCGATCCGGCAGATCCGTGGGGTGGACGTCGTCTTCGCTTCGTGATCCAGTGCCGCCGGTGCGCACGGGTGTGATGTGCCCGGTCATGCCCTCGCCCAGCCACAACGCACCGGTGCCCAGTGGCCCCAGCAGGCCCTTGTGCCCGGGCATGGCCAGCACACTGATGCCCATGGCTGCAGGGTCGATGGGGTGATGACCAACCGTTTGCGCCGCATCCACCAGGAGCGGCACGCCGGCTGCCTGGCAACGGTCGCCGATGGCGGGGATGTCCTGCACCGTGCCCGACACATTGGAGCCGTGCACCACGCACACCAGTCGCGTGTGCGAGGTGATGGCCGACGCGATGGCGTCCGGGTGCACCAGTCCGGTGGCCGGGTCGACGTCCACGCGAGTGTGCGTCACGCCATCATGCCGTAGGTCATTCAGTGGGCGAAGCACCGAGTTGTGGTCCATGGCCGTGGTGACCATGTGGATGGGCTCACCGGCGCGTCGCCAGCGGGCCACCACGCCGTGGATGGCCAGGTGCAGGGCATCGGTGCAATTGAGCGTGAAGGCGATCCGATGGGGATCAGGCTCGCCCAGTAGCCGGGCCAGCGAAGCTCGGGTGTCATGCAGCATGGCTGCGGCTTCGACCGAGGCGTCGTAGGCCCCGCGTCCGGGACTCGCCCCGATCCGCGTGGCAAAGTGCGTCATGGCCTCGGTCACAGCCCCGGGCTTGGGGAAACTGGTGGCTGCATTGTCGAGGTACACCCGCTGCACAGGGCCAAGTATAGCCCGCTCAGGCTGCGGTTCTGCCGTGCTACACTGCTTCGCCCGCGTTCAGCGGGGGGTGATCTGCCGCACTTTCAGGGCAGATGTTGGAGTTTGGTTCATGCCTCGTGCTCAAGTCGTGCTGTCTTCGGTCCTGTTGCTGCTCTGGCCCGCATTCACGTTCGCCTCACCGGCGGAAGAACTGCAGCAGCGGCTCAATGATCAAGGTGACGTTCGCGGTGACGATGCCATCGAGTCTTGGCACGAACTGGGCGCTGCGGCCATTGGTCTGTCGGCGATGCCCGACGAGGTCGCGGCACTGCATCTGTCAGATCTTCGCCCCGGCGAACCTGGATGGGATGCGGCAGTGGCCTGGGCGCAGGCCCATGCCGATGTCGAGGCGGCGATCAAGACAGCCGCGGAGCGCCGGTTCATCGGTCTGCCCTACGGCGTCGATGCTGTGCCGGAAGAATTCCAGAATGCCGGCTTCTCGGTCGGCCTGCCCGATCTTGAGACATCCGTGTCGCCCACGTTCAACTGGCTGACGCACCTTGTTCGCATCGACGCCTGGGCGCAGGTTGAAGCGTGGCGCCGTATCGAAGCGGGCGATGGCGACGGTGCCGTCGATCTGATGGTTAACAACATCAAGATGCTGCGCAAGGCATCGGATCGTGGCTTCCTCGTTGAAAAGCAGGTTGCCATTTCGCTGATGCTCGAAGCGATCGTGAGCCTCCGCGAAATGCTGTTCGAGCATCTGGATGACCTGTCCGCCGAGCGTCTGCAGGCGTTGTCCAAAGACGAACTGGGCAAGATTCGCGTCGATCGCGACCGCCTGCTGCTGCCCGAGCACGATCGATTCGTACACCAAGCGTTGATCGATCAGGCCTTCGACCACTCCACCGGGAAGGTGGAGGCCGAGTCGTTCCGCAAGCGATTCACGCAAATGCAAGGCGAAGTGTCACCCATCGGCTTTGCTGGTATCGACAGCCGCTGGCGTAATCTTGCCGAGTGGCAGGCGAGCCTCGAGGCATCGCGTGAGCAACTGGACAACCTCTATGACGACTGGTGGCGACGCTGGCGTGTTCGCAGCGGTACCGATCTGGCTGTGATGATTCTCGCTGAGCCGCCCTATGCCGAGCGCCTGAACGCCGTGCGGTATGCGGGCATTCTGAGCACGCTGGGCGACATGGATCGCCTCTTCGCCGATCGCAACCGGCTCATCACCGAGCTCGACGCGACATGCGTGGCAGCTGGTTTGGCGTCCTATCGCCGTACACGCGGCGTGTATCCCGTCTCCACTCGAATGGCGTGGGGCATCGACATTCCTCGCTACAAGGATGTCGATCCGTTCAGCACCGAGAACTACACCTTCATCTACTTCGTGCCCGAGACCGACTGGACGCTCGACATTGGCGCGGATGAAGTGGTCATTCCTGCGGGCACCGGCGTTCTGTACAGCCGCGGTCGCGACGGATTCGACAACTCTGCCAAGCGACACACCGTGGACGGCTTTGATGGTGATCTCATCATCTGGCCCCCGCCCACATCCTTGGACAAGAAGGCGAGCACCAGGACATCCCAATGAGCACTGAACGTGTCGTCATCATCGGCAGTGGCCCGGCCGGGTGGACCGCCGCGATCTATGCAGCCCGAGCGAATCTCGATCCGCTGTGCCTGATCGGCGTGCCGCGTTCCAATCCTGCCCCCGTCCTACCCGGCGGGCAATTGATGCTCACCACCGAGGTGGAGAACTACCCCGGGTTCCCGGAGGGCATCACCGGCCCGGACATGATGGAGGCCTTCCAAAAGCAGGCCGAACGCTTCGGCACTCGTATCAATAGGGTCGAGGTGACATCGTGCGACTTCTCGTCGCGCCCGTTCAAACTCACGTGCAGCGATGGTGAAGTGGTCGAGGCGCAGTCCGTGATCATCGCCACCGGGGCCACGGCCAACTGGTTGGGGTTGGACAACGAACTGCGTCTGGCCACCAGCGGTGGCGGCGTGAGCGCCTGTGCCGTGTGCGACGGCGCTCTGCCCGTGTTCCGTGACAAGCCGCTGGCCGTGATCGGCGGCGGCGACAGCGCGATGGAAGAGGCGGCGTACCTCACCAAGTTCGCATCGACCGTGCATGTGATTCACCGTCGCGACGCCTTCCGTGCGTCGAAGGTGATGCAGGCCCGTGTGCTGGAGGCCGACAACGCCCAGGTGCACTGGAACAAGCAAGTGGTCGACGTGCTGGGTGACGAGTTCATCACTGGCATCGAGATGGAAGACACCGTCACCGGGGAGCGATCCACGTTGGATCTGTCGGGCTTGTTCGTCGCCATCGGGCACACGCCCGCCACGGGATTCCTCGAAGGCAGCGGCATAGCATTGGATGATGAGGGCTATGTGGTCTTGCAGGGTCAGTCCAGTTGCACCAATGTCGAAGGCGTCTTTGCGGCCGGTGACGTGGCGGATTCCACCTATCGGCAGGCCATCACGGCGGCTGGCATGGGCTGCAAAGCGGCCCTCGATGCCGAACGCTGGCTTGCTGAACACGCCTGAGAACGGGTGTTGACACATCTTTTTGCATTTGATCGTCGCATCCGGCGATGAATCGTGCATGCTGTGAGGGCAGGGGACCTGCAGAACGAAATCGCGCGTCGCTGAGGATCAGTCCGGAGCGATTCGGGTCATCACCTTGGCGCCCACGGCGTCGCCCCACACGTTCACAGTGGTGCGGCACATGTCGAGGATGCGGTCCACCCCGAGAATCACGCCGATCGACCACACGGGCAGTGTCTGACTGCCTTCGGGCAATGCGGCATTCACCGCACCGATCACGATCACCATCGTCACCAGTCCGGCCGATGGAATGCCGGCGGCGCCCACAGCTGCCAGTGTTGCCGTGATCACCACGATCACCAGATGCGTGAAACTCAGGTCGATGCCGAACAACTGGAAGAGGAACACCACAGCGACCGCTTCGTACAGCGCGGTGCCGTCCATGTTGATGGTCGATCCCAGCGGCAGCACGAAGTTGCTCGACTTCTTCGAGCAGCCACCTGCGTGTTCGGCTGTTTCCATCGTCACCGGCAAGGTGGCGGATGACGAATCGGTGCCGAAGGCCGTGAGCAGGGCGGGCTTCATCTGGTTCATGAACTTGTATGGCGTGTTCGTCCCACCCAGCAGCCGCAAGATGAACGGCAGGATGATCGCGCCGTGGATGAGCAATCCCACGAACACCGCGAACATGTACCACCCGATGGGTTCGATGAGGCGTTGAATGCCGATCGTGCCCACTGTCCACGCTACGAGGAAGAACACGCCCACCGGCGTGAGCCAGATCACCCATGTCACGAGAATCAGCAGGGCCTCGAAGCCCGCACTGAAGAAGTCACGCGCGGCCTTGGTCTTCTCTCCGCCGGCGGCCAAGGCGATACCCAGGCCCAGGGCGAACACGATCACGCCCAGCGGTCGGCCGGCCGACATCTCGGTGACGATGTTGGTGGGCACCATTTGATAGAGGATGTTGGTCCACGTGCCCTGCATCGACTGACCCGAGACACGCTCCGACAAGGACGAGTTGGCGTGGAATGCCGTCTCTCCACTGGCCTTGAGTGCCGCGGTCGCCGCCTCGCTCAGGTCGCCAGGCTGGATGAAGGTCACCAGCGCCGCACCGAGTGTGACGGCGATGAGCATGGTGCCGAAGTAGTAGGCGAGCGTGCAGCCACCGAGCTTGCCCAGTGCCTTGGGATCACCGATGCGCGAGACTCCGGCCACTACGCTGAACAGCACAAGTGGAATCACCAGCAGCTTGAGCGGGCGGATCAACACCAGATCGCCGGTGAGTTTGGTCCAGTGATCACCCGTGATGGGTGCAGCGGCGTCGAACAGACCGAACTGGCCCCACAGGGCGCCGACGATCATGCCGAGGATGATGAAGGTGGTGAGTTTCCAGCCGGGTCCGTTGTGCATGCGCCTACGGTACCCGGTGGGTTCAGGCCTCGGCGGTTTCCGCCTCTGGGGTATCCACCGTGATGCGGAGTTCCTCGAGCTGTTCCTCGTCGATCGGGCCAGGCGATTCCACCATCAGATCGGCGCCACTTTGCGTCTTGGGGAACGCGATGACGTCGCGGATGTTGTCCGTGCCCGTGAGAATCATCACCAGTCGATCCAGACCGAAGGCGATGCCGCCGTGCGGCGGCGCGCCGTACTTGAGGGCTTCGAGCAAGAAGCCGAACTTCTCCTGCGTCTCTTCCTCGGTCAGGCCCAGCACGTTGAACACGCGCTGCTGCACTTCAGGATCGTGGATACGAATCGAGCCGCCACCAATCTCGCTGCCGTTGAGAACGAGGTCGTAGCCGGCCGACAACACATCACCGGGGTCAGATTCAAGGCGATCGAGATCTTCCACCCGCGGTGCGGTGAAGGGATGGTGTTCACTCACCCAACGCTGGCGGTCTTCCACCCAGCGGAACATGGGGAAGTCCACAACCCAGCAGGCACGCCAGCCGCCCTTGAGCATGCTCAGGAGCTTGCCGGCACGCAGACGCACCTGGCCCAGTGCCGTCACGCAGGTTTCCCAGCTGTCGGCACCGAACACGACGATGTCGCCGGGCTGCACACCGATCTTCTCCTGCAGGGCCTCGGCGATGGGGGCGATGAACTTGGCTGCACCGCCTTCAGGGCCGTCTTCGGTCCACCGCACCCACGGCATGCCGCCGGCGCCGTGGATCTTGGCGGTCTCATCGAGCAAGTCGATCTTCTTGCGTGTGAAGCTCTTGGCCGCCTTGGGCAGCACGATCGCCTTTACGCAGCCTTCGTCCTTCTCCAACGCGGAGGTGAACACCTTGAAGCCCGTGTCGGGCGCCAGATCGGAGATGTCCTGCAGGTGCAATTCGAAGCGCAGGTCGGGGCGATCGCAGCCCCAGGTGTCCATCGCCTCTTGCCATGGAATCTGGGGGATCTGTCCCAGCTCCATGCCCTTGAGATCCTTCATCACTCGGCGCAGGAACGACGTCATGATCTTGATGACCTCGTCCTGATCGGTGAACGACATCTCGAGATCGATCTGCGTGAACTCGGCTTGACGGTCGGCGCGGGGGTCTTCATCGCGGAGGCACTTGCAGATCTGCATGTACCGATCGCACCCGGACACCATCAGGATCTGCTTGAAGATCTGCGGGCTCTGGGGCAACGCATACCACTTGCCTGGATACACGCGGGATGGCACCACGAAGTCGCGGGCACCTTCGGGCGTGCTGCGAATCAGAAGGGGGGTTTCCACTTCCATGAAGCCGAACCGATGGAAGAACTCCCGCGTGAGGGCGCTCAAGTCATGTCGCATCTGCAGGCGTGACTGCATGGACGGTCGACGCAGGTCCAGCGAGCGGTGACGCAGACGCACCTCTTCGGACATGTTCTCTGCTTCGTGTTCGTCGGGGAGAATCGGTGGGTTCTGGGCACGGCTGTAGATCACCAGTTCGCCCCCGACCACTTCGATGTGACCGGTTCCCATGTTGGGGTTCGAACTGGCGTCGCGGCGACGCACCTTGCCCACGATGCCGATGCAATCTTCACGGCGGAGCGAGCGGGCCTCGGTGACGAGGGCCTCGTCGCAGGCTTCCAACTCGAAGACCACCTGTGTGATGCCCCAACGGTCGCGGATGTCGATGAAGACAAGGCCTTTGCCTTGATCTCGAATGGTGTTGACCCAGCCGTTCAGTCGAACGTCCTGATCCTCTTCCATGACGCGGAGTTCCCCGCAATTGTGCGTGCGCTTGATCATCGGTACCTCATGAACCTGCCCGGAAACGACGCATGGTATCACTGGTGAAGCCTCGGGGGTACCATCGCCCGCAATGACCGAGGCCCAGCCTGTCCATCGAGTGCTCTGCACTGCCTTCGAGCCCAGCGGCGACCGCCTGAGTGCCCCGGTGATCGAGGCATTGCTGGCCCGTCGTCCAGATGTGGAGGTGCACGCCTGGGGCGGTCCGGCCATGGAAGCAGCCGGGGCCATCATGCACGGCCACAGTGCCCAGGATGGGGCCATGGGCCTTGGTGCCTTGGCCCACGTGCGATCGGTGCGGGCCACCGTGCATGCCATGGGGGATTGGATGCGGGACAACCGGCCCTCGCTACTCATGCCCATCGACTCGCAGGCAGCAAACATCCATGTCTGCAAGCGGGCTCGACGTCTTGGCGTGCGCATCGCGCATCTGGCCGCCCCGCAGATGTGGGCATGGGGCAGTTGGCGAGCGGGCACGCTGCGACGAAACACCGACCACCTGTTGTGCCTGTGGCCCTTCGAGCCGGCGTGGTTCGCTCGGCGGGGGATCGAGGGCACCTTCGTCGGACACCCGGCGATCAACCGGCCCATCGATGATGCGGCCTTGGATGCGGCAGCGGCAGCCCTTGCGGCAGGAGAGTCGAAGCTGCTGCTCTTGCCCGGCTCGCGGTCGCAGGAGATTGCTCGCAACATGCCCGTGATGCGTGCGGTGCTGGATCGCTTGCGTCGCGATCGCGGCGATCTGCAGGCCGTGTGCGTGGCGGCAACCCAGCGTGTTGAAACGCTGCTTGAAGATCACGACATGGACGGCATCGAGGTGTTGTCTGGTGACATGCTCGATACGGCCGTCCGCTGGTGCGATCTGGCGCTGGCGTGCAGTGGCACGGTGACGCTCAATCTGCTGCGGCAGTGTTGTCCCATGGTGGGGATCTATCCCACCGGAGTCATTTCACGCCTGGGTGCCCCATTCGTGTTGCGGGCGCCGCACCGACTGCTGCCCAACATCATCGCTGCCGCTCGCATCGTGCCCGAGTTCGTGCCGTGCAGTCCGAATCCGGCGCCCATCGCCGAAGCGGTGGGGCGTCTCCTTGATGACCCTCGCAAACTGGCGGATCAGCGTGCCGCGCTGCACAGCACGCTGGACAAGTTCGATTCACCCGGCTTCGCCGAATCGTGTGTTGATGTGCTGTGTGGTCTGCTCGACGCGCCTCAACGCTGATGCACCGGATACAACGCGATCGCGCAC
>JAKVBV010000020.1 GCA_022446965.1 Phycisphaerales bacterium
TTTCGCGGCTTCCATCGCATCGACGAATCGGTCGAAAAGATGGACTGCATCATGCGGGCCCGGCGAGGCCTCTGGGTGAAACTGCACGCCACTGATCGGCTTGGATCGATGACGGAATCCGGCCACGGTCTGGTCGTTGAGATGCCGGTGCGTGACCTCACAATCGACCGCCTCAAGGGAGTCCTCATCCACGCAGAATCCATGGTTCTGGCTGGTGATTTCCACCCGCCCTGTGACCATGTCTCGTACGGGCTGGTTGGCTCCACGATGGCCAAATGGCAGCTTCCACGTGGTAGCACCGAGGGCCAGCGACAACAATTGATGGCCCAGGCAGATCCCAAAGGTCGGCTTCTCGCCAGCCACCTCGCGGAGGGTGTCGATCAGGCCGGCCACTGCTGCAGGGTCGCCAGGTCCGTTGGAGACGAAGATCCCGTCGGCCCCGATCGCTCGGATGTCATCGGCTGAGGCAGTGGGAGGCAACATGTGCACCTCACAGCCGCGCGATCTTAAGTACCTGTAAATACTAGACTTCGCTCCGCAGTCGATGGCGGCCACCTTCAGCGTGAGCCCGCCAGCAGGCGGTTTGGGCCCCCATGCCTGTGCGGGTTCGCTGAACTGGCCGGTGACCGCGGCACCTGCGGGCGAGGCCAGGTCCTGCCCTGCCATGGAGGGGGCCTGCTGGGCCTGCGTCACCAGATCAGCGGCTTTGGTGTCAGCCGTGCCGGTGATCACGCCCCGCATGGCGCCACCCTGGCGGATTCGGCGGACCAGCGCCCGAGTATCAATGCCATCGAGCATCGGCACCCCGGCCTTGGCGAGCCAACTGGCCAGCGATGCCTCGCTGCGGGCCCCAGAGGGGGTATCCGTGCACTCGTGCACCACGAAGCCGGCGATCTGGGGGGCCAAGGACTCCACATCCTCAGCGGCCACGCCGTAGGTGCCGATGTGGGCGGCCGTGAGCACCAGAATCTGCCCTGAATAGGACGGATCGGTCAGTGCTTCCTGATAGCCCATCATGGCCGTGCAAAAGACGACCTCGCCGGTTGCCTGAACCGGTGCCCCGACACTGCGTCCTCGAAAGACCGCACCATCTTCAAGCACCAACATGCCGTGTGCTGCTGTCATCGCCGACAGTGTATCGCCAGACGAATTCGCCAGATCCCCCACAGCAACTTGTCCACGACGCACAATGCAGCACATGGAGTTGTTCGCTCAAGAGATCAGTGGCTGGGTAGAGGTCGCGGTGGATGCGGCCTTCGATCCTGGCGGCAGCGGCGGCCTGCACTATGCCCTCGACAGCACGCTGACCGACCTGGCCCCGGGCGACCCGGTCACGGTGCCGCTGGGCAAACGCAATCGCCCGGTCCGCGGATGGGTGGTAGATCGGCTCGACTCCGCCCCGCCGATGGACGCCACTCGAGTGAAGCACGTGCTCTCTCGCATCGAAGATGCGCCTGTGCTGCCTGCATCACTCATCGACCTCGCCCGATGGATCGCCGGCTACTACATCACGCCTCTGGGCACCACGCTGGCCTCGATGCAGCCGCCCAAGACGACATCCACCGGCGCCCCGCGGCAACACAGATGGATTGACCTTGCCACCACACCTCCAGAGACCGGCGGAAGACTGGGCGCCAATCAGGCGGCCATTCTCGAATACCTCCGCAGCCTGCCGGCATCCAATCGTCCGGTGGAACGACTGGCGTTGGTGCGATCGCTGGACCTCAACGATGCCTCGGGCATCGACCGACTGGTCACCCGTGGTCTGCTGCAGGAAGTCGCTGCACCAGTGCCAGAAGGCGTGTCGCCCATCGCACCGTCGCTCACCGATGACCAACGTCAGGTCATCGACGCCATCGACGCCACGGCTGGTGGCTTCAGCGTGCACATGCTGTTGGGCGTAACCGGCTCGGGCAAGACCGAGGTCTATCTGCAGTTGATCGAACGCACCTTGCACCGAGGCCACGCCGCCCTGGTGCTGGTGCCCGAGATCTTGCTCACACCGCAGACGGCCGCACGATTGGAATCGCGATTCCCCGACCGAGGCATCGGCGTGTTGCACTCGGGCGTGTCCGTCGCACGGCGACGCAACACCTGGCGACGCGTGCGTGAAGGCGAGATCGACATCGTGCTGGGCGCCCGAAGCGCGGTGTTTGCCCCGTTCAGTGACGAACGACTTGGTCTGATCGTGGTGGATGAGTCACATGACAGCTCCTACAAACAGGACACCGCCCCTCGGTATCACGGCCGAGATGTGGCCATGCGACGTGGGCAACAATCCAACTGCCCCGTAGTGCTGGGCAGCGCGACGCCGTCGATGGAATCGTGGTTCAACGCCACCGTCACGCACAAGTACACACTGCATCGCCTCAACAATCGCGCCCCGGGATTGACACGCCCCAAGGTGCGCATCGTCGACCGCATCGAAGAACGCAAGGCAGACCCCGGACCGCAGCGCAGCCTCGGCCCGACATTGCGTCGTGCCTTGACCAACACATTGCTCGACGGCGGCCAGGCGCTGCTACTGCTCAATCGCCGCGGCTGGGCCACCCACATCGCATGCCGCAGCCGAACCTGCGGCTGGGTGATGCGCTGCGATCAATGCGACGCCGCCCTGGTCTTTCACCGCAAACGCGACATCGCCGCGGGCGGCACGCTGCAGTGCCATCATTGTCTGTCGCAACTTCGCATGCCCCGTACGTGCCCGGCCTGCGCCGGCGGGTTGTCCCGCCTGGGCGAAGGCAGCCAACGGCTCGAAGATGAGATTGCCCTGCTGCACCCTGATCTCGTGCAGGGTGAACAACTCGTACGTCTTGATGTGGACACGCGAGGCAGCGGTGAACGAGTGCGCAGCACCATGAACGCGCTTCGCAGCGGCCAGATTCGCGTGCTGGTGGGCACGCAGATGATCGCCAAGGGCCTGGATCTTCCCGGCGTCCATCTGGTCGGCGTGGTGGATGCCGACACCGCGCTGCACCAACCGGACTTCCGCGCTGCCGAACGCACGTTTCAACTGGTGGCACAGGTGGCAGGACGATGCGGACGCGGCGACACGGCCGGCACCGTCATCATTCAAACCTGCTGTGCGGATGATCCCGCCATCGCGCTGGCCGCGGCCGAGCGCTACGAGGCATTCGCGACGCTGGAGTTGGAGCAACGGCAACTTTCGGGCCTGCCGCCGGTCCGACGGATGGCCCGCATGGTGGTGGACGACCCGGCGCTGCCCAAAGCCCGCGACGCTGCCCGTGCACTGGCCCAGCGGCTTCGGGCCGTGGATGTGCAGTGGGCCGTGTCACCCCCGGCCCCATGCCCGCTCGCCAGAGCGGCCAATCGGTTCCGATGGCAGGTGGACGTGATGGCGGACACGCCCGCCATCTTGCACCAGGGGCTCGTCGCCGCGCGGGCATCACGGGCCTTTGATGCACTGGGCTCGATCATGATCGACGTGGATCCGCTCTACCTGCAATAGCGCCCCAAAAAGAGCACTGTCCCACTGACGCCAGTGCTACAATGCTGATCTTGGCGCAGGTCGCGTCAAACGGCAGGAACCTCCCCAATGGACGGTGTAGACGGCCAACCAACGGCCGGTCCGGGACTGACCCGCGCGGCGGCATCACTCAACGGCTGGAATGCCCAGTACGTCGAGCAATTGCACCGCCAGTGGCAACAGGATCCAGCCTCCGTTCCAGGAACGTGGGCCGAGTTCTTCCGCGGCTTTGAACTCGGGGCCAGCGAACAACCATCCGGAGAAGGCAGTCACCTGCAGGCGCAAGCCGACGCGCTGATTCGTCGATTCCGCCAACTGGGCTGCTTTGGCGCCGACCTTGATCCCCTCGGGCTGCAGCCCCGCGACATGGCGGCCCTCACCCCGGAATCGGTGGGCATCGATCACGCCGCATTGGATACTCCGATCGACACCGGCGACCTGCCCTTGCCCGAGCAGATGCCCCTTCGCAGTGTGATCGACCATCTGCACAAGGCGTGGTGCGGATCACTGACTGCCGAAGTCGAGCACATTCGCGACCCCGCCAAACGCGGGTGGCTGCGTGAAGCGATCGAATCTCGCCCCCTACAGGCCGGGTTCGACACCGACACACGACTGCGAATCCTTCGAGAGCTGCAGCAGGCCACCGGCCTGGAACGATTCCTGATGCGCCGCTACGTGGGCAAGAAGTGGTTCAGCCTTGAAGGTGGCGAGTCGCTCATCCCCATGCTCAACGAGTTGTTGGTGTCCGCCTCGCTCGACGGTGTGGAGGAGATCGCGTTCGGCATGGCCCATCGCGGTCGCATCAACGTGTTGGTGAACATCCTTGAGAAGGGATACGACCAACTCTTCACCGAATTCGACGAGTCATGGGGTGAAGACTTCATCGCCGGCGGCGGAGACGTCAAGTACCACCGTGGCTACAGCGCCGACATCGTGACCGACGCGGGCCAGCCGCTACACGTGACCATGTCGTCCAACCCCTCGCACCTGGAGTGGGGCCACCCGGTCGTGATCGGTCGTGTTCGTGCCAAGCAACGGCTGCGTGGCGACGAGACGCGGCGTACCTGCCTGCCGCTGCTGGTGCATGGTGATGCCTCGCTCCCCGGACAAGGTGTGGTGCAAGAGTTGCTCAATCTCGGTCGCCTCGATGGCTACGACGTGGGCGGCACGCTGCATCTGGTCATCAACAATCAGGTGGGCTTCACCGCGGAGGCGCACGAGGCCACCAGCGGTCGCTTCTGCACGGACATCTTCCGCGCCTTCGACTTCCCAGTGCTGCACGTGAACGCGGATGACCCCGAGGCCTGCGTGCAGGCCATGGACATCGCCTTCAAATGGCGACAACGGTTCGGCGAAGACATCGTGATCGATCTGGTGGGCTACCGAAAGTACGGCCACAACGAGACCGACGAACCCACCTTCACCAATCCGGTGATGTACGCGGCGGTCAAGCAACAACGCCCGGTTGTCGAGCAGTACGCCGAATCGCTGAGCCGCGACGGTCTCATCGGCGCTGACGAAGCTGATCAAGCCACCCGGCGCCTGCTCGAGATCATGGACGAGGCGCAGACACGCGTGAAAGAGACGCCTGTCACGCCGGTGCCGCCCGCATTCGACGACACGTCTACCTGGGCGGGCTTGTCCGATCGCTACCACGCCGACTGCCCAGAATCGAAGGTGGACCGCGCCACGCTGCAACGGATCACGGATGTGATCGCGTCGCCGCCGGCGGGCTTCACCGTGCATCGCAAACTGCAACGACTGCTGGACAAACGAAGCAGTGCGGTCGCCGACGATGCGCCACTCGACTGGGCCATGGGTGAACTGCTCGCCTGGGGCTCGCTGCTGGTGGAGGGCATTCCCATCCGCCTCACCGGCGAAGACTGCGCCCGCGGCACGTTCAGCCATCGTCATGCTGTCTTGTTCGACGCACAGAACGGCGATCAATGGATGCCACTGAATTGTCTCGGCCCGGGCCAGGCTCGCATGTGCGTGCACAACTCACCAGTGAGTGAGGCCGGGTGCATTGGATTCGAGTACGGCTATTCGCTTGGCGATCCCCACATGCTGGTGATCTGGGAAGCGCAGTTCGGCGATTTCGCCAACGCGGGCCAGGTGTACTTCGATCAGTTCCTCGCATCTGCCGAGAAGAAGTGGCAACGGCATTCGGGCCTGGTCTGCTTCCTGCCCCATGGCTACGAAGGACAGGGACCGGAACACTCCTCCGCCCGCATGGAACGCATGCTGCAGTTGTGTGCCGACAACAACATGGAAGTTGTGAACCCCACCACACCGGCGCAAGTGTTCCACATGCTCCGTCGCCAGATGTTGCGCGGGTTCCGCAAGCCCCTCATCGTGTTCACGCCCAAGAGCCTGCTCCGCCACCCCGCCGCCGTCAGCACCGTGTCGGACCTCACCGATGGCGAGTTTCAGTGTGTGATCGATGACGCGAATGCCGATCCCGCCCGCACCACTCGGTTGATCTTCTGCACCGGCAAGGTGTACTACGACCTCGTCGCCCATCGGGCCAAGTGCGACCATAGCTCGCAGACCGCCATCGTGCGGCTCGAACAGTTGCACCCCCTCCCCAAGGACGAGATCGAAGCCATCCTGAACCGCTATGACAAGGTGCACACCCGGTTGTGGGTACAGGAAGAACCACTCAACGCCGGCGCCTGGGAGTGGATGTCCGATCGATTCCGTGAGCACTGGCAACAGCCGTTGCAGGTGATCTCACGCCCGGCCAATGCGTCCCCCGCCGTCGCGTCTACGCATGTGCACGCCGATGAACAACACCACCTGCTTGTGGAGGCCCTCGGGCTTGAAACCACGAGCCCGCAGGGAGAGCCCTCCGCATGACCGTCGACATCCACGTGCCGGAGATGGGCGAGTCGATCACCGAAGTTCGCCTTGGGCAATGGCTCAAGGTCGACGGTGACTGGATCGACCGTGACGACCTGCTCGTCGAGATCGAGTCCGACAAGGTGACGCAGGAACTGCCAGCCCCTGCTTCGGGCGTGTTGAAGATCACGCAACTGGAAGGCGCCGATCTGCCCGTGGGCGCCGTGATCGGCACCCTCGATCCTGACGGACAACGCCCCGCCGCCCCGAGCGATTCGGCAACCGCCGCGCCGGATGTTCCCACCACGCGGGTGGAGGTCGCCACCGAAACTGCAGCTTCGACTGACATTCGTGCCACGTCGATGGCCCGCAAGATTGCCGAGGAACAGGGCGTCGATCTGCAGGATGTATCCGGCTCGGGCCCGGCAGGTCGCATCATGAAATCGGACGTGATGTCGTCCACGCCACCGGCTGACCTGGCCCCCGTGGAGCACGCCACACCTGCACAGGACGCCGCGCCGGAACAGACCCATTCGTTGTCGCGCGATGTTCGTCGCGAGCGCATGAGTCCACTGCGCAAGAAGATCGCCCAGCGTCTGGTGGAAGCCCAGCACAACGCCGCCATGTTGACCACGTTCAACGAGGCCGACATGACTGCGGTCATGCAGCTGCGCAACATGCACAAGGACGACTTCAACGATCGATACGGCGTGAAGTTGGGCTTCATGTCCTTCTTCGCCAAGGCGGTGGTGTCGGCCCTCAAGGCCTTCCCGGAAGTGAACGCCTACGTCGATGGTGACGAGGTCGAATACCACGATTACGTCGATCTTGCGATCGCGGTGGGAACGGACAAAGGGCTCGTGGTGCCGGTGGTCCGCAATGCCGACCGCATGGGCTTCGCCGATGTCGAGTCATCGATCGCCGACCTCGCCACCCGCGCCCGCACCGGCCGCATCGGAATGGACGAACTCACCGGCGGCACCTTCACCATCAGCAATGGCGGCGTGTACGGGTCGATGATGAGCACGCCGATCCTCAATCCGCCCCAGTCGGGCATTCTGGGTCTGCATCGCATCGCCAAGCGGGCCGTGGAAGACCCCGACAACCCGGGTTCGATCGTGCTGCGACCGATGATGTATCTCGCCTTGAGTTACGACCATCGCATCGTGGACGGCGCCGGCGCCGTGGGCTTCCTCGTGCATGTGAAGCAGTGCATCGAGCAGCCTGATCGACTGCTGCTTGGCCTGTAGCCCCCCGGCGACCCGATAGCACTACACGGCATGACCGACGTCGGACACATCCCGGTCCTTCTCGACGAAGTGCTTGCGCATCTTCGCCCCGAGCCCGGTTCGGTCGTGCTTGACCTGACGCTTGGCCGTGGAGGGCACGCCCTGACGCTGGGAACTGCGGCCATGCCCGGGGGCCATGTGATCGGCGTGGACGCCGATCCTGGCAATGCCGAGTTTGCCCGTAAGCGACTTTCCGACAGCAACTTGCCGTGCACCATTCGGCATGAGAACTTCGCTCGTGTTGGCGAAGTCATGCGTGAACTCGACATGCAGGCCGATGTCGTCCTTGCTGATTTGGGCGTGGCGTCGGTGCATCTGGACCAGGCCGAGCGTGGCTTCTCGATGATGGCTGACGGCCCCCTCGACATGCGTCTGGATCCCACCGGCCCGACCACCGCTGCGGACGTGCTCAATACGATGCCCGAAGCGGATCTGGCCCACCTCATTCGCACGGTCGGTGAAGAGCCTTTGGGCCGCCAGATCGCAGCGAAGATTGCACTTCAGAGGCAGCAGGGGCCGATGACAACCACTGAGCACCTTCGTTCGCTCGTGCTGGATGTCTACGGCCCTCGGGCTCGCGACTCCCGCCGTCACCCGGCCACCCGCACCTTCATGGCGCTTCGGATCGCGGTGAACGACGAGTTGGCGGCGCTGGACACGCTGCTGGCTCGCATCAGGCAGGCAGCACATGGTGGACAGTGGCTCGCCCCCAAGGCGCGTGTGGGCATCATCAGCTTCCACAGCCTTGAGGATCGCCCGGTGAAGCGATGCTTCGCCGAGCTCGCGGCGGATGGCCTTGGCCATGTGTCACAGCGTTCGGGATTCGTCCCGAGCGACGAGGAGATTGACCGAAATGGCCGAGCACGATCTGCCCGGCTGAGAATCCTGGAGCTGGCTTGACCCTGACACGGATGTCGGGAATGCCAACCGCAACGCACGGATGCGTCGCACGTGACTCGTGAAAACAAGATAGCGCTGGTTGTCGGCTTCGCCATCGTGCTGGTGGTGGGCGTGTTGTTGTCTGACCATCTCGCACAGGCCGTGCGGGGCAATGCCGCGGATTTCGCGTCGATCCAAGATCCCCAGCAGCCCCCCACGGGCACAGGCGTGGTCTTTCTGCCGCTGGTCGCGGCGCCGCAGGCACCGGTCGTCACTGACGATGCACCACCAACTGAAGCCGTCACCACTGACGCCCTCAGCGATCCATTGCACATCGTGGCCTCGGGCGAGACGCTCAGCGGTATCGCTCGCCGGTACTACGGCTCGTCCGCCTTGGCCGACACGCTCGGTGCGTACAACGCCTTGCCCGCCCCGGATCGGCTTACCCCCGGCGTGCGGCTGCTCGTTCCCGATGCCCCAGCCTTGCAGGCGTGGGGCGGCACCGGCGCAACGACCACGACTCCCGACAACACGGTGCCTACCCTGTCGCCCCCCGCCACGGCGGACACAATGCAGACATACGTGGTCAAGTCGGGCGACACGCTGTCCGAGATCGCCATGCAACTGATGGGCACCATGCATCGCACGGAAGAACTCTGGGCGTTGAACAAGCAGACGCTGCCCACACCGCATGACCTCCGTGCCGGCATGGAACTGCGGTACCCCACCAGCCCATGAAGCAGAAGCTGCTCGTATCCGTGTGCGTGCTGGTGCTCATCGCGCTCACGCTGTTGAGCTTTCGACAGGCACGGATCATGCAGGTCAATCGTATGAACCGGGCTTGGAACACGCTGCAACACGAACGTGAACAATGGCAACAGCTGCGGCTGAAACTGGCTACCGCGGGCCGACCCGATGTCGCTCGTCCTGCTGGCGCCGACGAGTGGTCCTCCGCAACCGAACTGCACGCCGACTCCACCGCCCCATGACCGACCTGCACGACGCACAACGACAGCGCGTTGATGCGTGGGCCCTGGTGTTGCTCGGGCTGCTGATCATCGGGCTGCTGTGCATTCCGCTGCGTGTGCTCCATCTGCAGATGTCCCCGCCACCAGAACTCGCGGCCGCTGCCGGGCAGACTGAATCCACCGCCCGAGCCATGGGCAGGCGCGGTGATCTGCTCGATCGCCGCGGACGGGTGCTGGCCACGAGCACCGTGGGATGGCGGGTGTTCGTCGATCCGAAACTCGTGCAGGACCCCGCCACGCTCGGGAATCGACTCAGCGCGATGCTCGGTCTTGAACCAGACGACATCGACAACACACTCGCAGGCCGACTCGATCGACGGTACGTGCCGGTGAGCGGCGATCTCTCCGACGCCGAAGTGCTCCCGCTCCGCACCTCGCCCATCACCGGTGTCGGGTTGGAACCGAGGCCCATTCGCCACTACCCCAACGGGGCCGATGCCACCGCACTGGTTGGCATGGTGGGATTCGAACACACCGGACTGGCCGGCATGGAACATGCAATGCAGCGTCGGCTGGAAGGTCGCCCCGGCTCGATCACAGCAGTGCGTGATCCTGGCCGACGAACACTGTGGGTCACGCCCGACAACGTGGTGCCGGCCCAGCCCGGTGATGACGTCCGGCTGAGCATCGATCTTGCCGTGCAGTCGACGGTGACCTCACGATTGCAGACACAGGTAAACGAACTGAATGCTGCCGGCGGCCGTGCTGTCGTGCTCGATCCGATGTCCGGCGAAGTGCTCGCGGTCGTGGACGTGCGCGGCCTGCGAGCCACCGACACCGATGCCGACCCACGACTGGCCCGCAGCCGCTGTGTGACCGACCCCTACGAACCGGGATCCACATTCAAGCCTTTCGTGTGGGCTGCAGCGATCGAGTCCGCCGTGATCACCCAGCACGAAGTGTTGCCCACACCGGAAGATCGCCCGCACCGCACGTCCAAGGGCCGCCGCATTCGCGACAGTCACTACTACGGGCCGTCCTCCTTCCGCACCGTGCTCGTGAAGTCACTCAACAGTGGCATGGCCATCGCCGCTGAGCGACTCACCCATGGGCAGTTGCGGTCCTACGTGGATGAGCTGGGCTTTGGTCAACCGTCAGGCTGCGGCCTGCCAGGTGAGACGGGCGGCATTGTCACGGCACCCTCCGACTGGTCGCATTACACGCAGACTTCGGTGGCCATGGGACACGAGATCAGCGTGACCGTGTTGCAGATGGCCCGCGCATTCGCCGCCTTCGCACGCGATGGCACCATGCCGGACATCACGATCTTCGCTCGCGACGACCGCGGCCCGATGGTGCAACAGCGTGTGTACCAGCCTGCCACGGTGCTCGCCGCACGCGACGCCATGTGTGAAGTCATGACTGACGGCACGGGACGACGCATTCAATCCGGGCTCTATTCGATGTTCGGCAAGTCAGGTACCGCCCAATTGCCAATCGCTGAAGGTGGGGGCTATCACGAAGACCGCTACATCTCGTCCTTCATCGCCGGTGCTCCGGTGGACGATCCTCAAGTGGTGGTGTTGTGCGTGATCGATGATCCCGATCGGTCACTTGGTCGGTGGTACGGCTCGTCGACGGCTGGACCGGTCGTCCGCGACATCATCGACGCCACCTTGCCGTATCTCGGTGTGCAGGCCGACCTGCAGCAGCAGGCGCAGATCGACAACTAGAGCCACTGATCCGATTCCGCCGCCTTGGGACGCAGATCCCGCAAGGCCATGATGGTGGCACCAATAACCACGGTCGCCACTGCAATCGTCACGGCCCACCACATGGCGCCCACAGCCATGCACCACGCCGCGGCATGCAGCCCGCCCCACAACCCCACTGTTCTCACTAACTGCGTACCACGAACGACTGGACGCGCACGCAGCGCGAGCAACACGACAAGCAACACGATCGTTCCGATTGGCCACCACAGTGCGACATCGTGCTGCGGCGCCGTCATGGGAATCACGCCGAGCACACACGACACCACCACGCACTCGAGCGCCAACCCGACAGCCACTTTGGGACGCACCGCTGGTCGTTGTCCGGACGCGATGTAGATCACCAACACGACACTCATGGTGGCGGCGAGCACCATCCACGGCATCCACGCCGCCGCCGGAGGCCACCCGCCGAGCAATGTGGTGCCGGCCACGAGCAGACCGATCAGCACCATGCCCAGCGCCGGGATGAAGCGAGCCATGGCGTTGTACAGCAACACGCCTGTCGCCAACGCGGCCACGATCAGCATGGCGTCACGACCAAGCAGCCCCCCGCCGAGCATGGCCATGACCAGCCCACCGCTGGCGACGAGCGCCCCTTGTGCAGAACCGAGCTTCCCCACTGTCAGTGGATGATCAATCCGCCCTCGCGATCGTCGCTGGTCGAGGAGGTCATGTAGGGCCATCCCGTTGAGCCCCAGCCCCATGGCGACAAGCAGAGCGCCCACCACGGCCAGAGCCGGATCACCGATGCGATCGGGATGCACCGTGTGGGTAACCACCACGCCGGCCACCGTAAGGCTCATCAACCCCCACGCCAGCCCCGCACGAGCGAGGTTCGCCGACCCCTGCTCCGCACCGTGCTGCACCATGTGATTCGCATCCATCGAGGCCACTCCCCCAGTACGATACCCACCTTCAAATGACCGAATCCACGCACACCGAACTTCACGCCGGAGGTCTGCGACTGGCCATTGTCACCAGTCGTTGGCACACCGACATCACCTCCGCCATGCGCGACGCGGCGACCGCCACGTTCGAACAGGCTGGCGGTGCCCCCGCCGATCTGCTGCACGTCGACGCACCAGGCGCCTGGGAACTCGGTGTGTTGTGCGCTGGTTGCCTTGAGCGTGATGACATCGACGGCGTGCTTGCCATCGGCTGTGTCATCACCGGCGAAACGACGCATGACAAGTGGATCAACCACGGACTGTCTTCGGCGCTGGCATCGCTGGCCGTCATGCATGCCAAGCCTGTGGCACTGGGCGTGCTCACGTGCCCGACCAAGGCCCATGCCCAAGCCCGCAGCGGCGGTGCCAAAGGCAACAAGGGTGCAGAAGCGATGTCGGCACTGATCGAATCGTGCGCCACGTTGCAAACCCTGCACCACGGTGCTGACGCATGAGTCGCCAAGGCCCCGCATCAGACGTGCGCCGTGCCGCGATCCTCGCGCTGTACCAACTCGACGCAGGACGAGGCGAAGATCCCGGCGCCATCACCGACGGCCTGCAGAGCGCAGAGCTGTCCGACGACGCGATCGAGACCGGCATGGTGACGGCCGATGCCGTCTGGTCGAGTCGATCACTGATCGATGAAGCCGTGGCCAGTGAAAGCACGCAGTGGCCGATGCATCGACAGCCTGCCGTGGACCGCGCGATCCTTCGCCTTGCGGCCTGGGAGCTGCTCCACAGCGACACCCCCCGCGGTGTCGTGATCGACGAAGCCGTGCGATTGGCGCATGAATTCGGCACGGAGAAATCGGCGGGCTTCGTCAATGCGGTGCTCGATACGATGCCTTTGGCCGACGTCGAGTCTTCGGACTGATGGGCCTGTTCTCCGCCACCAAGGGCATGTTGCGACGGTCGCTCGCTCGCACACGAGGGGCGCTCGAAGGGCTCGGCGGTCTGCTGCGTGGACGCACACTCGATGCAGCCACCATCAAGGATATCGAGTCGCGACTGGTGCAGGCCGACGTCGGCCTGCCTGCGACCGAAGCAATCATCGACAAACTGCAGCAGCGACTGCGGAGCGGCGCCCCGGAAGACGCACATGCGGCCTTGCAGCAGTGCCTCTGCGAGCTGCTCGGACCCGCCAGCCCATTGGCCACCACCGAGCAGGCGCCGATGGTGCTGCTCGTGGCGGGCGTCAATGGTGTGGGCAAGACCACCTCGGTGGCCAAGATTGCACATGCCCTGCAAGGCCAAGGTCGAAGCGTGCTGCTGGCTGCTGCCGACACGTTCCGCGCGGGCGCCACTGAACAACTTCGGATCTGGGGCGAACGCATGGGGATCGATGTGATCGCCGGTGCCCCCGGGGCCGACCCGGCCGCCGTTACGTGGGACGCGCTGGATGCGGCCCTCGCTCGCAACATCGATGTGCTGGTGGTCGATACCTCCGGCCGCATGCACAACGACGCCTCGCTGATGCGTGAACTCACCAAGGTTCGAGACGTGATCACCAAGCGCGTGCCCGACGGGCCGCACGAGGTGCTGCTCGTCCTCGATGCCACCCAAGGCCAGAATGCGCTGGAACAAGCACGCGGCTTTGGTGCCGCCATCGATGTGACAGGCCTGTTTCTGGCCAAACTCGACGGTTCCGCCCGCGGCGGTGTCGTGCTGTCCATCGCCCATGCCCTGAATCTGCCGGTCAAGTTGATCGGCGTCGGCGAGCGGGTCGAGGATGTCGAACCCTTTGACGGCCCCCTCTTTGTGGACGGTCTGCTGGCCGACGACTGATGGACGGGCCGACAGGTACACTCCCCCCGTGATGCCACACGCAGGACGCGCGCTTGGATTGGCATGTGCACTGGCACTGTGTGCGCCGGTCGTCGCTGCGCCCGAGGACATCGCCACGGTCCCCGCCGACACCGGACGTAGTCTCGGTGGATTCGTCATTCCCGTGCAACCCCGTGATGGTGACATCAGCCTGCAGGCCTTGCGGTCGTGGCGATGGTCACATGGCGGCACGAAACGGCTGTTGCTTGAAGGCGACGTCGTTCTGCAACTGGACACCTGGAGATTCGAATCCAACCGTGCGTTGTTGTGGATCGATCGTGTCAACACGACCTCCGGTCCCGTCACGCAGGTGGCGGCCTTTCTTCCTCAGACGCGCCCTGGCACGCAGGCCAGCACGGGCTTCGCTCGCGGTCGCAATCTGCTGATCGTCGCCACCTTCAGAGGCGACACCACACTGGACTGCGCGCTGGCGACGGACGGCCCACCCCCGCCGGGCACACCAATTCTGGCCGCCGGCGAAGCACGGCTGGCTGCGTATGTCGCGTCCGTTCGTCACGATCCTCCACGCTTGGCACTGCACCCCACCGCGGTCCCACCGGAGGCACCACCGACTGATCAGAGTGACCTGCCACTAACAGGCACGTTGGCCCGAGGCACGAGTGCGCCGTGGCTACGGCAATCCGGTGCCACCATCGGGTTCAGTGCCGACGAAATTGTCATCTCTGGCGGAGATGAGCACGCCACCGTGGTTGCCGACGGCGCCGTAGCCATCGACTACAAGCCTGTTGGCGGCAGCGACGAGCTGGGCCGCCTGCGACTGACAGCCGAACGCGCCGTGATCTTCATCACGCCCGGTTCGCTGGAAGACCTTGCTGGTCGCGATCTGTCCGCCGAAGACGTCAAGGGCGTGTATCTCGAGGGCGCCGTGACCGCGGTGGCCGAGCGTGACGAATACGAAGTTCGTGCACCGCGCATGTACTACGACTTCGCCACGGATCGAGCAATCATGGTGGACGCGGTGCTCCGAACCTACGACCGCAAGACACGATCGCCCGTGGTGGCACGAGCCGGTGAACTGCGACAACTGGCCCGCCATGAATGGACCATGTCCAACGCGAGCCTGTCGGCGTCGTCATTCGCCACGCCGACACTAGCGCTCGCCGCCGACACGGCACGTCTGATTCGTCAGCCTGCCACGATCGATGCCCAGGGCCAAGGTGTGGATGCCATGGTGGTGATGGAGTCCACGGGCAACAGCATCCAGCTCGACGGCACACCGATCTTCTACTGGCCCCACTTCAAGGGCAGTCCAGGCGATGTGCCCATCGAAGGCGTACGGGCCGGCTGGCAGCGGTATCGCGGCGCGTACGTGGAGACCACGTGGGACGTGTACGCCCTGCTGGGCATGGTGCCATCGCAGGGCGAAGAACTGGAGTTGGAACTCGACGGGTGGTCTGCCCGAGGCGTGGGCGCGGGCATCACCTGGACACAGGACACGCTCGATACGGTATCCCGCCTGCGGCTGTACGGCCTGCTCGACTCGGGCACCCAACGCACCGACGCCAATGTCGAACAACCGGTTCCCACGAATCACCGCTGGGAGGCGCTGTGGGAAAGCACTACGGCCTTGTCGCCCGAGTGGACAGTGCAGACACAGGTATCCAGCTTCTCCGACTCCACGTTCGTGAGCGCCTGGAGACAAGAGGCCTTCCGCAATCACCGCGAGTATGAGACCAGCGCCTTTCTCCGCTGGCAGAATGACAACGCCGAGTTCTCGCTGCTCGCCAAGTACAACCTGAACAACTTCGTCTCCAACTCATGGCTGATGGGATCACAGGGCTTCACGCTCGATGAGTTCCCCCGCGCTGCGCTGCGGTTCTTCGGTGCCGACCTCTTTGAACGAGCCACATGGACGAGCGAATGGATCTTCAGTCGCTTCCGAGCCAACATCCCCGACGGCACGGCGTTCGACAACGGGGCTCCGGTCACCGCGTTCATCGATCCCATCACCGGCATGCCCATCGGCGCCGGCGACCCCATCGCGATGGCCATCAACAACGCCAACATCCATGGCGACTGGGCGATGCGGGGCATCAGCAGTCACCATCTCGCGGTGCCGCTGCAGTATGGCCCCGTGTCGGTGACCCCCTTCGCCCATGCACAGTTCCAGAGCTTTCTGCAGCAGGAAGCCAATATGCCCGCTGATGCCGATTCCACCCGCCTGATCGGCGGCGCCGGCGTCACCGTGAGCACCTCACTGCAACGAATCTGGAACGACGTGGAACACCGCGTGCTCGACCTGCATCGACTGCGGGCCGTGGTCGAACCCTCCGTGACTGCATGGTGGGCCGACAGCACGTTCGACCCGGGCAATGTGGCAGAGAACCCGCAGTACGACCCTTGGATCGACGGCACGTCGCGAGGCGGCGCCGTGCGATTCGCCGTGCGATCAACCTTGCAGACCATGCGCGGTGGCCCGGGCCAGTGGTTCGACGTCGACTGGCTCAAGGCCGAGTTTGGCGCCGTCATCGCGCATGACGAATCCGCTCGCCGCTATCCCACTCCGCAGTGGTTCCAATCGAACCCGCTGTACTCGCAACTGGGAACGTTTGCCGACGGTCGCGTGCGATGGCAGGTCGGCGAAGGGCTCGTCGCCATGTCCGAAGGCGTGTGGGACTTTGACGCCGAACAGTTCGCCCGTGGAATGATCGGTGTGCAACTGACACACACCCCGCGATTCATGACGGCCGCGGAGTTCCGGCACATCGAAGTGCCCGATGCGTTCGTGGCAGCCAACGGCATCATCGCAGCCGATGCAGCACGCGGTCAGTTGTTGACCATGGCGGCGCAGTACGAGGTCGGCGACCTGTACAACGTCCGTATTCGTCCCACCTGGAACTTTGCCGAGAACGACTGGCAGTACCTGCGAGCAGACGTCACCCGCGCCTTCCCCGACTTCGACCTGGACATCTACGTGCGTTACGATCGCATCAACGGCGAGACAAGCGCCGGTGTGTCCATCGGCCAACGTCACTTCTGATCGATCACGGTGCCGCTGCGGCGAGCAATTCCAGTTCTTCGAGCGTGAGCGTATCGGCCCGGCGTTTGGGATCAATGCCGACTGATGTCACCACCGCCCCTTCCAACATGCTGCCCAGTTGTTTGCGGCGAGCTGCAAACAACTGCTTCACGAAGGCGGCGAACGCATCGGCATCACCGGGCCAGTCACCCCGTGGCGTGATACCGACCATGGCAGAATGCACCTTGGGCTGCGGCCAGAAGCACCCTGGCGGCAACACGGCCACTCGACGGACATCGCATGTCCGCCGCACCAGCACGCCCAGTGGTCCCCACGCTTTGGTGCCCGGCTCGGCGGTCAACCGATCGGCAACCTCCTTCTGGATGGTCACGAACTGCCCACGACAGGTTGGCCAGTGCATCGCCAATGACGCCATCAACGGGCTCGCAGCGTCGTAGGGCAGGTTTGCCACCAGTGTGAACGGGCGATCGCCCAGGACGTTGGCGATGTCCGCTGACACCGTGCGGCCCACGCCAAGGCAGTCGCCCTCGATCACGTGTACTCGATCACCGAGCCGATCACGAACCAACGCAGTCAGGTCGCGATCGAGTTCACACGTGACGACATCCGCACCACGATCAAGCAGCGCTTCGGTCAGTACGCCGGTCCCCGGCCCGACCTCGAGAACGAGATCGCCCTGCCCCACGCCAGATGCGTCGAGCAGGGATTGCACCTTGGTGTCGTCGATCAGGAAGTTCTGACCAAATCGGTGACGCGGCCGCAAGCCACGCGCGGCCAGCAGCGCCTTGATGTCACCGACAGTCTGGCCCACGCTCAGGCCTTGCCCATGTAGTCGCCGGTTTCGGTACTGATCTTGACCCGCTGGCCGATGTCGATGAACGGCGGCACGCGAACGCGAGCACCGGTTTCGACCGTGGCTTCCTTGAGTTGGTTCGTGGCGGTGGCACCCTTGGGCTGCGGCGCCGTGTCCGTCACTTCCAGTTCAACCTGCGGCGGCAGTTCCACACCGAGCACGCGGCCGTCGTACACCATCACGGTGACTTCGAGATTCTCGAGCAGCCACTGCACGTCGTCACCGAGTGCGTCGGCATCAATCTCGGTCTGGTCGAACGTCTCACCATCCATGAAGACATACGGGCCCTTGCCGTGCCCTGAACTGTCGTACAGGTAGGACATCGTGCGACGGTCGATCGTGACATCGTCGAGCTTGTCGGACGAGTTCAGCCGGTTCGTCTTGATCGTGCCGGTGTCGACGTTCTTCATTTTCGCCTGCACGTAGGCCGGCCCCTTGCCGGGCTTGACGTGATCGGTGGAAATGACGACCTGAAGGTTGCCTTCGAAGACGAGGGCCTGGCCCTTACGCAGTTCACTTGCCTTGATCGGCATTGCTCTTGAGTCCTTTCAGCACCGCATCAGCGGGCTGTTGCTTCGGCCCGCGTTTCCCGCAGCACCGTCACTTTGATTTCACCTGGGAAGGTCATTTCTTCTTCCACGCGGACGGCGATCTTCTCCGCCAACGTGAAGGCATCATTGTCGCTGCATTTGCCCGAATCCACAATCACCCGCACCTCACGACCTGCCTGAACGGCGTAGGCCTCGCGTACGGACGGGTTTTCGGTCGCCAGCCCCTCCAATTGTCGCAGTCGCTGCACGTAGTGCTCCATCGACTCGCGTCGGGCGCCCGGGCGAGCACCGCTGAGGGCGTCTGCGGCCATCACGATGGGTGTGTAGGGCGTGGTCGCATCGATGTCACCATGGTGCCCACCGATGGCGTTGAGCACCGCTTCGTCCTTCTCGCCGTAGCGACGAGCGAACTCCATGCCGATGGCCGGGTGGCCACCCTCGACCTCATGGTCCATGGCCTTGCCGATGTCATGCAGGAAGCCGCATCGACGAGCAAGCGCCCCATCAAGCCCCAGCTGATCGGCGATCACCTGCGACAACGAGGCCACTTCCACACTGTGCCGCAGCACATTCTGTCCGTATGACGTTCGGAAGTGCAGCTTGCCCATGGCCTCGGCGATCTTGGGATGCAGACCACGGATGGAACACTCCACCACCGCTGCTTCGCCCGCTTCCTTGATTCGTTCTTCCACCGCCGCCTTGGTGGCTTCGACGATCTCTTCGATCCGACTGGGATGCACACGACCATCATCCACGAGTCGTTGCAGTGCTTCGCCAGCGATCGCACGGCGGATCGGGTCGAAGCATGACACCGAGATCACACCCGGGGTGTCGTCCACGAGCACGTCGGCACCGGTCGCTCGTTCGATAGCACGGATGTTCCGGCCTTCACGGCCGATCACACGACCCTTCATGTCTTCCGAGGTGATCTTTACCGAACGCAGGGTGCTTTCAGCCACATGTTCACCCGCGAAGCGTTGAATCGCCATCAAGGTGATCTCGCGACTGTCCTTCTTGGCATCGTGCTCGGCTGCTTCGAGCATGGTGCGACGCAACGTGGTTGCCTCTTCCTGGCTCGCCTCTTCCACTCGCACCATGAATTGATCGCGTGCCTCGTCTTGCGACAGTCCCGACACTTCGGACAAGGTGGCGGTGATCTGGGCGTCTCGCGCTTCCACCTGTGCAGCGAGTGCATCGAGTTCGGAGCGACGTGTCTGCAGCGCGGCGACCTGCGATTCGTGATCGCGTCGGGCCTGATCGAGGTCGGCCGCCTTGGATTCGAGACCGTCTTCACGCTTGTCCAGCCGCTGCTGATCGCGTTTCAAGTCCTGCCGCGACTGGGCCAGCTCCGCTTCCACCTTGACACGATGGGCATCGGCTGCATGCTGGCCGTCGATCTGAGCCTGCTTGGTGATGGCTTGCGATTCGGCCTGGGCCTTGTCGACAACCGATTGGGCGTGGTCCTTGGCCTTGTGTACAAGGCTGCGGGCGCCATAGCGCACCGCGAGCACGCCGATGGCCACGCCAACAAGCATCGTGGTCAATGCAATGAAGGCCACTTCCCAAACCGGCAAGCCGGTGGTTGCCGTGGCGATCGGCACAGTCGAGATGAATTCGGTGCCCATGGGCATCGGAAGGCTCCTTGCCGGCCCCGCCGACCAGCACGCACCTGCACAGGCAGGTGGGACACACAGCGCATGGCGCTGGACCGTTCATCGCGCAGCAGCAACTGCGGATGCCCCCGAGGAACCTGATTGTCTGTGGCACGAGGGTGCGGTGCACCGGGTGCCACGGAAGGATCAAGACTTGGTCCGCCTGTGTCATCATGGCGGGGCCGTGAATATGGACCCAGCCGTCATCCGGCGTGCAGGTCCGTCACGTCAGTCCGTACTATCGCCCACAGACCCGATCGTGGTCAAGGAGTTCCTCGCGGTGTCCCTTCGCCAAGCCATGCCGATGCTCGAACGCTGCCTCGTGGTGGCCGGTCGGCGTGCATCGGGGCATCGCATCCGAATGGGCGTGTTGATCGCCACAGGCACCCTGGTCGTCTTCGGGCTGCTGCTGTTGCCAGGGCTGTCCGGATCGGTTGATCCCCGTGCGTTGGCCGCTGGCGGCGGTCGGTTGCTGGAATGGGTGGCCATGGTGCAGGTGGCTGCGGCATGCGTGCTGACGCCACTGGCGATGGCGGCTGCCCTGCAACGCGATGCCGACCCGACGGCCTGGGACGTGCAGCAAACCACCCCTGTGGGCGCCTGGGGCCTGGTCACCGGATTGGTCCTCGGTCGTCTGCTCCCTGTCATTGGTCTGGTGTTGTGCACCTTGCCGCTGCTGTTGCTGCTGCGTGTGGCCGGCGGCGTGCCCGTGTCGGCGATTCTCGCGTCGACGTGGGTCGCCATGATCGTGGCCTCGGTCGCGGCCACCACCGCGGTGATGCTGGCGGCGATGCGACTGGGCCCACGTGTGTCGATCATCTCCTATCTCACCATCTGCGCCGCCACGCTGGCGGTGACCTTTGCGATGGACGCCGCCCTCGCTCAGCCACTGGATGCCGCGGGCCGCCATTCGCTGACGGTGGTGACACCACTCAACCCATTCCTAGTGTTGTCGGCTGAACTGCGACCTGGACAAATCGCGCCCACCGACGACTGGTGGACCGGCAACCCACTGCGCGCCTTCACGTTGGTCGCCTTCGCCGTGATGGTGTGCAGCTGGCTCGCCGCCGTGGTGCTGAGCATGCAACACACTCCAGCGGTGCGACGACAACACGATGGCGAACGAGCCCCACGCCCCATCGGTCGCTCGCCCATCGCCTGGCGTGAGTCGCGGGGACGACCGCACGCATTCATGGCCGACCTGCTTCGCTGGTCGCTGGCGGCCGTCATGTTGGTGGGCGGACTTGTCTTGACCGCCATGGTGACCAGCGATTCGACCGCAAGGCTGCTGCTCAAGTCGCTGCTGTGCGCCGCCGCCATCGGCCTCATTACCACAGGCACGATCCTGGCCGCCACCGCCGTGGCTCGGGAACGCGAGGACCGCACACTCGACCTGCTGCTCGCCACTCCCTTGAAACCCGGTCAGTACCTGCAGGGCAAGCTGATCGGGCTCATCCGGCTGCTGTGGCCACCGGCGGTGGCCGTCATCGTGGTGGCTGTATCCGCCGCGGTCGTCATCTCCGGAACCGACCTGAGTGAATCCGATGCCTTGTTGCCCATGGCATTGATCGGCATGGCAATCACTCTGCCGGGCCTGTTGTGCCTGTGCATCGCAATCGGGCTGGCCTGGAGCGTGCGGTCACGACAGTGGACATCCGCCGCCGCCATCAGCATGGGCATTGTGACCGTGGTTGCAGGCGGCTCGGCCCTGCTCATACTGGGCGTGTACGAAGACGTCGGCCCATTGGGCGTGGCACTCGTGGGTGGTCACCCGCTGCTGGGCCCACTGGCGGCCATGTCGCCTGAGTCGTGGTGGCGTGGCGGGGGCGATCCGGTGGATCTGCCCACGAGCATGCTTGTAGGTGGGATTGTGGGCGGCACCTGCTGGTTCGTGGCGGCGTGGGTCGTGATAAAGACCACCGCACAGTCATTCACCATGACGGTGCGGCGACTGGCCGGACTCGATTGACCGGCCCGGTCAGACGAGAATCGTTGACGGGTTCTCGATGAGTGACTTGAGTGTGCCCAACCATCGGGCCGCGGTGGCGCCATCCACGACACGGTGATCGTTGCTCAATGTGGCCTGCATCTCCCAACCCACGGTGAGCTCGCCATCGCGGACCACCGGCTTCTGCGCGGTGGCACCCACGGCAAGAATCGCGCTGTTGGGTGGGTTGATGATGGCCGTGAAGTGCTCCACACCGAACATCCCGAGATTGGAGATGGTGAAGGTGGCGCCTTCCATGTCTTCCGGCGACAGACCACGCTCACGAGCCTTGGTGGCCAACGCACGAGTCTCGGCGGAGATCTGTCGCAGGGACTTGCGGTCAGCGTCGCGAATCACCGGCACCACCAAGCCACCGCCGCGTTCTTCGGGCAGTGCAACCGCAACGCCGATGTGCACGCGACCGTGCAGCACGATGGCGTCGCCGTCCCATGATGCGTTCATCAGTGGATTGCGGCTCATCGCCAGTGCACAAGCACGAACGAGCAGGTCGTTCATGCTGAGCTTCACTTCAACCTGCGCCAACTCCTCGTTGAGGCTGGTACGGAGGTCGGTGATGGCGTCCATGTCGAATGCCATGGACACCTGATAGTGCGGAATCTCCTGTTTGGACTGCACAAGACGCCGCGCGATGGTCTGCCGCATGCCACTGACAGGTTCGCGCCGATCATCGGCGTGCAGTGCAAGCTCACCGCTGGTGACGGGCGTTGCAGGTACGGCCTCCACAGGCGAGGGCGGTGCCAATGTGGTCGGGGCAGGCTCGGCGGGCGGTGTTGCCGAAGGCGGCACGGCCGCCTTCATTTCATCGCCAGCTTGTGCGGCGGCCAGCACGTCCTTCTTGGTGATCCGACCACTGGGACCTGAGCCCGTGAGTGCATCGAGATCAATGTCGTGTTGTTCGGCCAGGCGACGAGCCACGGGCGTGATGCGACGGCCTCCGGACCGACGGGCGGCCGGCGCTGGCGAGGCAGCCGGCGCGGACGCAGCGGGCGCCACGACCTCGGCAGCAACCTCCACTGGAGGCGGCGCGGGTGCTTCACCGTCGTCATCTTCATCAGCCAGCGTGGCACAGACGGTGCCGATATCGACGGGCTGACCCTCGGACACCAGAATGCCGGTCACGACGCCGTCGTCGTAGGCCTGCATTTCCATCGTGGCCTTGTCCGTTTCAACATCTGCGAGCACGTCACCGGCGGTGACTTCGTCACCCTCGGTCACGTGCCATTTGATGATGGTGCCACGTTCCATCGTGTCGGACAGGCGCGGCATGGTGATCTCGATCGGCATCGGGGCGAATCCAGGTGTTGAGTCAGGCGTTGTACGTGCAGGCGCGGACCGCCTCGCAGATCTTGCGGGTATTGGGCAGCATTTCCTGCTCGAGATTCCAGGCATAGGGCGCAGGCACGTCGTCGTTGTGCACGCGATGCACGTGGTTGTCCAGATCGTCGAAGCACAGTCGATGGACTTCAGCAGCGACCTCTGAACCCACACTGCTGAACGACCAGCTCTGATCGACCACGACGCAGTAGTTGGTCTTACGGACCGACGCGGCGATCGTTTCTCGGTCGAGCGGCTTGATGCTGCGGCCATCGATCACTTCACAGTCGATGCCTTCCGCGGCAAGCGTTTCAGCCGCCTCCATGGCGAAGTGCACGGGACGGCCGAAGCTCACGATCGTGCAATCGGTGCCGGGTCGTCGAACCACGGCCTTGCCGATGGGAATGTCGTAGGCCTCTTCGGGCACGTCGCCCTTGAGCGCCAGCATGCGTTCGGACTCTAGGCAAAAGACAGGGTTGTCGTCCTTGATCGCCGAGGACAGCAGCCCCTTGGCGTCGTAGGGATTCGACGGAATGATCATCTTCAAGCCCGGCACGTTGGCGTAAAGCGATTCAACACACCACGAGTGGGTAGAACCCAGCTGTCCACCTGCACCATCATTGCCGCGGAACACGATGGGACAGCCCAGTTGGCCGCCGCTCATGTACAGCATCTTCGGTGCGTTGTTGAGGATCGGATCGGCAGCGACAAGGCTGAATGACCAGCTCATGAACTCGACGATGGGTCGAAGCCCGAGCATCGCGGCTCCGATGGCCATGCCAGCGAAGCCACTTTCGGAGATGGGCGTGTCGATCACTCGACGCGGACCGAACTCCTCAAGCATGCCGCGTGACACCTTGTAGGCGCCGTTGTACTGCGCCACTTCTTCGCCACACAGGAAGACACGCTTGTCGTCACGCATGGCGTCGGACATGGCTTCTCGCAGGGCGTCTCTGAATTCGATTTCGCGAACCATCAGCCGTTCCCCCGATCGCTGGCGCGACGCTGCATGAATTCCGGCAGGCTGGTGCCGGTGTACGGCCCCCAGGTGTCGGTGTACACGTCGTGGTGGAGTTCTTCGATGCCTGGTTCAGGCGAGGCCTTGGCCCAGTCCACAGCGGCACGAATCTCGCCGCGGATGGTCTTGCCCATCGCCTTGATGTCGTCGGCGGTCATGGCACCGGTCTCGGTGAGGTGGTTGGCGAGACGCCCGATGGGATCTTCCGATTCCCACCCATGCTCCTCGTCATGTGAGCGGTACTTGCGGGGATCCGACATGGAGTGGCCCTTGAAGCGGTAGCACTGCATGTCGACGAGGGCTGGCTTGGAGTGCTCCCGGCACCAGTCGATCAGCGGCTTCATGGCCTGCCACACGGTGATGACATCCATGCCGTCGATCGTGGTGGAACACATGTCGTAGCCGATGGCCTTGTCTTCCAGATGGCCCGCTCCGGCGGTGCCTCGAGCGGTGGCTGTGCCCATTGAATAGCCGTTGTTTTCGATCACGAAGATCACCGGCAGCGACAACACGCTGGCCAGATTCAACGCCTCGTGGAACGCACCCTGATTGATGGCACCATCACCCAGGAAGCACAGGGAGACACGGGTGTTGTCCCCGCCATTGATGACTTCATCTTCGTACTTGGTGGCAAAGGCCAGCCCTGCCCCCAACGGCGTTTGCGCCCCCACGATGCCGTGGCCGCCGTACATCTGGTTGTTGGCGTCGAAGAAGTGCATCGAGCCGCCCTTGCCCTTGGCACACCCGCCGATGCGGCCGAAGAGTTCAGCCATGCCCACCTTCGGATCCATCCCGCGAGCGAGGGCGTGTCCATGGTCGCGGTAGGCCGTCACCACAGGGTCTTTGTGCTTGGCCGCGCCGATGCAGCCCACAGCCACGGCCTCCTGCCCGTTGTACACGTGCAAGAAGCCGCCGGCGAGCTTGTTCTGATACGCCTGCATCGAGCGAATCTCGAACTCACGGATCAGCATCATGTCCCGCAGCCACTGCTTGAGCGTGTCCGGGGGCGGCGTACTGTTGAGTGGACGCGGTGCGACCACGCGGGGCTGCTGACCATAGGCTGCAGCCGAGGCCGGGCCATGCACGGTGTCCTGCGTATCAGGTGCAGCATCAGCTGCAGCTGGCGTTGAGTGGTCGCCCGGGGGCGTGGATGGGGCCATGGTCATGGTCTCTTGACGTCCAAATGTGGGCTCTTTCAATCGCGCCGAACCCGCCAGTATAGCCATCGAGGGCCTGATCCTGACCACCCAGACGCGAAAGTCAGCCCATACGCCCCTCCTGAGGGGTCATCGCACCTGAATCATGTACACCCGAACCTCGGCCGGCGGCTGTGTGCGCTCCCACGCCCGCTGATAGGCGAAGGCCACCCGGGCTGTGCCTGGAGCGGTTGCTGTGATGGTCCACCATCGCCGTCCAGGTGCCCCGACGAGTCCTGAATCAGTGCCGATAAAGCCCTCATCGCGGATGTGGACACACGACAGGCCCGACGAGGCCTCCTCGTCCACGGCCCACCCAAATCCGGTGCTCGGGGTGGATGCCAGACCGATTCGAGTGGTCTGCCCAACGGCCAGCGATCGTGTGGGTCCAAGCCCATGGTCCACACCCGTGCCTGTGACGGCGGGGACCGCGGTGACGGTGCATCCACCGACCAGGAGGGTCAGACCCCACACGACAGCGATCCAGCAGAACATGGTTCCTGCAGAACGTGGAGGGTGCGACATTGGGTGGACCTCATGGCCTCTGGATTCGCCCCAGTCAGTGCACAGGGCCGTCTTAAGGCGGGGAACGCAGGTGGCAGGACTCGAACCTGCAACCTTCGGTTTCGTAGACCGATGCTCTATCCAATTGAGCTACACCTGCTTGGTGGGGCGGGAAGGATACCCGATCCCCGGTGCTGCTGCTTGCTTTCACCGGTCAAGGCCTTGACGTAGAGGCCGCCGGCCCCGATACTGCTCGATTCCCGGCCCCGGAAGGGCCACTCAGGAGGCTTCTCGTGCCCAACAAGGAATCAGCCAAGAAGCGCATTCGTCAGGATGCCCGCAAGCGCGCCCGCAACCGTTGGCGCAAGGGTGTGATCAAAGACGGCATCAAGACGTTCCTTGACGCCATCACGGCCAAGGACGTGCCCGCTGCAGAAGAGGCATTCAAGGCCGTGCAGAAGCAGCTTGATCGCATTTCCACGACGAGCACGATGCACAAGAACAAGGCTGCACGCAGCAAGTCACGTCTGTCTCGTCGCCTCAAGGCGCTCAAGACCGGCGCCTGATCACTCAGCACACGCGTATCTTTCACGACCGACAGGACCCCCTGTCGGTCGTGTTCGTTTGGGGGGCCACATTCGGCGCCACTTCTCCTGTTGATCCCCCGCAATGGCCGACATTGACGGCGTGAAGACACCCGACGCGAACCTGCAACAGCACTACTTCACACGCACTCGTACACCGTGGGTGATGTTTCTCGCGTTGCTGCCGGTCATCGTGCTGGTGGAATTGGGCTTTGCGTTGAGCCCCGATGCCGACGCCGCCGGCGTGCTCGCCCGCATTCAACTGCAGGACTTTCTCCGCTTCTTCACGCTTGCCCCGATCGTGGTGGTGCATGCGCTAGGCGCCCTGGTCGGCCTGGTCCTCATCATTCAACACCTGCTCGAACAGGGCTCATGGCGTGTGCGCGTGTGGGATGTGCCGCTGCTGTGGCTTGAAGGCTGCATTGCTGCAGTACCGCTGCTCGTGTTGGGGGCGGCTGTGCTTCCAGACACCACGCCACTGGTGGCCGGGCCGCCGTGGGCACCTGTGTCGCTATTCGAAGCGGTTCTCATCGGTGCCACGGCGGCCTTGTCGGAAGAGCTGATCTTCCGCATGGGTGGCATGTCATTGGTGCACTGGCTGTTCGTTGACGTGTGCAAGGGCAAGGCGGCCCACGGCAGCGTGCTGGCGGTGGTCGTCACCGCGGTAGCGTTCATGCTGTATCACGACCCCGGGGCGATGTCAGCCCAGGCGGCATCGTTCATTCTGTTGTCTGGCTTGTATCTGGGCACCTTGTTCGTGCAACGCGGATTCGCGTGCGCGGTGTTGGCCCACTGTGCCTACGACGTCATTGCCTTGTCATGATCACGACGAGGCGTCGACTTCGGCGTTGGCGTCGATCGACCGGTACATCGCATCAAGCAGCTGCTGAATGCCGAGCCCTTCGGCGCCGCTGGGCCCCTTGGCAGTCCGGTCAGCACAGGATGCAGCGAAGCACTCGTGCTCACGCTTGAATGCCGTGCCCCACCCCTCACCTTCGGGGATGGGCAGTTTGCAGTCGGCCATCTCGCCCCCCACTTCGTTGCCCACGAGCACATGGTCGCCCCAGATGTCAAAGTGCATGGCGGCCTTGGTGCCGAACAGCGTGACGCCGTCGCTGAGCGTGCCGTCGGGCAAGTGTGAGGCCCAGCTTGCTTCCAACGTGACCGTGGCCCCATTGGCGCACCGAAGCATGGCCGAGGCGCCGTCTTCCACGTCGAAGGCGCCCGACACATCCGGGGGACCTGCCCACATGTTGGTGAACTTGTACGCCTCCGGCGGCTTGCCGAAGTTGCTCGACCCCGCAGCACTGACCCGTGCGACCTGAGGTCTGCCCATCAGATGCAGCACCAGGTCGGTGAGATGTGGCCCGAGATCGATGAGCACACCGCCGCCCGAATCAGCCTTGGTCGTGAACCATCGCCCCAATCCGGGAATGCCACGACGACGCAACATGATCGCCTTGGCGGCGTAGATGTCACCCAGCGTGCCCTTGTCGATCACACGCTTGGCCAGCTCGGATGTCGCTGCGAATCGACAGACAAACCCCACCTGCAAGATGGCGTTGGTCTTGGCATGCGCGTCGAGCACCTGCTGACACTGGCCGCTGTTGAGCGCCATGGGCTTTTCGAGCAGCACGTCCTTGCCGGCTTCGAGGGCGTCGATGGCCAGTGGCATGTGCAGTGCGTTGGGGACGGCGACCACCACACGGGTGATGTCTTCCCGGGCGAGCAATTCCGCGGTGGACCCCACGACCTTGGCATCCCAGGGGGCCGCGGCGGCCTTGGCCTTGTCCAGATCGGGATCACAGAACACCGCCACAGGGCACCCCGCATCGGCGGCACCTTGTGCATGTACCTGCCCAATCCCACCAGCACCAATGATGCCCAGTCCACTCATTGCCCGTGCGCTCCTTCAGCTGTCAAGGCCTTCGGCCAGTTGCCAGCGGCACACCCTAGCAGGCTTGCGAGGTGAACTCATACCGCACACCGCGAGCCTCAAGCGACGCAAGCAGCCACCGTACGACGTTCGGGTCGGACCCCAGAGTTTCTGGCGCATGCACGCCTGGTGTGGAGATGCGGCCCGACTCCAGTGCTCGCGCCACCAAGGTGGCGGGCAACGCCGTGGTCCGCGCCATGCTCGACCACCCTGTGACCGGGTCGTACTCGTCGTACAGATCCCATCGCAACCGTGAAGCCACACCATCAATGTCACCGTGCGCCTCTACACGCATCACGGTGCAGTCTCGATCACCGGGCCTGTATCGCCAGGCATCGAAGAGTTCGCCACAGGTGATCGCCCGACGAGTGGTCTGCACGCCGTCCACCACGATCGGGGTGTCGTCGAACGCACCGGCATCGCGAAGGGCCTGCAACCGTCTGCACGTGCCTGGCCAGCGAATGGTCTGTTCCACCATGTCCGGCACCTCCAGCGTGGATGTCAGTGACCTCAGCCCGTCGGTGTTGAATGCCTCAACCGTGCCCACATGCGGCAGGTGGAGTTGGGCACACCCGCTCAAGGCAGGCTCGATCACCTCAACACCATCACGCACAAGACGTGCTGGTCGCAGGTACTCCTCGATCACGTCTCCCGGGCTAAATGGCGCGGCGTAGTTCCAGTCGCCATCCTTCAGGACGGGAATGCCGCCCACGCGAATGGAAATCGACCGACACGGGGACAACATCCGCGCCGCAGCCCCAGCAAGCAGGTGGCTCATGCCAGGGGCCACGCCACAGTCGAACACCACCGGGACATCCGCGGACACCGCCTGTGCATGGTGCGCACGGGCGTCTTGGGCCATGAATGAGATGTCGCACATGGGGCGGCCCACACGGACCACCGCCGCCATGGCCTCGAAGCCGAACTGACTGGGCAGCGCTCCCACCACCAGCTCGTGGCCATCGATGAGCGATTCCAATGCAACCGTGTCCGTGCAATCCAGCTGGACGACGTCGAGGCGCTCGATCGAGGCCATCTGCCGCCCCACCGCCGGATCACGATCTGCCAGCGTGACCCGTCTATCCGGATCTGCGGTGAGATCTTCGGCGATCACGCGACCCACCAATCCGCCCCCCAACACCAAGGTGTGTGCGAGTTGTGAAGGAGTCATGCCAAAAAAATCTGCCTTGAAATGGGGTCTGACCCCATGAGAACCCATGTTCTGATGGAACCGCTCGGGTGTCATGGCTCGAATTAGGAATTGGCGGCACACACGAGGCAGACGGTTCACATAGTTGGAAGAGTCCCGTCTTCTTGGCCTCCATGTGCCTCGATTCGGGGGGGTGTGGGCGGCAGTAAGCCGTCCATCACCGGTCGTTGCCATGTGCGCAACGGCGACTGCAATCCCATTGCCGGCCCGTGCCCATGACTGTCACGAGCCCGCCAGGAGGTCTTTCGGTCCCATGCCAGTTCCAGCTTCTCGTGCCAACCGTGTCCTGCAGCTCTTTGAGGACTATTACACCCGCGTGTTCTGCTTCGCTCGCAAGTCTCTGCCAGCCGAGCAGGCCGAAGACGTCGCGCAGGAAGTCTTCGCCCGGATGCTTCAACTTGAACATCTGGAGCAGATCGACATCTCCATCTCCTATCTGATCAAGACAGCTGACAATCTCATCAAGCGTCGTTGGAATCGTGGTCAACGCTTCAACCGTTGGGTGGACAGTGTGAAGACCGGTGAACGCCCTGCCCCCCGCATCCAACGGGAAGAACTCGCCCGTGAAACGCGGGACGATCTGGCATCACGCATGTCACGTCTGACAGATGCGGAACGCGCCACCGTTCGCATGGTGATCTGCGACGGGATGTCCTATCAGGAGGCTGCCGCCGCCTTGGGCGTGCCCGTGTCCACCATCAACAACTGGAAGTACCGCGGGCTGCAGAAGCTCAAGGAAGAAGCCGGCGACACGCTCGACGCAGCGCACTGACCGCACCATCGCTAGCATCACCGTGTGCCAAAGCGAGTCGCCATCACGGGAGCTTCAGGATTCATCGGACGCCACATGTGCGCAGCACTTGCCAAGCGTGGCGATCAGGTCGTCAAGCTGGTTCGCCGGCCGACCGACGCCCCCGATGAGATCACGTGGATTCCCGGCCAGACGTTCGACGGCACCGACAAGCTCGAAGGTGTCGATGCCGTCGTGCATCTAGCCGGTGCCAACATCGCCGAAGCTCGATGGACCGACGAACGCATGCGCGTGATTCGCGATTCACGCACCGCGTCCACCTCGCACTTGGTGGATGCCCTGCACACACTGTCGTCTACGCCGGTGCTTCTACAGATCTCCGCCACCGGCTTCTATGGCAACCGCGGCGACGACGTCCTCACCGAACAGGCTGAGCCGGGCGTTGGCGAGCTGGCCACGCTGACGCAGGCCTGGGAACTGGCCGGTGAAGCGTGGGAGACCAAAGGGCGACGATGCGTGCTGCGACTGGGCGCTGTGCTCGGCCTGGATGGTGGCATGCTGCAGAAGGTGCTGCCGATCTTCCGCCGAGGTCTCGGCGGTCGTCTGGGCAACGGCAAGCAATGGTTCCCCTGGATCACGATCGACGATGTATGCGACGTGTGTCTGTGGCTCATTGATGATGCCACGCATCAAGGCGTGTTCAACTGCGTGGCGCCACAACAGGTGACCAACGCAATCTTCACGCAAGCGCTCGGTACTGCGGTGAACCGCCCCACGTTCTGCCCGGTCCCCAAGTGGATACTTCGATCGATGGTTGGTCCGATGGCCGACGAATTGCTGCTGGGAAGCCAACGTGTCCAGCCCGATCACCTCCTTGAAGCCGGATTCCAATTCAGTGATCCAGCGGTGAAATCTGCATTGGCTCGCCTAATGGCCTCTTCCAAGCCGTCCTGAACCGATTATGCACACCGCATCTTTGCAGGTTGGGCCTGATCCCCTATGGTGGAATCAGGTTCGTGGGCATTTTGACTTCACGACCTACAGGGAGAGCATTGAATGACTTCGAATCGAACAGCGGTACATCCATCACATCTGATCACCTCGATCCTCGCACTGGGGATTGCGAGTACGGGCCTTGCCGACTCAATCACGCTTCTGGATCAGGTCGGCCCCATGGACGGCTCAGCCCTGACCGGCGGCTTGAGCGCGTCGCAGTACTTTGAGGAGGCCTATACGGCCTACGACATCGCGACCATCGACGACTTCATGAATGACGCCGGAGCGATTGCAACGCAGGTGTCAGGCGCTTTGGGTGGCTGGAACGGCTACGCCGGCATCGACGGCGTGACCGGCGTGCAGGTGAACTTCTACAACACGCTAATGGAAGCTGGCGAGAACCTCGTAGGCTATGTGAGTGAAGACTTCGCCGGCACACCAACAGGTGATCCTGAATGGACCCACGACTCGGATCTCCTCACATTCAACGGCAATTGGATCATCAACGGTGACCGACAGTCCGTGGCGATCATTCCGGTCAATGAGTTTGCGGCCAATGGCCAGACGGGCATCGTGCAGTCGTCACTTGGCGACGGCATATCGTGGCAGGCCAATCCCAACGGCGGCTTCGGCTTCGGCCCGTATCAGGAATCGGCCACCAATGCGGCCCTCCGCGTGATGGGCAGCGAAGGCGATCCATGCAACGCCAACCTCCCCGAAAACTGCACGGCCGACGTGAACGCTGACAACGTAGTCAACGTGGATGACCTTCTGGCCGTCATCAGTACGTTCGGCGATGCTGGCGACGGCACCTACCGCCCACTGGGCGACTGTGCCCCACTGCCCAACGGCGACTGTCTCGTGAATGTCGACGACGTTCTGGCCGTCATCAGTGGCTTCGGCGCTGACTGCACGCCCAGTGGCGCCTGCTGCGCCGGCTTCGACCCCTGCACTGTGCAAACACAGGCTGACTGTGACGCCATAGGTGGTACATACGCCGGTGATGACACCGATTGCGGTGTGTGCACCTGGGGTGCCTGCTGCGATGCGGCCGGCAACTGTGTGGAAGACAGCGGCGATAACTGCACCGCCTCAGGTGGCGTGTTCAACGACGGCATGACCTGCGACGAAGCGAACTGCCAGCCAATCATCGGTGCCTGCTGCGTGGATGCGCAGACCTGCCTTGATGCGGTGGACCCGGTCACCTGCGACGCCTTCGGTGGCGAGTTCGTGGGCGACGGCTCCACGTGTGCAACCGCACCGTGCGGATGGCCCGGCTGTGACAATGATGACACCGCAGAGGGTATCCCCTGTCAAGGCGACACCGACGGTGACTTCTATGACGAGAATGGCGGCAACAACTCGGATCCCCCGTCCTTCGGCAACATCGCCGTGGATGAAACGATCTGCGGCACGATGTCCACGTTCACGTGCATTGGATGCGGTACGGACGGCACCGACGTGACTTATCGCGACACCGACTGGTACGCCTTCAGCAATGCCGATGGCGGCACGTACACCGTCAGCGGTGGCGGCCAGGGGCCACTGGTCATCGCCATCATTCGGTTGTCCACGGGTAGTTTCGAAGGCTACGTGTTCACCGAAACCTACGCCCAAGACAGCGTCACCGTCACCATCGGTGCCGGCGACGACTATGCGGTGTGGGTGGGCCACGACTGGAACTCCGGAATTGAAGTGCCTTGTGACAGTGGCCTGAACGAGTACACCGTCAACTTGACGCGTGTCGATGCCCCCGTTGCTGCGTGCTGTATGGGCCTCGAGTGCGTCGGCGACCTGAACCCGACCGACTGCCTAGCTGAAGGCGGCGAGTACGTGGCTGGCGAATCCTGCGCGACCTACGCCTGTCCTGAGGCCTACGAAGGCTGCACCACGGGCAACGGTCAGGATCCGACGCTCTCAGGTTGGTGGGCCGGCACGTCCGACACGGGCACCGGGTACATCCGGTACGAAGACATCGCCGCCGACACCGTGTCGAGCGTACGTGTCTGGGGCATCACCGCCTTCTACAGCGGTGGCTGGAGCGCCTGTTCAGATACCGAGATGTCGTTCGATGCATCACTGCACGAAGACGACGGCACCGGCTACCCCGGCACCGTGACGGGCGAACTGATCGGCCATGTGGCCGACCAAGCCCCGCTCGATGTCGATCTGGGCGCCTACACCCTGCACCGATTCGACATGCCGCTGATGGCCAGTACGCCCAGCCGCTGGCTCAGAGTCACGTCCAATGGCAACAACTGCTGGTTCCTCTGGCTGAGCGCCAGCGCTGATGGCGAGGGTACAAGTCTGCTCGACAACAACGGCACGTGGGAAACCGCAGCCCGTGATCTGGCGATCTGCATCTCGCCCTGATCGAGCAGTCGATTCTTGATTCACACAGGGCCCTCGACCATCTGGTCGGGGGCCTTGTCGTTCATTCGGACTCCGGTGGAATGGCTCGACCGTGTGGATCGATCGCAGCGTCACCCGTGGCATCCGCGAGCTTCTTGGCGAGCGCTTCGGTGGTGACATGCTCGAGCCGCTCAGCAGCCGTGTGCAGATGGCTCGCGGGCACGTCCACTGTGGCAGCGAGATAGGTTTCCCACAGACGGTGTGCACGCACAAGGCCGGCTGCGGCGGCGTGCCCTTCATGGGTGAGTGACCACACACCGTGCTCGACAACTGCTAGCCCGCGACGCGTGAGCGTCGACAACACCCGCTGCACACGACGTGGTCCCACGCGAACATCTCGTGCCAGAAGCTGTGGAATCTGATTCGCGGTCTGTTCGACATTGCTTTCTTCCAAGCGATAGATCAGGCCTAGGGCATCTTCGATCGCCACGTCAAAGACGAGACGCCGAAGCGCCAGTCGGCGTGCGATCACACCTCGACGAGGTGCACACAACAACGCCATGACAAACACGACGCCGGACACGAAGGCCATGGCACCACTCGACGAGGTGTCGAATCCCTCGCCCAGAAACAGTTCTGGCACGTGCAGCGCCGCCCAGTGCCCGGCGATGGCGGTGATGACACCCAAAACCAGCGCAATTCCCACCACCACCGACAATGACCGACTGAGCAGCAGCGCTGTGGCGGCCGGCGCCACGATGAAGGTCACCGTCATCACGCTACCGACAGCCTCGAAGCAGGCCACGCATGTTGCGGCGGTCAACACCATCACGATCTGATGCATGAGCTCCGGCCGCATGCCCAGAGTCTGCGCCAAGGCCGGATCAAAGCAGGCGATCCGAAGTTCCTTCCACAGCACGGCAATTGTGACGATCGAACAGGCCAACACAACACAGATGGGGCCCATCGCTCGAGGCAAGTGCATGCCGAAAATGGCAACCGTGTCTAGCGGGGTGAGTTCCAGTGCGCCGTACAACACGGTGTGCGGATCGATGTTCACGGTGTCCGCTAGCTGCACCATCAGCACCAATCCCAAGGCGAAGAACACCGTGAATGCCGTGCCCATGGCAGCGCCGCGATCCACATTGGCGATGCGATGGAGCACCTGCGTGAGCATCGCCACCAGTATTCCCGCGATCGCGGCGCCAGCGAACATCCACACGCTGTCCCGCGTGCCACTGATGAGAAAACCCACAGCGATACCCGGCAGCACGGCGTGCGAGATGGCGTCGCCCATGAGCCCCATGCCCCGCACCACGAGAAACACACCCGGCAAGGCGCAGGCCATCGCCGCGACACAGGCCACTAGGACCACGAGCGTGTCGTAGTCCAAACTCATGGTGCCCGTCGCTCCAGCGGATGGGGGCTGCTCGGCAGTGCTTCGCCTGGATCCAGCAGTGCTTCCAATTCCGCCACGAGCTCGGCGTCGAGCACGTGTTCGATGAGATCGGCGTCGCGGTCCACATGAGACGGTGCGATGTCGGCGTGGTGAATCAGGAACAATTCCCACAATCGGTGATTGCGGACAACGCGTCGTGCGCCCACTTCACCCAATGGCGTCAGCACCCACCCCTCCGGATGCACGTCTAATTCGCCCGATCGCACGGCGCGGCGCAGTTCTCGCTGCAGGGCCGAGGCACGCCATCGCCGATTCGCGTGCAACTGGTTCAAAGCGACATGTGTTCCGGGCGAACCGCATTCCAACATGGCTCTCAACAGGTGCTGTCGTTCCACGCGGCGACGCAGAGCCATGCCCCGCCACCATCGTTGCGTAAGTCCATGTCGCCGCCCGCAGGCCATGCTCAACGCAAAGCAACAACCTGTGACAAGCACGATCACGGCACCGGCTGGAAGATCTGCGTGCATCGCACTGATCGTGGATCCCATCCAACCCGAGACGGCCCCGATGCCGCCGGCCCAACACATGGTGGCGATGAAGCCGTCTGTCCAGAATCGCGCCGCCGCTGCAGGAATGATGAGCAGGGCAATCATGAGGATCAGACCCACCGCCTGCAGGCCGATCACGATCACCGCCACGGCCAGCATCATGAGCACGGCATCGAGCAAGGCAACTGGTCGCCCGATCGACGCGGCAAACTGCTCGTCGAAGCACAGCAGACGAAAGTCCTTAGCCAAGGCCAGCGTCATAGCGATCACGACGGCAGCCCCCAACCCAATGATCAAGGCATCAACCCGCACCATCGATGCGGTCTTGCCGAAGATGAACCCTTCGAGGCCCGCCTGATTTCCACTGGGCAGGTTGAGTGCGATGCCCAGTAGCGCAATACCCAATCCGAAGGAACTACCCAGGACGACCCCCATGATGGCGTCGTCCTTCAATCCACTGGCCCGACGAAGCACCGGCACCAACCACGCCGCGAGCAGGCCGGTAACCGTGGCGCCCAGCAGCAATCCGGGCAGTGACTTTCCCGTGCCGCCGCACGCCTGCATCACGAGAAATGCGGCAACCACACCCGGCAAGGTGGCGTGTGACACCACGTCGCCGAGCAGCGATCGCTTTCGCAACAACAGCAACGTGCCGCATACGCCTGCAGCCACACCCAGCGTGGTCGTACCCAGCACCACGAGCGCCGTGTTGTAGTCCTGCAACAGCAGAACATCGAGCAGTCCCCGCTCACCCATTCGACGATCTCGTCGTCCCCGATGCCAACTGCCCCAGTGCCGAAGCCGCCTGCTCCAGGAGTGTCAGGCGACCGCCGTAGGTAGCACGAAGATGCTCGGCCGTGAACGCATCGCCCACCGGACCCGCAGCCACCACACGCATGTTCAAGAGCACGGTCCAGTCGAAGTACTCGGTCACGGTCTGCAGATCGTGATGCACCACGACGACAGTGCGGCCCTGGTCACGCAGTGCACGAAGGACATCCACGATGGCCTGCTCAGTGGCCGCGTCCACCGACGCGAATGGTTCGTCCATCAAGTACAGATCTGCATCCTGCACCAGCGCCCGGGCGAGGAACACCCGTTGCTGCTGGCCACCTGACAATTGGCTGATCTGCCGGTGCGCAAAAGCCTCGAGCCCCACCCGCTCGAGTGCTTCCATCGCTTGTTCGCGTTGCGATCGCCCCACCGGTTTGCACCATCCCAGTCGACGGTATGTACCCATGGCCACCACATCGAGCGCACTGACGGGAAAGGACCAGTCCACAGACTCACGCTGGGGCACATAGCCCACGCGGGCGTGTTGCTTGCGATAGGGCTGGCCGAACACCCGCACCTCGCCCGACACCGCGGGCACCAGATCGAGACACGCCTTGAGCAGCGTGCTCTTGCCGGCCCCGTTGGGTCCGACGATGCAGGCAAGCTTGCCCTGAGGGATGTCCAGATCGACATCCCACAGCACGGGCTTGCGATGCCACGCCACTGTGAGATCGTGGATCGACAGCGGCGCGGCATCGTCATGCTCGCCCCCTCGCGGCACGCGGGAATCGGCGTGCGGGCGTGCCACTTCAGTGCCCGGTGGCGTCGTGGTCGTTCACACCGGCAACGAACGGCACGATGCCGCCGAGCGCCTTGGTGATCGTCTCACCGTTGTGCGCCATCATGCCCATGTAGGTGCCTTCGCGCGTGCCAGGCTTGCCCATCGCATCGGAGAACAGTTCACCACCGACGGTCACGGTATGACCACGGGCTGCTGCACCTTCGATGAGTGCACGCACGTACTTGTCCGACACACTCGACTCGACGAAGACGGCCGGAATCTTCTGCTCGACGAGGATGTCCACCAAACCGTTGACATCGGCGAGGCCGGCTTCGGACTCGGTGCTGATGCCCTGTACGCCGATCACTTCGATGTTGTAGGCACGGCCGAAGTAGCTGAAGGCATCATGGGCGGTCACCAGCACGCGACGGTTACGAGGCACGCTGCGAAGGGAGTTGCGGACGAAGTTGTCCAGCACGTCGAGCTTGCGCTTGTACACCTTGGCGTTGGCTTGGTACGCAGCGCAGTTGGCCGGATCGGCTTCGCACATTGATTTGGTGATGCCGTCAGCCACCTGCATCCATGCCCGCACATCCATCCACACATGTGGATCGGGGTGGCCTTCATGTTCGGGGTCGGCAAGTAGGATCTCCTTCTTGAGCACCTCCGCCACGGGGCGAACAAGCTTGCCCTGTTCGGCGGCTCGCTTGAAGACTTCATCCATGCGGCCTTCCAGCATCAGACCGTTGTAGAGCACCAGGTCGGCCGCCATGATGCGGCGGACATCCGAGGCTCGCGGGGTATACAGGTGGGGATCGACGCCTTCGCCACAGAGCGTGGTCACCGTGGCGTGCTCGCCGCCGATCTGTGCAGCGACATCACCAACCATGCCGGTGGTGGCGACAATCTTGAGCCCTGCCATGGCCGGCACTGCCGTGGCGAGCAGCATGAGGCAGGCGATGAATCGAAGAACGGAGGCAGACATCGGGCACAGGCTCCTTGAAGTGTGCAAAGTGAACATTAGTAACATATGCTACACTTCTCCCCTTCATTCAGCAACCGGAACAGGCCATGGGCACCCAACCCACCCCATTCAGCAAGACCCGCGCCGATCACGCCTCGGAAACCGCCGAGGACTACGTGGAGGCGATTTCCGACATCCTGCAGCGTCAATCCGAGTGCCGAGTGAAGGACCTCGCGGCGCACATGGAAGTGAGTCACGTCACAGTGACACGCACCCTGCAGCGCCTGTGTGGCGAACGTCTGGTGGACAAGGACCCCTACGGCCCCTGCCGCCTGACTGAGTCAGGTCGACGCCTCGCCCGGCAGTCACGCGAGCGTCACGCCATCGTGCTGGCCTTCCTCAAGGCGATCGGCGTGCCCGAGCACGAGGCGATCGCCGATGCTGAAGGCATGGAGCATCACGTGGGCAAGGCCACGTTGATGGCGATGCGGCAGCACCTCGATCGCTGAACACAGTTGTGGCGGTGATCGGATCACCGTCCATGCATGTGACCACCCTCGTCGTTCTCCTCGCCACCGGACTGGTCTCCACACCACTTGCAGTTGATGACACATCGGCGCTGGCAACACCGGCCCCGGTGTTGATGCCCGATAGCCCTCACGCAAGGCCCCACTCCAGGGGCACTGCGGGCGGTTGCAGCCCCTCCAGTCCGCATAATCGGTCCGAAAACGCCAATCGCGCGGTTTTGACCAAACTGCAGCTTCTCCCAAACCGATGTGGATCCTATCGTCGTAGGGTTGTTGTGCCCGCGATGAGCCGCCCCAACTGTGGTGTGGCCAAGGATTTGCGTTCAGATTATGTCGTTTTCAGCTGTGACTACTGCCCTGCCTGCGTGCCTTGCCCTGCTGATCGCCACTGTGGCGTCAGCCGGCTTTGAGGTGCTGGAGGCCCACGGCCTTGCGTCTGCCCAGATTGGCACCGACCCAGCCATTCTCGACGAAGACTGGAGCATGCCGCTGGAGGTGTCAGCATTCCTCGGCGGTCCCACCGGCATGGTGGCTGGCACCGGTGCCACGTTCAACATCGGCACGGGCTTCACTGGCAACACCTCGGCGCAGGTCAACGCGTTCTCGGCAAGCCCGATGCTCGCCGCGGGCACGCTGATGGACTTCAGCTTTGTGGTCGATTCAGATGTGTCCGCTGCGCTGGCCATCGACATGATGCTCATGAGTCATGGCGATGCCTTTGGCAGTGTCAGCGTGCTCATTCAGGATCTGACCGACGACCTCACGCTGCTGGCCTGGCAGCAGTCCTCCGGCCAAGCCTCGATCGAAAGCATGCTGGATCTCCAAGAGGGACACGAATACCAGTTCGTCGCATCCTCGCAGGCCGGCATTGCAGATGGTGGCACGGGCTCGATGTCGTCCAAGCTGTTCTTCCAGATGCTGCTGCCTGCACCAGGCGCCGCTGCCCTACTGACCGTGGCCGTGTGCATCCCCCGTGGCCGCCGCCGTCGGCGGTAGAGTGCAGGCGATGTGGAGCATCGCCACCGCCATCGTCGTGACCACAGCCTGCATCGCCCCTGAGGCGCTGCATGTCGTGTCGATTCCTGGCGGGACGTTCATGATGGGCAGTGAGGGCCCGCAGGCTCGCCCCGACGAATCACCCACCCACCGCGTGCATGTCGATGCGTTTCACATACAGCGGACCGAGGTGACCAACGCCATGTTCAAGGCTTTCGTCGATGCCACTGGATGGGTGACGACCGCGCAGCGACCGGTGGATTGGGAAATCCTCAAGCACCAGGTGCCACCGGGCACGCCCAAGCCCGATGATGAGCTTCTACACCCAGGCTCCATGGTGTTCGTGCAACCACAATCAGGCACGTCGCCGCATGATGTCGCCGCACGCTGGACGTGGGTCACCGGTGCCAACTGGCAGAACCCGGAGGGCCCGGGCTCCAATCTGGACGACCGATGGAATCACCCTGTGGTGCATGTGTCGCATGAAGATGCCCAAGCCTATGCCACATGGCTCGGAGGCAGCCTGCCAACCGAAGCCCAGTGGGAGCGTGCTGCCCGTGGCCCGGTGCAGGGCGCAACCCATGTCTGGGGGGAAGCGGCGATCGATCCCAGCCATGCCAATGTGTGGCAGGGCGTCTTTCCCAGCCGCAACACTGCCCAGGACGGCTTCACCGGCACGGCGCCCGTCGGTCGGTTTGAGCCCAATGGATACGGACTCTTCGACATGGCCGGCAACGTGTGGGAGTGGACGGCCGACCGCTATGACCACGACCTCTATGCCGGACGATCAGGCAAGGACGTGCGCAATCCAGCAGGCCCACCGATGAGCGATGACCCACGGCACCCCCCCGCTGCGGATGTCCGCACACATCGTGGGGGGTCATTCCTGTGCCATCCCAGTTACTGCAGCAGTTACCGGCCCAGTGCACGCATGGCCACCACGGCCGATTCGGCCATGTCGCACCTGGGCTTTCGTGTGGTATTCACCGAGGCGCAGTTGGCCACGGCTCGTGCACGGCATCAGGCCGACGGTGACCCGGCAAAGAGCGAGTAGTGGGCAAAGCGACAGTCAATGTCGCCATTGGGATAGGGCGTGCGCTGTGAGGCCTTCAGGCCCACGGCGCCGATCAGCGATCGCTCGGTGAACACATACGCGTCCCACCCGGCACATGTCTGCTTGAACCAATCGCCCAAGCGCCCATAGGTGGCATTGAGATCACCCTCGGTATCCAATCGTTTGCCATATTCGCCGTGTGCGATCACGATGCCAGCCTCGGCAGGCACCGGTGTGGCGGCGAAGTCGCAACAGTGCAGGTCAATGAGATGATCCACGCCGGCGGTGACGGCGTTCTTGCGTGTGGCCTCGAGCATGTCCGGATCGATATCGCTGGCAATGATGGCCGCCGGAGATGGCGACGCACATGCACGTGCGGCTGTCTTGGCATCCGCTCGGGCCTGCGCCCAGGCCTGGGGATCAAACGTGGCCAGGTGCCGAATGCCCATGTTGGGCCGCAGCAATCCAGGCGCACGCCCTGTGGCGATCAACGCGGCTTCGATGGCGATCGTGCCACTGCCACAGAACGGCACCACCAGCGGCTGCGTGCCGTCGTACCCCGCCTCATGTAGCAAGGCCGCAACCAGCGACTCACGCAACGGCGCTTTGCCCGGCAGTCGTCGATAGCCTCGATCGCTGAGTTTGCGGCCCGAGAGGTTCAGCCACACGGTGGCCTCTTCGCCCCTCCAGAACAGGTGGACCACGGCACGTTCGATCGACGAGCCAGCATCCGGTCGCCGTCCACAGCAGTCCTTGATGCGATCGACGATGGCATCCTTGAGCCGCACATTGGCGAACATCGCATTGCGAATGGTCGGGTTGTCCACCACCGAAGTAACACAGACATACCCGTTGGCCGGGATCACACGTTCCCAAGGCAGCTTGGATGCCCCCTCATACAGGCCATCGGCGTCGGCCGCCCAGAGATCGCCGAATCGCTGCAGCACATGGAACGCGATGCGGGACCGCAGAAGGATCACCATGGCCTGTTCCATGGTGCACTGCAGCTCGACTCCAGTGTGGTCGCGGCCTGAAGCGGCAAAGCCCAGATCGGCGAGTTCGGCCTCAAGTGCGGGCGCAAGGCCCGGACTGCATGTGATCCTGTGCAGACGCTTCATTTCCTTGGCCATTCGTGCATGGTAGCGCGAAGATCAGACCCCAGTCGCGTCGATACGATGAGATCATGGCACAACGAAAGCCCAGATTCACCGCGGCCCCCAGCGTTGCGCGTACTCGCCAGATGGCACAGGAAAATCTCAAGCGGGGACTTGTCGGCATCGCCACGGAGATGGGCGAGCAGCTTGTCGAAGATCACCCCAAACGTTTCGATGGGTACTTCATTCTGTCTGTGGTTGCCAAGGAGAACAGTGACTTCGGCGTGGGCCTGAAGATGGCGGTCAAGGCCTTGGAGCGTTGTCCTGTTGAAGAAGCGGAACTGTACCGACTCGCAGTCATGCATGCGACCTTGTGCGGAGACAACGAGGCCGAGGAGCATTGGATCGAACAGATGCGGACCAATGCGCCCAAGATGGCCACGTTGAATGAGAACCCCGGCTCGGTCGAAGAACTGCATGCTCGCTACCTCGAGCGAAACAGCCGCTTCGATGAAGCCCTGACGCTGATCAAAGAGGCTCGTGCCAAGGGCACGAACGAACAGATCTGCGATCTGGTCGAAGGGCGCTGCCTGTACGGCCTCAAGCGGATGGGCGATGCGGTCGACGTGTTCACACGACTGAAAGACGCCGCGGGAGGTGCCAAGGAGGATCGGGCGGCCGGCGCCTTTGCGCTTGCCAAGTTGTACGACAAACAAGGTGACTACGACCTGGCCTGGCAGGCCGCGCAGGATGGCCATGCCATCATGAATGTCACGCATCGCCCATCTCTGCTTGATGACGTCGTCAAGGCCGACACAGAGGGTTTCACACCCGCCAACTTGAAGATGTGGCAGCGGCCGACCATGCCCGGGTCGGAGGCGATCATGATCTGCGCCATGGCCAGATCGGGCACGAGCCTCATGGAGCAGATCCTCAGTATGCATCCTGATATCGCCAATGGGGGCGAGATGTCTGTATCTGGGCGTATTCAGGCGCGGACACAGCAACTGTTAGATTCTTTTTTGCCGTGGCCCGAATGCAT
>JAKVBV010000021.1 GCA_022446965.1 Phycisphaerales bacterium
AACTGCCGCATGGCCGGCGTGAAGTTCCTCAGTGCCGGGGGCAGTGGATCGCTCGATGACGCGGTTTCGTCCATGCAGTACGTGTCGGCCACCGGATTCAAGGTGTCCAACAACTCTTGGGGCGGCGGCGGATTTTCACAGGCCATGTTCGATGCCATCCAAGCTGCTGGTGACAATTTCGGTCATATCTTCGTCGCTGCTGCCGGCAATGGTGGCAGCTACGGCGCCTCCTATCCTGCGGCGTATACCTGTACCAATATCATTGCCGTAGGCGCCTGTGATGTCGACGAGGGCCTCGCTTCGTTCACGCAGTACCACCCGACAGAAGTCGACATCGCTGCACCGGGCGTGGGTGTCGTGTCCACCGTACTGGGCAACAGCTATGACTCTTACAGTGGCACCTCAATGGCCACCCCCCATGTGGCTGGTGTAACAGCGATGGTCTACTCCTTGATGGGCGGCAACGATGCCGATGTCGTCCGAGACATTGTGCTCAACACCGCTCGCCCCTCCGCACCCTGGAGCGGCAACTGCGCCACAGGCGGCATCGTCGATCTCGACGCTGCCCTTGATGCCACCTTCCTCGGCCCCAAGATCACGCTGGTAAGCAGCGTGCCGGTGGAAGCCGATCCCAACACCCCGCTGGGCGTGCAGATCACGATCGATCCTCGTGAGGACGTGCTCGTGCCCGGCAGCGTGAAGTTGCACTACCGCAACGAACTGGGTGGCTGGTCAAGCATGGACATGAACCATGACGGCGGCGATGCCTACAGCGGCTCCGTGCCCGGGTACGGCTGTGACGACACCAGCGGCTTCTTCCTGTCCTGCCAAGGCGTGACCGACGGTCTCGTGCAGCAGCCCAGCGGTGGCAGCGCCAACGCGTACAGCTGGACCATCGGCACGGTCGTCGTGGCCTACGAAGACAATGGCCAGACCAACGGCGATTGGAGCGTGGAAACCACCGCCTTAGACGGCGGCTGGAACCGAGGCGTGCCGGTCAACTGCCAGCGGGGCGATCCCCCGGCGGACTTCGACGGCTCAGGTGCCTGCTGGCTCACCGACAACTCGTCGGCCGACAGCTGCAACAGCGATGTGGACGAGGGCTCCACGATGCTCATGTCCGGTGTGATTGATATCTCTGGTGTGCAGAACGCACAACTGTCCTATGCCCGCTGGTTCCACAACAGTTTCGGCGCCTCGCCCTACACCGATTCATTCGTGGTGCAGATGTCCGTCAATGGCGGAGGCTGGACAACGCTCGAGACGGTCGGCCCCAACGGGGCGGATGTGGATGGTGGCTGGGTCAACGTAACCTGGGATCTGGCCGATCTCGCACCGGGTGCAGACACGATTCAGCTGCGGTTCACAGCGTCAGACATTGGCGGTGACACGCAGTCAGTCGTGGAAGCAGGCGTGGACGCCATTCGAGTGGCGGCCCGCGAATGCGACGATCAGCCCGTGTGCCCCGGCGATATCGATGGCTCGGGCAGCGTGGACGTGGATGACCTCCTCATGGCGATTGCCGGATTCGGCGACGACTACACCGTGGATGACGTCCTCACGATCCTTGCCCACTTCGGCAGCAACTGCTGATCCGAAGCATCTTGTGATTGAACACAGCGGGCACTCGCCAAGGCGAGTGCCCGCTGTTCATTCTGAGGGGTGGCCAATCGATCACAGACCGGTGATGGACATGTCCTTGGGCCAACGCACATCCAGTGTCCACTGCACGATGCGGGCCGTGGTGCCAACGGCTCCGGCAGGCACTTCGATGTCCCAACGCAGCACGCCCTTAGGCTGCTCGTCTCGCACATACTCCGGATCGGTGGACAGTGGATCGGAGAGATCCTTGACCTCCACCTTGATGCGTTCATCTTGCGACACAGGTCGCCGATCAAGCACACGCACCGTCACCGGCGTGGGGCCGGAGTTCTCCAGCACGATCGTGGCCACCTGCTCGAACTGACTCGTGTCGCCGAAGAAGCCCTTGGTCCCCCGCTTGGTTTCCACGCTTCGCTCGGCGGTGAGCGTGGGCATGGGACCGAATGGCAGTTTCACGCGTTCGCCAGCGGCCGTCGAAGCAACACTCGCACGGCCCACGAAGCCGCCATCGACGAACAGACTCGCTTCGCCCGGGAGCAGGAGGTACGGACCGGGGTTGGTGCCCTCGGCGAGCAGGAAGACATCTTCAGTTTGGCCGGGCACGGACAGGTGGATGAGTTCGCCGTCGAGTTCGGTGGTGCCGATCTGCAGGCGTCGATCCGCCCTGGCGTCGCTGGGTACGTCGACGCGACCGGGCAGGGTGTAGGTCACGTTCACCGGTGACCCACCCACAGCGGACTGCAGATGAAAGGCGTAGGCGTTCTCCGCCACGGCAGCATCAGCCTGCGGCATCTGCATACCACGACCACGCATCCCACGACCAGCGCTGGGCGGCGGCGGCGGCGCATGTTCGGCCAACGTCCAGTGATGCAGTGACGGCGGATGCAGACTGTTGCTCGGCTGGGCGGTGGACAGTGTCATCTCCACATCCGACCACGCCTCACCCGTCTGCTGCACGACGGCAGCACGATACTCGAGCACGACATCACCCGTGCTCGAGTTGATTCGAGCGTCGTACACCGGATGCCAACTGGCATGATGCTGCAATGCAGACACCGTGATCGTGGACGACGTTGCCCGGGCCACCTGCAGGTGGATTGTCGCGAAGCGTTCTTCAGTGGTGGCACCACCGGCAGACTCCCATGCGGACTGCGCGGCGGCGACTGCCTGTTGTGCACGCTCTTGATCACGATGCACGGCAATCTTCTGGTCCAGCACGCGAGTGAGTTGCTGGGAGACAAACTCCATCTGTTGCTTGATCGCCGCAGTGTCCAATGCACTGGTGCCGGCGGCTTCGGATGCGGCCTGCACCGCCTTGGCCTGCATGCCTTCGAGAAAGGCCTGCTCTGATTCCAGTACGGCGAGCCGGTTCATCACGACAAGCAGTGCGTCTTCGGCCTCGTCCAGCACGCGAGCAAGTTCATCGCGATCGCCTGCAGGCGTCTTGACGGTTCGCGCCGTGAACTGCACGTCTGTCACCGCGGCCGGCCCCGACGCGGAAGCCTGCAATGTGTCGGACAGCAAGCCGCGCGGCAGGTTCTTAACCACGATCGTCTGTGCTCCAGGCGCGAGTTCCACTTCCACTTGTCGCTCCACCCAGGCTCGATCGGGATAGACCGTCACGGCAACGGGCGGCGCATCAAAGCCCTGAATGGTGGCGAAAGATGTGGCGAGCAACAACGTGGTGGTGATCATCGATGGGACCCCTGAAGGTGATGAAGCGTCAAAACGACCAGAGCCTAACGAGCGCCGCGGGAACACCGCAGCGTGCCCGGTCTCAGGTTGTGCAACTGCGACACGTGCCGAACATTGCATCAGACCTGAAGATCGGCGGTCGTGCCCCCCTGCACCGCGTCAGAATGTCCAGTTGAGCCCCGTCCAGAGCTTCAGATCATTGGCCGCGGTTCCAGACGCTGGCGTGGCATCGTAGATGTTTCGCACCCCCACACTCCAGGCCACGGTGCGGTCGTCACGCAGCAGCATCTGCCACTCCAGCCGTACCGTCGCCAGGTAGTCACTCCAGGCATTCACGTTGGGCGCGATGGAAGCCTGCCCCACAAGACGCTGCCGCTCGCCGATCACCAGCGAGCCGTCGGCCTCCAGCAGCAACTGCGGTTCAGTCATGCCTGAGCCGTACTCCCACGTGCCCCCACCACCACCTTTGAGCTGCAACTGGACATGGTCTTCGTCAATCGCCTGCCAACCGATCCCCGCATACGGGCTCACGCGGTGCCCCCATGACTCGAACTGATCGAACTGCCATGTGGCCTGGGCGAACACATCCAAGGCCGGATCCTGCATCGCCCACTGGCGCTCCCCACGAATGAGCGCGTCATTGTCGGTCACGGAACCCTCGGTGGTGTTCAGATACCAGGTGCCCTTGAGTGTGGTCGTGCCGGTGTCGTCTGCATGGTTCAGGCTGCCGTGCAGGCGAAGATTGAGCGTGTCCTGTGTCGTGTAGCTGGCCGTGACTGCCGCGCCCAGCGTGCCTGTCCATGGCGTTGGTTCGTCCGCTTCGGCGCAGGCCAGCACGTCGGCGGCCATCGCTTGCGTCGCTGCAGAATTCACACCCACGTGCAAGGGCGCATGACTGGAGTCTTCGTCACCAGCATCGATCCCGGCCACCTCATCCTGGGCCAGCTTGAGCACACCGAACACCGGATGCTGTACGTACACGTGTCCGTGCGTGGTGGTGACCGCCGTCCCTCGGAGGGTGTCGCCATGCACCGTGTGTACGGTGACATCGCCCTGTGCACTTGGCAGCAGCGCCGCACTCATGATCATCGACAGTGTTCGAACACCCATGTGCACCTCCATGTGCAAGGGCGGAAGGGTACTCGCTCAGCAGCCGATGTGCGATACCCAACCGGCAACGCCGTCAGAGGCAAACGCTCGTTTGGTGGCGGCCACTTCGCGTGCGCCGATGGCGTCGGGCAGTCGTGTGGCATATCCGCTACAGAGACCACAGAAGGTGGACCGCACCGCGGCCGTCCACAGCCGGTCACACCATGGCAGACCAACACGCTCCAGGTGCGCCCGTGCCAATGCCAGTGCATCGTCGGCCGACTCCGGCCCGACATGCGCCGTGAGCCACAGGGCGACGTCGATGATCGGTGGGCCGATCGAGGCCGTCTGCCAATCCAGCAGCCACACATGATCGCCGTCGAAGCGGAGGTTGTCGGCGTGCACATCGCCGTGCATCAATCGGCCGGTTGACGCAGCGAGCAGGGCGAGATCTGCGGGCAAGTGCGCGGTCATGTCCTGGGCCAGTGCGGTCAACCACGACACATCCTCGGCCGCGGCCCAGTGGCCGATCGCCGTGGGCCAACGCCGGGCATAGCGATTGACACGGCGCCCATGCGGTGTGCTACCACGGGTGGTGCCAACACCCCATCGCGGCAAGATCTCCTGCATGGCCTGCGTCGCCTCGCACCGGTGCACAGGTGTGAGGGCCTTGAGCACCTGCTCGACCGTATCCACATCGGCGATCGCGCCCACATCGCCATCCGTCCGGCCGCAGCAACTGAGCAAGAGTGCTGGGCCGTATGCCGTGTCCAGACTGGCATGCACAACCGGTGCATGCACACCGAGGTAGGGCAGCAGGTGCTGCAACACCCATGCTTCTCGACCTGCTCGGGCCGGATCAAGCGATGCGCTGGGAATCTTGGCGACAAAGGTGCGGTCTCCATCCGACACCACCATCAGTTCGCATGTCGCGCCGCGATCAGCAGGAACAGATGTCGTGCAGACGGCGGACAACGGGCGGCTCGAGACCGAGGCCCACAGCGCGTCGAGCACGGGCATGGCTCAGAAGCCCACGTCCATGGCGTCCTGCACCATCTCGATCGCCAGCCAGGCGGTCACCGCTGCTGGCAGCAGGCCCCCCACCAGCACGGCCGCCACGCGGCCCTTCGTGGTGGCAAACGGCAAGATCAACATTACACACGGACCGGCGATGCACATCCACCATCGCCACTGAGGAATGCCGTCCCATGAGTTGTCATACCGCACACCGATCACCACCAGCATGACGAGGGCGCATGCTAGGCCAGTTGCGGCACCCACACCCAATCGGCCTTGCGGGGCTGACTTCGCGCCGATGCTCAACAGAATGGCCGCCGCAGCCGCCGTGGCCGAGATGGCCCCTGCTGCCAACGACAGGGTGATGTTCGATGACGCGAGCAAGGTGAGGCTCAAGGCCGCACCGGCGCCCCAGATCAGCGTGCATGTGAGCACGGGTCGGGCCTGTCGCATGATGGCCGCCATGACGAGCACGCCAATACCCACCTGCAATCCAAGCGTGATGCGAGCATCCAGGCCGTCCAGATCAGGCAGCACCAACAACCATCCAGCCACACCACCGGCGATCGCCGCGGCAATCACTGATGCAACCGAAGGCGATCGTGTGCCGAAGGCGCCCGACACGCCTGCACCAAGCATGCCGCCGGCCAGGAATGTCCACGGGAGAATCAACCACTTCTGTTCAGGTGGAAGTGTCGGCAGCCCCTTCTCCACTATGAATGTGATGAAGGCGGCCAGTGGCAGACACAGTGCACACGCCGCGTCCGCCAGAACAGCGTGTCGGCGAAAGGCCGGCACGAACAACGCCAAGGCAAGCAGCCCCGCACAGATGGCGGCGGGCATTCCAACGGCCCACATGGCCTGTTCAATCATGGCATCCATGCCTGCACCTCCATGGCCCGGTCAGGCACCAGGACCAGTATCACCTTCCAAGCCCACGATGAGTCGCACTTCGTCGCCGAGGGCACCATTGTCCACGCCCCAATTCATGCCGAAGTCACTGCGAAAGACGCTGAAGGTGGCTTCCCAGCCAGCCTTGGCGACCACGGGGTTCCCGATCACGCCGGTGGTCTCGATGACGGCTTCAACCTCTTCGGTCTTGCCAAGCAAGGTGAGATCGCCCTTGACCTTCCATTTGCGCGGACCGATTCGCTCGGCGCCAGTGCTCTTGAACGTCATCGTCTCGAACTCGCGAGCGTTGAAGAAATCCGGCCCCTGGAGATTGCGGTCGAGCTTGGCCGTGCCCGTATCGATACTCTTGGTCGCCACGGTGACATTGAACTCAGGCGCCGACGAGTCGTCGCGAGGATAGGTCACGGTACCCGTGACATCGTTGAACCGACCCCAGAACTGACCGGCACCAGCATGCTGCACGCGAAAGAGCGCCATGCAATGCACTGGATCCAGCTTCCATGTTTCGAGCTGGGCCGATCGAGCCGTGGCCAGTGCCAACGATGGCAGCAGACAGGCTCCAATCAACGCAATCCAGAGTGTTCGTCGCAGCATCATCGTGTCGCTCCTACTTCAGGCTACCCAGCCAGACGGCCAACAGATCAATCGTGGCCTGCAGATCCTTCTTCGAGCACATCTCGGTGACCGTGTGGATGTACCGCGTGCCACACACCAATGCGACCGTGGGCACGCCGTGTCCGGATCGCTGAATGGCCGCGCCATCCTGACCACCTCGAGGCAGGATGCACCGCTGATGCTTGATGCCCTTCTTCTTGGCCAGGGCACACATCGACTCGGCCAGTTTCTGATCGGCAATCATGGACGAATCCATGAACATCACACCGGCACCGTCGCCCATCTTCGTGACCCGATCGACATCCGGCACACCAGGCGTATCGCAGCACAAGGTGGTGTCGAGGCCCACACCGATGTCGGCCTGCACACTCTGCGCTGCCGTCAACGCACCACGCAACCCGACTTCTTCCTGCGTGGTGAACGCCACGACGATCTCGCAGGCATGCTTTCCAGCGGCGCTGCGTGCCTTGTCGATCTTGCGCACCGCCTCAATCGCGGTGAAGCAGGCGAGCCTGTTATCGATCGCCTTGGAGACGAAGGCTTCGGGCAGATCGAGAAACGGCTCGTGCATCACCACGAAATCTCCCACCTTTACCTTGCGCTTCACGGCTGCAGCCGTCATCCCCAGATCGATGCAGAACTGCAGCGGCTCTGGAATGGACTTTCGCTCTTCCGGCGAGGAGATGTGAATTGGCTTGCCTCCTGGGTTCATCACGCCAGGAAGGTCGCCGCTCTTGCAGCACACCAGCACTCGGCGGGAGAACAGGTTGCGAGGATCAAAACCGCCTGCAGGATTCACCCATACGAAGCCACGGTCATCCACATGTCGTACGTAGAAGCCGATCTCGTCCATGTGGGCGCAGATCAGCACACGTGTTGGTGTGCCCTTGCCCTTGGCTCGGGCGTGGCGTGTACAGATCAGCGAGCCCATGGCGTCCACACGGGTCTCGTCGAAGAGCCCGCCGATGGCGTTTTCGACCACCGCTCGGACCCGTTCTTCGCGACCAGGCACGCCCGGGGTCTCACACAAATCACGAAAGAGTGCTGTTCTCATGAGGGTGGCCACTGTATCACCCCAATCCCCGCATGAACGCCCTTGCCTCGGGCCGGAAACGTGCGATTCTGGCGATGTGCTTCTTGCCCCAGCCATCTTGAGGATGGCGGCGGTGGCACTGTCGGGCAACACACTGCTTGTGGGTTCACCGGGCCGAAGTGCATGGGGGCACCGCAGCGGCGACGTGCAGGCCTTCTCCGATATCAGGACCAGTGGATCCCGATCGGCGATGTCTTGCCCCAGTCACTCGACGCATGGGATGAGTTCGGCAGTGACATCGTGCTCGACGGCGTAGAATGCTCCGTTCCCATGGGCGTCACAGTGCAACAAGCTCCGGAGTTCAATCTCCAACCTGGCCGTGTCATCGGTGGCACGTACGTGATCGAGCGCCTGCTCGGCAGTGGCTGGGAAGGCGAGGTGTACAAGGTGCGCGAACGCCGCACCGACGCCATTCGGGCCGTCAAGGTTTTTCGACCGGATCGCAATCCAAAGGACCGCGTGCTCACCCGATACGCCCAGAAACTTGAACGCCTGCGCGACTGCAGCATGGTGATCGACTACCACCACACCGAACGCCTGCGATGGCAGAACGAGTGGCTCACCTGCATGGTGTCGGAGTATGTCGAAGGCGAAGTACTCAGCCGTTTCGTCCGTCGCCGCGGAGGGCGCATGGACCATGTGTCGGCGCTCCTGCTGATTCGTGCCCTGGCCACCGGCCTCAGCGAAATCCACGATGCCGGCGAGTACCACGGTGATCTGCACTGGGGCAACGTGCTCGTGCGACGCCGCGGCCTCTCGTTTGAAGCCAAGGTGCTCGACTTTTTCCACTGGGGACGCCCCACTGCTGCGCAACGTCGTGCTGACATCTGCGAACTCGTTCGCATCCTGCACGATGTCACCGGCGGCCGCGCCCGCTACGCAGCACAACCCCAGGTGGTGAAGGACATCGTGCGTGGCCTACGCAAGGATCGCATCATCGAGCGGTTCCCCACGGCCGCCGCCATGGTGCGGTACCTGAACACCTTCGACTGGCCGGTGAAGGCCCGCTGAGCCAAGTACCATCGGATCGTGCACCTTGAGGCGATCATCGACCGACTCGACCACTTCCCCACGCTGATGCGGTCGTGCGTCGGCGCTGTCTCCGCTCAAGACCTGCACTGGGTGCCTCCCCACGGTGGATGGAGTATGGCGATGATCACTGCCCATCTGCTTGTGGAAGAACGCGTGGACTTTCGGCCTCGATTGCAGCGGCTTCTCGATGATCCTTCGCTGGAATGGGATCCAATCGATCCCGAGAAGGACGTGCTGGACATCGACACCTCCGATGTGGGTGCCCTCGTCGACGCGTTCACCACCGAACGCCGAGACTCCGTGCAGTGGCTGGGGACACTTGAGGCGATGCAGCTGCAGGCGGTCAAGACGCATCCCAGATTCGGTGACATGCACGCCGGCGAGCTGCTCGGCGCATGGATCGCCCATGATGCGTTGCATCTGCGGCAGTTTGCGCGGCGTCTGCACGAACTCGCTGTGCGGGATGCAGCGCCTTGGAATGTCGACTACGCCGGCGAGTGGTAGTGCACCGCTCAACCGAGCAGATCTGCGAACTGCATCGGGGGTGGCTCGAGATCGACCACCGGTCCAAATCGTGCCGCGAAGGCCTCTGGATCGAGACACGTGCACGCGGCCATGGCCTGCATGGCTTGCGCATCTTCGAAGTCATCTCGACGCAATCGGATCATGTATCGCCGGGCCACGGCATATCGTGCGCTGGCGATGTCCACCTGACGCACGCGAACATGACCCGTGTCAACGTCGATCAAGTCCTGGAGTGACACCGGCCGGAAGTGGCCTCGCTGCAGTGTCACCAGCGCCCCACTGCCGCCTTCCAACAGATACTTGGCGGCGCAGTACCCCAGATCTCGCGTGTACTCCATGTCCGCCGGCACCGGGTCGGCGCAGCGCAACTCGTACCCGAGTTCCTTGGACACGACCGTCGTCGCGCACTCCAACTCCGACAATCGACGCCGCACTTCGTCCTTGAGGGCTCGTCCCAGATCGAGTTCCGCCATGCGAACGTGGCCGTGTTCGTCTCGCTCCACGTGTCCCAGAGACGCCATCTCAGCTGAATCGATGGCCAGACACACACCCTCGGCGATGATCACGACACCGTCATCACGACCGTCGGCCTTGCGTTTCACGATGGCCCCGACAATGGTGTCGGCCACCGCATCGAGGGTGACCTTGTGATCTCCGAACTCTTCCGGAATGATCGTCAGCGTGGCGCCGGCAGACTTTCCGATGCCCAGTGCCAGATGGCCCGCCTTGCGGCCCATGGCCACCACGATGTACCACCGGCCGGTGGTCCGAGCATCGACCATGAGGTTCTGCACGATCTGCGCGCCCTCGCTGCGGGCAGTTTCGTAGCCGAACGTGTCGACATCGGCCGGCAGATCGATGTCATTGTCAATCGTCTTGGGGACATGGGCCACCTGCAGGGCGCCATCAGCCGCTTCGGAGACGCGCAACGCGCTGGTCGCCGTGTCATCCCCGCCGATGGTGAGCAGGCTGTCGATGCCCGCAGCACTGAGTGAAGCGACACAGTGTCCAACGCCGTCGGCGGTCTTGGTGGGATTGGCCCGCGATGTACCCAGCACACACCCTCCGCGAAAGTGGATACGGCTCACGCGGTCGATCGTTAGTGGCTCGAGGTGTGGAGCGCCCGACATCAACCCTGAGAAACCGTCGTGGATGCCAAGTACATCGACGCCCTCGAGACGGGCGCGAATCGTGGCTGCAGCGATCACGCTGTTCACACCGGGCGCAGGGCCACCCCCCATCAAGATTCCCAGTCGCTTGGTCATTCGTCATGTCCCTTCATGGACGTGAACCCTAGCTGCAACCGTGTTGCTTTGGCTAGCATCCTTGACATGCTTCATGCAACAACACTGATCGTGGCGTTGGCCGCCGGCGCACCTGATTCTGAATTCGTTGATCTCTTCAACGGCGACACGCTCGCCGGCTGGGTGAATGTGAACGGCGCCGAGTCTACGTGGCAAGCCGAGGATGGCATGATCAAGTGCACAGGCAAGCCGGTGTGCCTGCTCCGCACTGACCGCATGTACGAGAACTTCGTGCTGGAATTGGAGTGGCGACACCACGAACCCAAGGGCAATGCCGGCGTGTTCGTGTGGTCCGACGCGCTGCCCCACCTTGGCGTGCCATTCTCCCGTGCCATCGAAGTGCAGGTGATGCTTGGCGTGGAGACACCCAACTACACCAGCGAAGGCGACATCTTTTCCATCTGGGGGGCCACGATGACGCCCGATCGACCCCACCCGGCGGGATGGGCCCGCTGCCTCCCCAGTGAAGCTCGCACCAAGGGCGCCGGTGCGTGGAACCACTATCGCATCGAGTGCCTTGACGGCCGCATCACGCTCGCCAACAACGGCAAGGTGGTCAGCGGCGGATACGACTGCAACCCACGCCGTGGCTACATCTGCCTGGAAGCTGAAGGCACACCTGTCGACTTCCGCAACCTCCGCATCAAGGAACTGCCATCCGAACCGGCACCTCAGGCTGCCAGCGCCAATGCGGCCACGGGCTTTCGTCCACTCTTCAATGGACTTGATCTCTCCGGCTGGACGCCACCGAAGGGCAAGGAAGACAACTGGTCGGTCAAGAGTGGCCGACTCGTACACAACGGCAACGGTGGCGATTGTTGGACCAGCGATGACTACGGGGATTTTGATCTCGTGTGCGACTGGCGTTGGATCGGCGACAGCCAAGGCCCCATGGATCGACCGGTTATTTTGCCCGACGGTTCTGTTGCCAAGAACGAGGACGGATCGAATCAGACCGTGCGGATCGATGAACGCGACAGCGGGATCTACCTGCGCGGTTCGAGCAAGAGTCAGGTGAACATCTGGGCCTGGCCGGTGGGGTCGGGCGAGGTGTACGGCTATCGCACCGATGGTCGCCAAACGCCCCAAGTGCGGGCTGACGTCACCCCGCGTGTCGCCGCCGATGCACCCGTTGGTGAGTGGAACCGCTTCTTTATCCGGATGCGAGGAGATCGCCTGACGGTCGTCCTCAACGAGCACACTGTGCTGGAAAACGCGCACCTGCCCGGAGTTGCGCTCAGGGGCCCCATCGGTCTGCAGAGCCATGGCAGTGGGATCGAGTTCACAAATGTGCTGATCCGAACACTCGATTGACCCTGCATCACAGGGAAAAATCTCAGGTCAACACTTGCAAAATTCGCCACGGCGCGCGACACCATGTGTGGTGCGACATCGTGCCGCGCCCATATGGAGGTGCTGTATGACCACGGCAGTGAACGCAAGTGCTCGCTATCGATTCAGGGTGGGAGATACCGTTTCCCCTTGGATGAGCGCCGATGCCCTCCGTGCTGCAGCACTGGATGGCACGCTCACTGAAGATGGCGATGTGCAGCCCATCGGCCACGACACGTGGACCAAGGCCAACGAAATCAAGGGCCTCACCTTCCTGCAGCCCGAACCGGAAGAAGAGGAACCTGATCTCCCCCGCGCCGAACATCACCCACGGTTCAAGACCCTCCGGGACTTGTTGCAGAATTTCCTGCACAGCCGTGTTCGGATCAATCTGTTGTCACCCACTCGCTTCGACGAAGCCGAGCTGCTGCTGTGTTGTGAAGATCACTTCGAAGTGAATCTTCCCCTTCGCCGCATTCGTGCATTCGTCCCCTATCGCCGGATCATCGCCGTGGCCTCCACGGAGAAGGAAGGCGAAAGCGATACCTACCGTGACTCCCACGATGTCACCATCGAAGTTGAACCCTGCCTGGCCTTCCAGCCCCCGAAGTCCATGCGGGACCGGGTATGAATCGGCGACCGACCGCCTGACCCACACATCTTTCTTGCCCCTCTCCCCAACGCCCTGTTCAGGGCCGGACGCTACCGTCGTCGGCGGCATCAGGTTGCGCCATGCGCAGCCGTTTGTACAACCGCATGAGATCGCGCACCCCGCCGATCGTGAACCACAATGTCACGATGCCGCCGACGACAAGCACCAGATACAAGTAGCCCTTCCACAGCTTCGCCCACGTGGCGTCGTCCAGCGTGATGCCCATCGACCATGCCACGATGCCAACCACCAGGGCTAGGGTGAACACCAACGGCCAGGCCAGTGTGACCGCGGTCACGATGCGGTCCCAGCGGGTCATTTCCGCGTCAAAGCCAAGGCGCATGAGCCACGTGGCAGCCTGTTCACCTGTAGCATCTTCGCCCTCGAGGGCGTGCTCGCCTCGGTGCAAGAGCGCGTCGAGATCGTGTTCGTGCCTCGGCCCGAGCAGCGACACCAGCACGTAGCACAACACCGCACCCACGATGGCGAAGAACGTGAGCACCTGTCCGGTCAGCCCCACCTGCACCCAGCGGAAGAACCGGTTGAGGGCATCGAACATGCCAGTCTCGTGCACCACATGTGCGAGCCAGACATCACCTTCAGCCAACACGTGTTCGGACCCGGCCGCCAGCGAGAATGACTGCAGCGGCGCTCCTGCATCATCGACCAGCTGCATGGCCGCGGACCCATCGTCCGCGAGCGTGCTGTCCACGACCAACGACCCCGTCACGCCCTCCACGTGTACGCGCATCCCACCCTCGTCGACCGGAGCGTGTGTGACCGCGTCACCCACATGAACTTCGATCACCGGACCCGTGACAAATGCACCTTGATCCAGCTGCTTGATGACCACGCCGCCGCCAGAGAGCGTGATGCCCACGATCATGGCCACCCACGCGGCCGGCGTGGACCCACGCTTCCAATACAGCCCACCGATGATCACCGACCCAGCCCCGCCGAAGAACACCGCGCCGGTGAGGGCAAGAAACATCGACACATACTGTGTCGGTTCGTAGTACATGCTGAATATGAACGCGAAGACCGCCACCAACAGAATGCCGCCCCGTAACGCCCACAAGTGCGCACGTGCCGACAGCGGCTTGCCGCCACGCAACGGCAGCACGACATCCTGCACGAGGATCGTGCCCCAGGAGTGCAGATAGGTGTCGTTGGTCGACAAGAAGGCCCCCACCAACGCCATGGAGAACAACCCCATCAAGATGGGCGGAAGCATGGCGCGAGCTGCTGCGGGCGCCCGCACCTCGGCCGCAACGGCCGCCGTTGGCGCTTCGTCCACCACGGTCTGGATGGCGGCGGCGGTGTCCGCGAACGCGGGATCGTGCTGCACGGCGTGAATGCACAACGGCAACAGCAGCGTGATCAACATGAGCACGCGGAAACGCCAGCCCGCGAGGATGTTGGCCATCTTGGCCTCGTGTGCGTTGATCGCCGAAGCGTGATAGCCACTTGTGCCCTGCCAGGACAGCATGCCGTAGAACAGCACCAGCACCGAGATCAGCCAGTACCAGGCGTCAAAGCGGCCTTCGTCTCCCAGATCGAACGGGTTGACCAGCGAGCGACCTGCCGGCCGATCAAGGATCGCCGTTTCGATCGAAGACCAGGGCACCAGCCACAGCAGGAACACCATGACGATGAGGAACACCCAGTTGGAGATCGTTCCCTGCAACCAGTCGGTCACCAGCACCGCGATCTGCCCCCCAAGGAATACGAAGAACAACGCCAGCACCAGCAGCGCCAGCATTATGAGCTCGAAGGTGCCCATCGAGAACCCACCGACCATCACGTCGGGCGGCAGATCCCACAGCACGATGAAGAAGCGGGCGGCGACGGCCGGGAAGATGCCGTAATTCACCAGGCCGGCGGCGAATGCCACGAATCCGGCGAAGATGCGGAACCGTCTGGAATACCGCATCTCCAGAAACTGCGCCATGGTTAGGGCACGAGTGCGGCGGTACCGGTAGATCACCCACCCTGACAACGCCATGATGATGAGGGCCGGCCCCTCCAGAAAGCCCCACCAGATCGACGTGAATCCGACGTCGTAGTACTGCTGCCAGAACCACACCAGCGAGATCACGCCCACCTGCGCCATCCCGTAGGCCACGGTGATCAGATAGCGCCCGGCGCATCGTTCGGCGGCGAGAAAGCCCGACACGGTCTTGGCGTGACGCCGCGTGGTCAGCGCCGTGATCGCCAGCACGATGGGCAAGGCCGCGACGAGAATCCAGTCAATCGTGGTCACGCAGTCGGCTCGATACGGAGTGTGACCACACCAAAGGGCCGCAGCGGAACGATGGTCGTATCGCCATCATGGTGCAGTCCGTCGAGGCCGAGCGGTTGTTCGTGCAGGTCACACGACGACACGACGCAGGCCGCGGGCCAGTGCATCGTGGCAGTGCCATGTGCACCGTGTACTTCCACCAGCCGCACGATCATTCCACGATCGTCTTCGGCCCCCTTGCATGCCATGATCTCCACCTGGGCCGGTGCCGACACGTCCATGCTGAACGGTGCCGCTTGAGGCTGCGTCGCCATGGCCTCACGCCCAGCGAACACTTCAGCTTCGGCGACCACGCCTGCCTGCAAGGCGCACCCTGCATGCGGCATGAGCCCCCACCGCAATACATGCGCGCCTCGATCGGCGTCGGGGTCGGGGAACTCCGGCGCTCGCAGCAGCGACAGCCCCAATCGGCCGTGCAGTCCGCTGCGTCCGTAGATCCCACGATCCAGCACGGCAAGACCACATCCTGATTCGGCCAGATCCATCCAGCGATGGCCCGGCACTTCGAAGCGAGCAGCGTCGAATGCCGTGTTCTCGTGCGTGGGCCGACGAATGTGGCCCATTTGAATGCCGTAGGTCGCTTGACTCGCCCTGATGTCGGTGCCGAATTCGCACCGCAGCAGACGCCGCGACTGTGCCCAGTCGATGCTGCACTCCACCTCGAGCACGGGCGAGCCAGCCCTCAGGATGTATCGCATCACGACGGCACTGGCGTCGGCAATGTCTCGCTTCACCTCGATGATGGCACACATGGGATCGCTCGAGACACACTCGACTGATGCGGCCGGCGCAAGATCGATCTCGTGATCGCGATACTCGCGGTCGATGTCCCAGGCCTCCCACCGCCTGGGTCGATCGCGGTATAGATGCAGCGTGTTGAGCGGGCCTGCCAATGCACGCGTCGCCCCCTGCGCCTTGAGGTCATGTACGCACCCGTCGTCACCAATTCGACACGACACGATGGCGTTGCTCAACGTGAGCCCGTCCACCTCGACCGGCTGGACATCGGCAGGCAGGGTGTCCGTCAATGCCACGCACCCCAAGGGTGGCGCATCACTGAACCAGCGACAGCGGCCTGCGTCGTCAGCCAGCACACCTGAACGTGTGGTCGACGCCGGATTGAACGCGTGGGTGTCGCCCGTGACATGCGCATCGATGCGTGACGCCGCTTCCATCTGCACGGTCGCCATGTCCCTCCGGCAGTCCTCGTACACCGCACCAATCGATGAACCAGGCAGAATGTCATGGAACTGCTGCAGCAGCAGACGGCGCCAGGCCTCCACCAGGGCGCGGCGCGTTTCGATTCGTCCCACGGCATCGCCCACACTCAGCAGTTCAGCCAGCCGCAACGATTCCTCAGCCTGCAGATTGGCTCTCTTGAGCCAGCCGTGCGACGTGAACGTGCCACGGTGCATTTCCAGATACAACTCGCCGTCCCAGATGGCTGGCGGTGTAACGCTTTCGGGTCGGGTGAAACCACCCAATGTGCCCATCGTCACTTGGGGCAAACCAGGGGCGGACCCACTCCAGCGGGCACGCTCGACCATGGTGTCAGTCGGGCCACCGCCGCCGTCACCCCATCCATAGGGCTGCATCCACGCTGTAGAGCGCCCATGTCTGTCCGCCATGGCGTTGGCCTGCGCACCGACCAGATCCTTGGGTTCCAGCTCGGCGTTGTACGTGTGACCAGGTGTGAAGTGCGATGCGATGCGCGTGCCATCGATGCCCTGCCACGTGAAATCGACGAAGGGGAAGGCCGTCACCTCGTTCCAACAGATCTTGTTGGTGATGAATCGCTCCAGACCGGCCAGCTTCACCAGTTGCGGAAGGCTCGCGGGGAAGCCAAAGGTGTCGGGCAGGAACAACACCGACTGTGATCCCGCTGCACCAAATCGATCTTGCCACCAGGCCGTGCCGTGGATGAACTGCCGTATCAGCGACTCGCCCGAAGGCACCTGACAATCAGGCTCCACCCACATGGTGCCGCCAGCTTCCCAACGACCCTCCTGCACGCGAGCGGCGATGGCGTTGAACAGCGCCGGGTCATCTTCCTCCAGCCATGCATACTGCTGGGCCTGTGAGGCGGTGAAGCAGAAGTTCTCGTACCGATCCATCAGCCGCAGGGCCGTGGCCCACGAGCGACGAATCTTGCGCCGCGTTTCGGCGATGGGCCACAACCATGCGGTGTCGATGTGCGCGTGTCCGACGGCAGTCACCTGCGTGTCTGCATGTGACCCGGCAAGTGCCGAACGCAGCCAGTGAAGTGCCGCCGGAGCCGATTCGTGAACGGCGTCGTCGTCGATCATCGTGCCCACGTGCACGAGCGCATCGGCCACCTGTTGCGCCTGCGGAGCGGTGCCCTCGAGGGCACGCAACAATCGCACGCCGAAGTCGATGCCCACTGCCAGTTCCCATGTGGGCTCATGCACCCGCACGAGCTGGGCATGCTCGAACCGGCCGGGCGTGTCTTCCGCCCAGCGGGCGTGATCTTCCGGTGGATCCCACCAGAACAATGTTGCGCCGAGCGGTCGATTGCAGGCGGCTTCCACCTCGAAGGACATGTCACCTGAGGCGTCTTCCGGCAGTCGCACGAGATCGTGATTGGCATCGAGGCCATGCCATGCTTCACCATCGCGAATGAGCAGTGCTTCGGTGCCGCTGCTGAAGCGAACCGCGGGCGCTCCCTCACCTTCGGGCATGGTGCCCGAACAGGTAAACCATGCAGTGGACCATACCGGCCCCCATCGCCAGCCTGGCTGCACCGGCTGAAAGTCACCAGCCGCGGGCCGCTGCCCTCGTTGTGTAGTGACACACGCCTGCACGGACAGGTCCAACGCTGCCGTGATCGCCGCTGGCATCAGCACGTCGGTGACGAGAGTGTGCGCCGTGATGGCGGTCAATTCACGAGGGTCGACAGGCGGCATGGGGACACACTAGCGGCTCACTGCGAGGCTGGCGTACCCGTGTCGTCGTCACGGCGACGTCGTACGAGGGTCAACACCACAACCCACAACACACCGGCGCCGGCGATCCATGTGGACCACACCAATTGCGGTCTGATGCCGGTCCAATCGTCAGCGGCGCCTTCCGACACGGCGAAGGCCAGACCGAACAGCGTGAGGCTGAAGGCCAGACGACCCGCCAACGACTGCATCGACAGATAGGTGGCACGCAACTGCACCGGCACGGCACCGGTCACGGCGGCATTCAGCGGCGGTGTCATCAACGCTCGGGGGCAGGACCGCAGCAGCAAGAGGGCCACGATCACCGGGCTCAGCACCCAGGCCATCATTCCAATGGTGATGGCCTGCAGCGCCGTGGCACACAACAACACGCCCCAGAGCCCGATGCGGTTGCGTAGTCGAATGCTGCGGGCAGAGGCCATAGAGGCCAGCCAGAACGTCACGGCCACATGCAGGCCCGTGACCAACGGCGTGTCGGCCGCCTTCAACAGGTCATCGGACAGGACCGACTTGATGTACGACTGGAAGTACTCGTAGGGAATGTGGTTGAGCACCAGCATCAGCGCGACGTAGCTGAACAACAGCAACAACACCGGGCGGCGCCACTGCCCGATGCACTGCGCGGCCTGACGCACCAGATGAGACTTGGTGCGTGAATCAGCGGTGTCTGGTTCACGCATCTTGAACACGGTCACGAACATGGCGATCGCGACCACGAAACTCAGCACGTACGGCAGGCGCAGGTCGAACCAGGCAACAACGCCGCCGATGAGCGCCGCACCAGCACCACCGAGAAAGCGGATCCGGCCAGCCCGCGCCTCACGAGCGGCAAACTGATCCACCGCTCCAGCTGCGTCCAGACTGTCATGGTGCAGGGCTGTGTCGGTACCACTGCGAAATGCAATGCCCGCAGCCCGTAAGCCCTGCCCGACCGCAAGCAGCGCGAACAGACCCATGCTGGTCTCTTGCACATCCCCCCCGGGCACCACACCCATCACGGTGGGCGCGCCGAGCAGGAGCAGATGGCTAACCGCCATCAAGGCCGCGCCGACAAGCAAGGTGGGCCGCCGACCGATGCGATCACCGATCCATCCACTGGGCACTTCGACGATCACCACGCACAGGAAGTAGAGGGCTTCCAACCGCAGCACGTCTTCCAGCGGAAGCAATGACGCGAAGTAGATGAAGAACACAGGCACCCAGAAGGATGCCTCCGCAAACAACGCGTACCGCTGATATAGATCAGCGGTACGCAGATGAGGTCGGGTCAGGTTCGACGTGGGATCAGGGGTCGTCGTCTTCTTCATCATCATCCGGCGGCGCATCGTAGGGGCAGTTGCCCCATCGCGTCAGGATGTAGATGAGATCGCGGACATCAACGATTCCGCTCTGGTCGACGTCGCCCGTGCCCCCATTGCTGTTGCCAAAGTTCTGGATCCACAGGATCAACTCGTCGTAGAAGACGTTGCGGTCGCCGGTGATGTCCGCGAGGCAATCGCACTCATCGGGATACCCGTTGAGATCGAGGTCCACCTTGTCCCCGTCGAGGACTTCGCAGAGGTCGAGAATGCCGTTGTCGTTGCAATCGCCACCTTCGTTCATCTGGCACAGATCGGGGACGCCATCCCCGTCACAGTCTTCCAGATCGTCCTGGCACTCGTCACCAATGCCATTGCCATCGCAATCAGTGAGCAGTTCTTCTTCGACATCGCACGCGTCGGCGATGCCGTTGCCATTGCAATCACCAAAGAGAAGCTCGTAGGCATCAGGAATACCGTCGCCGTTGCAGTCGGGATCGCAGCTGTCCGGACGCCAGTTGCCGTCGAGATCCTGGGTCAGCCCCATGGCGATCTCGAGCACATCCTTGATGTTCGTGTTGTCGCAGTCGGCTTCGCACTGGTCCCAGAGACCATTGTCATCGAGGTCGGACAGCGGCCACATGCTGCCAGTGCCATCGTCACACTCCGCATCGGGGTCGAAGTTGGTGCCCTCTTCGACATCGTCGAAGCAGTTGTCGTTGCAGTTGTCACACTCGGCCCAGTTGTAGGTCCAGTCGTCCTTCTCCAACTCTCCGACGGAGATGTTGGATGCCGTCGTGTACCCACAGATCACCGTACCGTTCAAGGCGATGACAGCGGTACCCTCGGCATGGAAGAAGTCGGCCTGCGGACCAGGGAGTTGATGCTGGCCCGTGCAGTCTTCAAATCGACAGAACTCGAAGGTCGCGTTGGACTCGGCCCAAACGGCGCCGCCGGAGTAGTCCGCATGGCAGTCTGAGAAGACACAGTTATTGACGAACACTTCAGGACCGTCGACATACAGGCCGGCCCCGGAATGGGCCTTGCCACGCCGGATCGTGAAGCCCTCGATCGTGACAACAGCGGAGGGCAGCCCCACGACTTCAAAGACGCGGTCGTTCTCCTGGCTATCGAGGACGGTGAGATCAGCACCGTGTGTGGATCGGATGGTGAGGCTCATGCCGGCGGTGTTAACCATCGGAAGGAGGAGCCCGTTGTCGTACTCACCCGGGCCGACCTCGATGGTGTCACCACTGTTGGCCACCACCAGAGCCGCATGCAGGGAGTTGAAGTCGCCCGATCCGTCCTGCTCGACCGACCATGTCTCCGCGCCAGCCACGGTGACACACAGCATGGTGGCGATGGAACCGATCATCAAAGCACGTGGACGCATCTGAAACTCCAAGGACTCCGGCACGGGGCGCACAGGCAAGCGTACCCCGTATCACCCTGCATATCGGCTGTTTGTTGCATTTGCTGCACAGGATCCCCCCTGTGCGTCCGATTCTGCGGACGATTCGGGCTGTATGTTCTCGGACATTGACCTGTCTCCCCCTATTACGACCGCCCTGCGGCACCATTGTGGAGGGCATCGCCCTGCCGAATCCCACCAGCGTCGCCTTGCATGAAGCCTGCGGCTTTCGTCCCGTGGGCGTGTTCCATGAGGTAGGCCGCAAATTGGACCAGTGGTGGGATGTGGGCTACTGGGAGCTGGTGCTGGAGCCCTCGTCAGGCTCGTCCCCTGCGACGTGACGCCACAGGCGCTGCAGATCATCCACGGCGATGTACAGCGCCGGCACGATCAACAAGATCACGAACGTGGCGAACAGAATGCCGAATCCGATCGACAGGGCCATGGGCACCAGAAACTTCGCCTGAATGCTCGTCTCGAAGATCATCGGCGAGAGTCCACAGAACGTGGTGATGCTGGTCAGCAGAATCGGCCGGAAGCGCCGAGTGCCCGCCACCATCATGGCATCGATCGCCGTGCCCTGAGGATGACGCTGCCGCCACCGGTTGGCCGTCACGACCAATACGAGTGAATCGTTCACCACCACACCGGACAATGCGACCACGCCAAACATCGTGATGATGTTCAGGTTGTAGCCAAGCAAGATGTGACCGATCAATGCACCGATGAAGCCGAACGGAATGGCCGACATCACGATCAATGGTTGCACGTAACTCTTGAATGGAATGGCGAGCAGCCCAAAGATCACCAGCATGGCCAGGGCGTACCCCGTGCCGAGATCCTCGAACGTATCCATCTGATCTCGAAACTCACCTTCGAACGACCACGTCAATCCCGGATGCCGCGGAGCGATGTCGGACCACAACCGGGGGGCAAGATCGACGATCACCTCGTTGGCGTTCGTGATCTGCGTATCGACTTCAGCCGATACCGCCAGCACCCGTTGCCCATTGATGCGGGAAATGGCGGTACGAGCACGATCCGGTGTGATGGCCACCGCTTCTGACAACGGCATTTCATCACCAGTGGGCGTGCGCAGCACCAGTGTGTCGAGCACGCCCAGAGACGACCGCTCGTGTTTGGGCAGCCGCACCATCACCCGAAGCTCATCGCGGCCACGCTGCTGCCGCATTGCTTCAGCCCCGTAAATGGCGTCACGACCCTGCCGGGCCGCGTCCAGCGTGGTGATGCCCGCGGCACGTCCTTCCGGCGTGAGCGTGAAGTTCAGCTGTGGCTTGCCGGTGGACACGCCCGAGTCCACGCCGCGGATCCCTTCGTATCCCTCGAGCATGGCCGCCACATCGAGTGCGGCGGCGTCGAGCGCATCTCGATCTCGGTGAATCAGACGGATCTCAAGCGGCTTGTCGCCCTCGCCGAATCCGTCGCGAAAGGACATCGCCTCCACACCGGCAACCGGCCCGATGGCATCGCTCCAGCGTGACGTGATCACCGACGCGGGCACGGTCTGCCGCTCAGGATCAAGCATCACCCACATCGAGACGAGTGATTCGTCGGCGCCTTCGATCCGCACCGGACCGAACGGGTTCAGGTTGGCCCCCACCACGGAGAACTTGCCGTCCACCGCGTCGGTCAGTTCCAGTTCGGTGATGGCCGTATCGAAGCCATCCTGAAGTGCCGTGAGCACACGGTCAGCTTCGCTGCGCGGCGCACCCACGGGCAAGCGACCCGAAACGATGATCGCACCCGAGTCGATCGCTGGCATGAATGTGAACGGAATCCAACCGCCTGCGACGTAGCCGATGGATGCAAGCAACATTGCCACGCCTGCGGTGATGGTGGCATACCGATTGCGAAAGCACAGCCAGGCAAACGGCGTGTAGCACCGCTCGATGGTCCATTGCAGCCCAGCGCGGCACCGTGCTGAAGGCTTGCCCACGGCCCGCCAGAATGCGGAGTCCTTGCCCTTGTGGGCCAGGTGGGCGGGCAACACCAACAGCGACTCGATCAACGACACGAAGAACACGCTGATCGTGATCGCCGGGATCTGCATGAACAGCTTGCCCTCACCACCAGGGACGAAAAACATCGGCGCGAACGCCACGATGTTCGTGGTGACAGCGAAGAACACCGGCATCGATATCTCTTTGGCGCCAGCGATAGCCGCGTCGAGCACCGGCAACCCCTGCTGTCGCTGCTCGTAGATGTTTTCCCCCACCATGATGGCGTCATCCACAATGATGCCCAGCGTCACGATGAACGCGAACAGCGAGATCATGTTGATCGTCGCGCCCGTCAGGGGGATGAAGAGGAACGAGCCGAGAATCGAGATCGGAATGCCGAGCATCACCCAGAACGCGAGGCGTGGCTCGAGGAACAAGCCAAGCATCAACAGCACGAGCGCCAAACCGATGTAGGCATTGCGCAACAGCAGATCGATGCGTTCGCGGTAGATCACCGAGTCGTCGTTCCAGATCGTCAGATCGATGCCGGCTGGCACGCTGGAGATGGCCTGGTCCACGAAGGCATGAGTCGCTTCGGATACACCGATGGGTGTTTCCATGCCGGTGCGATACACCTCGACAGAAATTGTGCGATCGTCATTGAAGAACGCGGCAAGATCCTGCTCGCGGAAATCCTCACGAATGTCGGCGATCATGCCCAGCGTGACGCGCGTGCCGTCGGGCCGCGTGATGACGGGAATGTCCTTGAACTGGGCCGCCGTCTCTCGCCGCTCATTCGTTCGCACCAGCACCCGGCCGGACTCCGACCGGATCTCTCCGGCGGGCAGGTCCACCGAAGCGGCGCGAATGGCATTAGCGACGTCGCCGATGGTCAGGTGCAGTGATCGCAGTGTGTCGGCCGACACCTCAACCGCGATTTCCAGCGGCCGCGCATACGAAAGCTCGGCGAACGTGATCCCCGGCGTCTGCAACAGATCTTCGCGCAGCCGTTGGGCGGTTTCTCGCAAGGTGCGTTCGTCGGCATCGCCGTGCACCAGGACCGACACCACTCGATTGCGTGACGAGAACAACCGCGCCGTGGGCCGTTCGATGTCTTCCGGGAAGGACGTGATCCGGTCAACTTCGGCCTTGATGTCCTGCAACGCCTTGGGGGCGTCCACGCCACGCACCAACTCGACGATGACACTGCCGCCACCCTCCGCGGCCGTGGAGGACACACGCTTGACCCCTTCCAGCCCTTCCACCACGCCCTCGATGGCCAGCAACACACCCTGCTCGACCTCTTCCGGCCCGGCACCGGGATAGGCCACCGACACGATCGCCATGTCGATCGTGAATTCCGGAAACACCTCCTGCTTGAGCCGACCGGCCATCAACAGGCCGCCGATCATGAAGGTGATCATCAGCAGATTGGCTGCAACCGGGTTGCGGCACATCCAGCCAATGAGGCCGTCGCGTTCTGAAGGCAGGCCGCGGCGCATCAGGGCTGATCCTGGTCCACCAGCAACATGCCGGCCACAGGCGTGGGCACCGCACTGGCGATGATGCGATCACCCTGATCGAGGTTGAGATCAACGATCACGGTGTCCAAGGTGCCCGCGAGAACATTGACCGGCTGAATGCGAAGCCTGCTGTCCACCCCGATCACCCAGACAACATCACCCTCACGCAGTACCGACCGCGGCAGCACGACGGCGTCATCTCGTGACGGACCTTGCAAGGTGACGGCGACATAACTGCCCAGCAGCAGTGGCATCCGTTGACCCACCGCCTGATCGAGCGGCCGATCCACCTGCACCAGTACTCGCGCCTGCCGCCCGGCCCCGTCAACTGAACCCAGCAGTCGATCAATGCGACCGACATAGGTGGCAGCTGTGCCGTCGGCCAGCCGAACCTCGATGGTCGCTTCGCCACCAGGCACATCACCACGAGGCAGCTGCACGCGGGCGAGTTCCTCCATGGGGACACCAGCCTCCACCCACCAGGCATCAATGCCGACGAGCGTGGCCAGCACCGTGGTTGGCCCGACCAGCGAGCCCTCCGCTACCGTTCGTTGCTGCACCATGGCGTCGAACGGCACTTCGACCCTGGTACGGGCGAGCGCCAGTTGTGCTTCTTCCACGCGCGTCCGGGCTGCTTCCACCGCCGACTTGGCCTCACGTAGATGCGGGCCACGCAATGCGAGATCGGATTCTGCAGCCTCGAGCGATAGATCGCCCAACACACCACCAAGCAACTCGAAGTCGTTGCGCGCGATCCGCGATCTCCCTTCTTCGACCTGCAGGTTGAACTTCGCTGTAGCCAGCCCGGCTTGAGTCTGCTGCAACGCCAGTTCGAAATCGCGACGTTCGATCTGCGCCACGAGCGTGCCCTTGGGCACCACCCTGCCTGGCGTGAGCGCCTCGTCAACCACGGTTACACGACCGGACACTTGCGGCTGCAACGAGACGGTGCGACTGGGCTTCACTTCGCCCCATGCCAGCACATCGAGGCGATGACTGGCCTGCTCGGTGCCGATCGTCCGCACGGCCGTGGCCAACTCGGTACGTTCCACCCGCGGGGGCTGTTCACGTGCACTGAACAGGGTCATTGCCGCCAGGACACCCAGGCCGAGAAAGCCCACGGGAACCAGCACACGAATCAACGACATCACGGGACGAGCCTTCTTGGCCAGTGCGTTCATGTCTCCTCCTTCGACAGCACGCGCCGGGTATTCACCGGCGGTTCCAGGTCCTGCATCCAATCCCCGCCCAGGGCCAGATAGAGATTTGCGCGATAGACCAACCGTTGCCGCCGCGCTTCGACATGCTGTCGCTGCAGGCCTTGCAGCACCTGCACGGCGTTGATGACATCGAGGTACTCCGCCAAACCGTCGGCGTACTGCAGATGCGCCTCGGCCAACTGCGCCTGTGCGATGCGGATCTGTTTCTCGATTTCGATCAGGAGCGCGTCTTGCCACTGCTCACGCTCAAGTGCGTCGTCCACTTCTCGCGTGGCCGTGAGGAAGGTGTCTGTCCAGGCAGCCAGACGCTCCTGGACGGCCGCTTCCTGGCGATCAACTTCGAAACGGCGGCGGTTGGCGTCAAAGATCGGCTGAAAGAACGAACCGCCGATGGCGACGGTGGTCATGTCGATCGGGCCGCCAAAGTTCGACGCGTGCAGATCGCCGTCGATCGTCAAACGCAGCGCCGGCAGACGGTCAGCGACCGCCGCCGCGACAGCGTGATCCGCCGCGGCCAGCGCGTGATGTGCCCCGCGAACATCAGGTCGCCGTACAAGAAGATCCGCCGGTGCGCCCAAACTGGGAAATGGCGGCACTTCTGGCAGGAAGTCCTCGACCATGCCTTCGGGCATCGACTGTGGGGCGCGGCCCACGAGCGTGGCCAGCGCATTCCAGGACACGCCCAACGTGGCTTGGGCCGGCGGGATCATCGCCCGGGCAGCTTCCACCTGTTGACGTTGCTGCAATACCTGCAGTGCGGTTCCGAGCCCGTTGGCGTAGCGATACTCCACTGACTGCAGCAGCGCCTCGGATACCGCCACTTGTTCGTCGAGCACCTCGAGCAGTTCAGATGTGGCACGGATCGTGAACCATGCATCGGCCACCTGACCGGTCAGGGCCAGCGCCGTGGCGTGCACCTGCGCCGCACTCGCCTGAGCTGTCAGTTGGGCGGCTTGAGCCGTGTTGGCGATGCGCTTCCACACGTCGATTTCCCACGACAACCCAGCCCCCACGATCACGCTGGTCGCACCACTGGAGCCACCTGGAACACCACGAACGTCTGTCTCGGTGTGCGACAGATTCCGCGATCGCACGGCAACTTCCGGCAGCAGCGGCGCGTGCGCGATACCTGCCTGGGCTCGGGCCTGCGCCATTCGTGCCCACGCCTGCCGCAACGACTGGTTGTGTGCCAAGGCCTCGTCGATCCACTGATCAAGCATGGGATCGCCGTAGGCTCGCCACCACTGCTGGGGATGGGGATGGCCTTCAGGCACATCCCCCCAGGACAGCGGCACGTGGACATCAGGCAGTGCCCGATCGTGCACGGGATGCACGGTGCACCCGCCCAACACCACCAGGATGCAGCACGCACGCTTCATCATGACACCCCAGCCGCTTGACGAATGCCGGCGATCGTCATGGTGGTCACGTGATCGGCGATGGCCTCGGGGTTCGACGATGGCACGCCCTCGAGCTGCTCCAGCAGCCCGGTGCTCCCGCGATAGATGAGGCACTGGCCCACCACCGACAACGCGATGCGTGATACCGATTGTTGGTCAAGCGATTCATTGCCGACCGCCGCGATGATGTCACGCAGCGCGTCGAACACCGGCTGCATGCCACGCTGCACGAGTTGCTCCATGGCGCCGGTGGGATTGGACCGTTCATGGACCATGAGTCGGTCAACCAACTGCGCGTCTGAGGCCGTCAATCGCCGGACGTACCACAACACCCACGCGTGCAAGGCATCCACTGGATCGGCATCTGCCAGTGTGGGCATGGGCGCATCGGCCAGCGATTGATACGCATCGAGCAGGACCTGCGCATAGAGCGAGGCCTTGTCACCAAAGTGGTAGTTGACCGCTGCGATGTTGACGTCGGCGGCCGTGCACAAATCACGTACGCGGGTGCCATGCAGACCGCGGGCGGCGAACTGCACGCTGGCAACATCCAGAATGCGTTGACGGGTGGACATGGGAATGCAAACACCTGTTCCAAACAGTTGATTGAATTCTAGCCCACACTGATAGCCTGCACAAGTGCTTTGTTATCAATCTGTTGTGATCAGATCCGTGCCCGGCAGGCCTCAGATGGGGTCAAAATCACTGGGCCCCAGCCCGCGCGGCTTGAGCATGCGGGCGGGCGAGCCCACGCAAATCGACCAGCTCGGCAGATCCTTGAACACATCCGAGCGGGCCCCCACCACGGTGCCATCGCCGATGTCCACCCCTGCGGCGACAAAGCAATCGGCCGCCACCCAGGCTCGGTCACCGATGACGATCGGCTTGGGCACCAATGGGAAGTCGACATGCTCGTGGTCGTGGGTGGCGCCGCACAGATAGGTGTACTGACTGACCACGGCATGAGCCCCGATGGTCACGCCGCCCACGTTGTACACGTCAACGTCATTGGCAATGCACGCATGCGCGCCCATGGTGAGCCGGCTTGGACACCAGATCACAGCCTTGGGATAGATGCGAGCGGTGGGATGCAGCTTGGCGCCGAACACACGCAGCAGCATGTTGCGCCACAGATGGCACGGACGCGGCGTCCAGCGAAACAACAGCACGTAGGCGAAGGCCCACAGCACACGGGCGATCTTGTTGCCCATCGTGTGCGGCGAAATGCCCTGCTTGGGTGTGCCGTTGTCGCTCACAGCGCCACCCTACCGCAACCTGTGCCCACGAGCCTTGAACCGCCGCATGTCCTCCCGTGTGGGCATGCTGAAGTCGCTCGACTGAGCCTCTTCGTTGGGCATGGTCTCGGGATCCCCCGCCCGAACCTTGTGCACGCACTCGATGATCGCCTCGGCGGCAAGGTCTTTGGAGCGGGCCATGACGTCTTCGAGGCAGTCGTGTGCCTTGAGCGTGTAGCGCTTCTGCACCACGATCGGCCCGTCGTCGAGCTTCTCATTGACGAAGTGCACGCTCACACCACCCTCGCGTTCGCCATTGGCGAGCGTCCAGAAACTGGGCATCAGACCGCGATACTTGGGCAGCAGTGCGCCGTGGCAGTTCACGATGCCACGAGGCGTCTGCTCCCGGAGCGCCTTGCCGTAGAACTGGGTGCCCGAGATGGACAGAATGAACTCCACACCCTGATCACGCAGCATGGCTCGGAACGCGTCGGAGTTCACATTGAGCGCCTCAGTCACGTCGACGCCGTACCGCTTGGCCACCGCCTTCACGCTGTGGCACGTACGGGTGGATCCGAGGATGTCATTGACGATCTTGCCCTGGATCTTCTTCCAGACAAAGCGACGAAACTTCCACTGGAAGTACCCAAAGCCGTAGAGCTTGAGCAGGTCCATCGCAGTGCCGAAGAGGGACCGCTTGCCCTGGGCGACACTCTGAATGTTCACACCCATGCAGTCGTCGCCGAATTCACGCAGCACCTTGTCGAGCACCTTGGGCAGATAGAAGGGCTCGTTCTGAATGAACACGTAGAACTTCACGCCGTGATCGCCTTCTCGACTTCGTCACAGAATCGACCACAGAGCGATGTCTTGGAGTACTCACGGCGGATGGTTTCTTGCGCCCGCTCGCCCATGGCACGCAACTCGTCGCGTGAGGTGGCGGCGATCGCCTTGAGGGTGTCCACCGCACCGTCGACATCACCGTGGGCGATGTGCCAGCCGATGTTGTTGTCCGCCACGATGTCTGATGCATGACATGGATCCGGTGCCAGCAGCAGAATGGGTCGCCCCACAGCCATCGCGCCGTAGATCTTGCACGGGTGCACCACACCAACCACGTCATCGCCGACCGACACCAGATGCACGTCGGCGGCGCTCAGGGAATAGCGCAACGTTTCAAACGGCTGATAGGGCATCGAACGGATGTTGGAGGGTTGATGCTCGGCGATCGTGTCGTCGACATCCTTCTTACCCACACCACCACCAATGAAGAGGAACTCCATGGTGTCGTCGTCCTGCAACTTCAAGGCGGCATCCAACACCGTGCGCACCGGGGTAGAGAACCCGTGATTGCCGGAGTACATGATCACGAACGACTTCGGGTCGACGTTCGCCTGCCGCCAAGGGTTGTCTGCATGATCGATCATCTCCATGTGGTCGTCGTGAGGCCACGGTGGCATGACTGCCGTCTTGCCGGAGATATCTCGCTTCTTTTGCAAGCGTGCTTCCATGAAGCGGTCCAGCGGCACGATGCGTCGGGCCCGACCGAGGATGCGCCGATTGAGCCAGTTCATGCAGCGTACGGGCAGCGAACCGTCCTTCACCTTGCCCAGTTCGATCACCTGGTCAGGATTGAGATCCATCACCCAGTAACAGATGGGCGTTCGGCGCAACCATGACACCACCAAGGCGGCCACAGGACACATCGGCGGAGATGTGCTCACCACGATGCATGACATGCGCCTGGTGAACAGCCCCATCAGCATTTCCTGCACCATCAGCAGCACGGCGGCAAGCACCCGCAGGGGCAGGCTCTTCTTGCCGAACGAACTCAATGGCAGACGACGAATCTCGACACCGTCACGCACCTCATGCAGGGGGTACTTGCGGCTGGGATCGTCATAGCCTCGGCTGGCCGCGAGCACCTTGACGCGGTGCCCACGACGAACCAACTCGGCTGCCGCATCGTGCATGTGCTGACCGACACTGGCCGGATCAGGCACATAGACCTGCGTCAGGACGAGGATGGTGCCTCGCGTACGCATGAGCTCAGGCGTTGGTCTTCGACCCGTACTTGGCGAGGTACTCGGCCTCGATCCAGTCGTAGGTCTTCTTCATGCCGTCACGCAGCTTGATGCCCGGAGCCCAGCCCAGACGGTCCATGATCATGGTGTTGTCCGAGTTGCGGCCGTTCACGCCCTTGGGCGCGTCGAGCTTGTGCGTGCGTTCCAGCTTGATACCGGCAATGTCCTCGACGATGTCCACCAGACCATTGATCGTGGTGAGTTCGTCACTGCCGAGATTGATCGGCTCGAGGATGTCGCTGTGGGTGATGTCTTGGATGCCCTTGATGCAGTCGTCGATGTACATGAACGACCGGGTCTGCTTGCCATCACCCCAGATCTCGATCGAGTGATCGCCGGTGTGCTTGGCGTGAATGACCTTGCGGCAGATGGCTGCCGGCGCCTTTTCGCGTCCACCTTCCCACGTGCCTTCGGGCCCGTAGACGTTGTGGAAGCGGGCAACGCGGCAATACATGCCGAAGTCCTCGCGGAAGTGGCGACACATGCGCTCGGAGAAGAGCTTCTCCCAGCCGTAGCCGTCTTCGGGCATGGCGGGGTAGGCGTCTTCTTCCTTCAGCGGAATGACGTCTTCACTCACCTGCTTGTCGGCGTTGTACACACACGCGGAGGAGGAGTAGAAGTACTTCTCACATCCGCAATCCCGTGCGGCCAGCGTCATGTGCACATTGATGAGCACGGACAACATGCACAGGGCCTTGTTGTTCTCAATGAAGCCCATGCCGCCCATGTCGGCGGCAAGCTGGTACACCTCTTGCATGCCTTCGCAGGCCGCGTAGCAGGCGTCTTTTTCCTGCAGGTCGGCGACGACGTTTTCGGCCTCATCGTGGACCTGGTACCACTGGTCGTAGGGCTTGATGTCCACGCTGCGGACACGATGCCCCTGCTCGAGGAAGGTCTTCACGAGGTGGCCACCGATGAAGCCGCCACCACCGGCGACGAGAATGGTCTTCTGCGACATGTCTGGGTTGGATCCTGTGTCCTGAGTGGGGTCTTGTCGTGCGGGTCACTTGCCCCCCCGGGCACAGCATCGGCCCCGGTTGGGGGGCATCCTGAGCCACAGGTGGCAAAATCGCGATGATAGCACAACACCGTGCTGCTCGGCAGCGGTCCAGAACCACTCCAGACGCTCCCTAAATATCGTGTTGGCAGCACTATGCGCCCAGCGCAGGCCAGGTTCGCGCCGGGGCAGGAACTTCCTCGGATACCCCCTGTCCTGCGGCGAGATGCTACAACCGCTGTTCTTCCCCTTTGGAGCCCCCTATGCCCCTCTCAAGCCTGTTCGTCTCGTTGCTGCTCGCCGTCCCTGTCGCGGACTGGACCCACACTGGCGGATTCCCGCAGTACCCCGCGCTGACGCCCGACGGCGGCCATGTCGTGTTCTCGGATGCCGGCGATCTCTGGTCCGTGCCCGCCACCGGCGGAACAGCTACACGACTGACCTCCCATGGGGCCAATGAACTGGCCAGTGCAGTCTCGCCCGACGGCACCCACCTGGCGTTTGAATCCAATCGCGACGGCACCACGAACATCTACCTGCTGCCCATCACCGTGGACACCGGACGCCTCGTCGTCTCGGGCGGCATCCGTCGCGTCACGACGAGTGATCGCTCCCAAGCGCTCAGTGGCTGGTCCGCAGATGGCCTGGATGTGCTCTTCAGCAGCTCCCACGAGCCGGCCACCTATCGCACACCCCGAATGTACGCCGCGCCCATCGACGGCGGCCCCGTGCGACGCCTGAGCGATGCTCATGGTCGTGAACCGCGCATCAGCGCCGATGGATCCACCCTCACGTTCACACGTGGCTACGCACCCTGGGCCCGCCCAGCCTACCGCGGCAGTGGTAATCGCGACGTGTGGGCGATGGATACGGCCACAGGCACGTTCCGCAAGGTCAGCGACCACCGAGCCAACGACGGCCAGACGTTCGTGCGCCCGGATGGCTCCATCGCGCTCGTGTCCAGCCGCGACGGTCAGAACAACATCTGGCTCGTGCCCAAGGACGGCATGGTGCGACAGGGCCGACAGCGCACGCAGTTCGCACCGACCGACACTGACACGACCATCGGCCACGGCGTGCGCGATCTGCATGTGTCCGCGGACGGCTCCACCGCCACATTCGCGGTGTGGGACACGCTCTACACCCTGAACCTCGATGACCGCGACGCCACCCCACAGGCCGTGGACGTTGCTCGCAGCGGTGATCTCGTCACGCTCGACGCACGGCGCCAGAGCCTCGACCGAGAAGTGGATGAAGCACGCCTGCACCCCTCCGGCGACGCGATCGCCGTGTCGGCTCGAGGCGAACTGCTCGTGCGTTCACTCGATGAAGACTATCCCGCTCAGCGCATCAGCCCTGACCAAGCGCGTCAGCGTGACATCGCCTGGTCGCCCGACGGGCACACCCTCTACTACAGCACCGATGCCAATGGTGCGGTGGAGATTCATGCCGCCACCGTGACACTGCACCGAGGCGATCTTGATGCATCGCCCGAAGACGACGACGCTGAAGACAAGGCCGTCAAAGAAGACACGAATGCTCAGAACGAAACCGAATCGGATGACGCTGAAGACGCGTCCACCGAAGACGGCAGCGAAGAAGAGGGCGAGGACGACGCAAAGAAAGACACGGCCAAAGCCAAGCCGGCCAAGAACGACACCGGTGCACACTGGGCCTCTGCGCTGCGCTTCGACACGGCGCCCGTCATCACCGGTGACTTCGATGCCCGCCGCCCGCAGCCATCTCCTGATGGCCGCACCATGCTCTACACCCGCAATCGCGGTGACCTGGTGCTTCGTGATCTGGCCAGTGGCGAAGACACCGTGCTGCTGGAGTCGTGGAACGATGCGGATGCACGCTGGCTGCCTGACAGCCGACACATCGTCTACAGCGTGGACGACATGGACTTCAACACCGACGTGTGGTTGATGGACGTCGCCGACCCGAGCACGGCCGTGAATCTCACACGGCACCCGGACATCGACACATCACCGCGCATCAGCGACGACGGCACGTTCCTGGTGTTCCTCAGTGATCGCGGTCGCATCGGGCACAACTACGAATTCGACGTGTACGGCATGGCCCTCGATCCCGCCCTGCTGGACATGGCGGACTGGGCCTACGACGACCATGTCGAGGCGGCGGGTAAGGCCGTGTCTGGCAAGTCGATCCTGCCGATCGTCGATCTGTCGGACACCTCCGAGGCCGGCGAGCCCCTCACCTTCACCGACTTGGACACCGCATGGCGACGCGTCTTCCAGATCACATCACTCGATGATTCCGAGAGCGACCTGTACCTCACCCGCGACGGCAAGCGCGTCCTCTTTAGTGGTGATGTCGACGGCACCAACGCACTGTGGTCCACCGACTGGCGCGGCAAGGGCCGCAAGCAGGTGGTCGCCGGAAGCGTGTCCGACCTGCATGATCTGCCCAACGGCAAGCAGCTGAGCTATGTCTCCGGCGGCCAGGCCAAGACCGTGGCCCCGTCGGGCGGATCCGCCAAGACTCGAAGCATCGACGCCGATGCCCAGATCGATCTGGCGGCTGAGCAAGCGCAGAAGTTTGCAGAAGCCGCCCGCCTGTTCGGCCGTGACTTCTATCACCCCACCATCAAAGGCCTCGATTGGCCGGCGCTCAGCGCCCGATACGGCGAGCTCGCCGCCAGAACACGCACGAGCCAGGCCTTCAATCGTGTCCTCAACGAGATGTTTGGTGAGGTGAACGGCTCCCACACTGGTGCTTGGGGTGGCTTCGGTACACCTGGCACCGGCCGCACGAGCATCGGCTATCTCGCAGTGGATGCGAGCCCGGTGCCCGGCGGATGGCAGGTGGACCGCGTCATGCCCGAAGGCCCCGCCGACATGGCAGACGGGCTCAACGTGGGCGACATCATCCGTGCCGTGAATGATGTGCCATTCACGACAGACGACACGTTGCTGCCGCAGACGGATATAGGCGTCGCCCTCAAGGACACCGCCGGCAAGGAGACCATGCTCGCGGTGCGTTCGCCCCAAGGCGAAGACCGCCTCATGTTGATCACACCCATCAGCAGTGGCGCCCTGCGATCGCTGGCCTATCTCGACGAAGTGGAACGCACACGTGCCCAGGTTGAGGCAGCATCTGATGGACGCCTTGGCTATCTGCACATTCGCGGAATGAACATGCCCTCCGTGCACGACTTTGAACGCGACCTCTACGCCGCCGCCCATGGCAAGGATGGACTGCTCATCGATGTGCGTGATAACGGCGGTGGCTTCACGACAGACATCCTGCTGTCGAGCCTGACTGCACCCGTGCACGCCTACACGGTGCCGCGAGGGTCAGATCCCGCCCACCTGCACCCTGACACCTACCCGCGGGACCGTCGCTTGATCTACGCCTGGACACGGCCCATCGCCGTGCTGTGCAATCAGAATTCGTTCAGCAATGCTGAGATCTTCAGCCATGCGATTCAGACCACGGGCCGCGGCCCTGTGATCGGTCAGGAAACATTCGGCGGCGTTATCTCGACGGGCGCCCACACCTTGATCGACGGCACCACCATCCGCCGGCCGTTCCGCGGCTGGTATCTGCCTGACGGCACCGACATGGAGTCCCGTGGCGCCATTCCGGATGTCATCGTTGAACGCACCCCTGCGGACGAAGTCGCTGGCGTGGATGCCCAACTCGAAGCGGCGATCAAGCGACTGCTGCAAGACATCCCGGCGCATCCACCCGTGGCATCGCCCAAGCCTGCATCGTGATCATCTGGGGCACCATCATCACCATCGGCATGGTGGCTGTCGGTGCGCTGGTCTGGCGACTTCTGCAAGCGCAGGATGACGGCACCGCCGAGGATCAGTAGACCTCGACCATGCACCGGGCCCCCGCCCGCACCTTGCGCTCGGTCACGTTGTCACGCACGCGTTCGATGTCGTTGGGCCATTCGAGGTAGTCGTCAATCAGTCCTGCATCGACGAAGTGCCGATAGATGCCCGTCTCCATGCCCTTGATGCCGCACATGTAGACCAGCGTGCCCGAGTCGGCCAGCAGCGCCGTGATGGCATCGTTCTCCACCACCGCCTGATCCACGTATCGCCGCGGCCCTGATTCGGGTCGACTGATCGCAGTGTGATAGTGGAAGTTGTCGTGCGCCTCGGCCAGGGCGATGAAGTCGTCGTGATACAGCAGGTCGGTGCCGTAGGGCACGCCCATCACCAGGTGGATCGGCCGGTCGCACGGTCCGTCTGGATGCTCGAGCAGTTCCTTGACCATGCCTCGAAATGGCGCGATGCCCGTGCCGGTGGCGACGAACACGTAGTTGTGTTCGCTCGTTGATTCAGGCAACAAGAATCGCTTGCCAGATGGCCCGGTCACCGCGACTTCGGCCCCCGTGGGGATGTCACACAACCAGTTGCTGCACACACCGAGGAAGAGGTCGTGCACTTCTGGATCATCGGCTGACCGTTCATCAATCACTCGCTTGACGGTCGTGGACAGCACATTGCCCTCGCCATCTTCCCCCCAGCTGGGCGACGCGATGGAGTACAGGCGAACAGCATGCAATTTGCCGCTGGGATCACGGCCTGGTGGCACCACTCCAAAGGCCTGTCCGGCGCGGAAGTTGCCCGCCAACGGTGTGCCCGACACGTCGATGTCGATGTGGCGAACGAAGGACGCACTCTTGCCTTTCATGCACAGGGCCGTCGACACCAGCGTGCCGATCACCGGCTCCTTGGGTCGAACCAGGTTCATGTGAACGTCCGGCAAGCGTGGGTCTGACATGCCGCGAGCATAGCGGCTGCTCGAGCAACGACAGCGACTCGCCCAATCGGGCGAGTCGCTGCGAGCACTGCACATGTGGGCCGGTGTCAATCAAACGCGGCTGTCATGGGCGGTGGATCGGGGCAGCCCAACTGCAAGTTCGTGACGATTCGGAAGTTGGACTGCGTCCGGTGACGCTCGGCGAAGAAGAAGTGCAGTGAATAGGTCTGGCCGTGATTCAGGCCGAGTCGATCAAGATCCACGTACTGATGCGTGGCGGCGTGCACGCCACCGAGATCAATGACCAGTTCCCCATTGATGTAGACCCACACGTCATCGTCGCCGATGAACTCGAACATGTTGTCTCTCGTGGCGTCGTAGGAGAACTCAGTCTGCAGCTCGAACGTGAAGTGGAAGTTGCGATCTGGCGCCCACGGCGGATTATCAGGATTGCCAAAGAGCTGGTCTTCGATCGGGAAGAAGCCGGCCAGTTGGCTGTACAGCGGATCATCAGAATCGTCGAACACATATGAGCCGTCAGCCTGCCGGTGGAACGTCAGTGAAAGCGGCTGAGACAGATTCCAGCGGCATCGATCACGGAACCACTTGCGAAATGAACTGATGCTGTGGATGCCACCGTCATCAGACGGGCCACGCACCTCAGCCGTGTCGCCAAGGGCTGGATCCACCAATGACCAGCAAATCGGACGCCCGGCGGAGTCCATCGCCTGCTGGACCACCTTGAAGCCGTTCCCGGTGAACGCAGGCTTGCCATGGCTGTCGAGCGTGGTGCTGACATTGCCGCAGTAGAGACCGAAACCACTCTCGGGCATGACCTCAAAGTCTGGGTGGGATCTCAAACGCCCTGGAGGATTGGCCGTCCGCTCGAAGAAGTCTCGCACGGTGCCCACCAACTCGATGGTCTCCGGGCCGGACTGCCCCTTGGCCACGGACCCGGGCCAGCAGGTGGCCGCCAAAGCGACCGAGAACACTGTGCATCGAAAGGGGAAAGACATGTTGGTGCTCCGTCGGGCTGCGCCTCCGACGAAAGGACCCTACGATTCACCTTCAGGTTCGAGCACGCTCAATTCGCGGGAGGCTCGGGCCGTAGTCCACCTGTTCTGTCTGCGCCATTTGACCGGCGCCTCCGGAGACCACACCTCGCATGGACGCACTGCGAATTCAAGGCGGCAGCCGCCTTTCAGGCACGCTCACGGTTGACGGATCAAAGAACGCCGCGTTGCCGGCGCTCGCCGCAGCGCTGTTGTGTGACGGCACGTTCACCCTGCGTGGCGTTCCTCCATTGCAAGACATTCAGAACATGACGCACCTGCTTTCCGAACTGGGATGCGATGTGCATGTGAACGGACGTGACATCACCGTTGAAACCAACGATATGAGCAAGGTGCACGCGCCATACGACATCGTGCGCACCATGCGAGCATCCATCTGCGTGCTTGGCCCGCTGCTCGCTGCACGCGGTGAAGCCCGAGTAGCCATGCCCGGCGGCTGCGCGATCGGCGACCGCCCTGTCGACCTGCACCTGCGCGGGCTCAAAGCGCTGGGCGCCACCGTGTCGCTCGAAGGTGGTGACATGGTGCTGCGGGCACCCGAACTCCGTGGCACGACCGTGTTCATGGGCGGCCCGTTCGGATCCACCGTGCTTGGCACTGCCAACGTGCTCTGCGCCGCCGTGCTCGCTCGCGGTGAAACCGTGATCGAGTCCGCCGCCTGCGAACCCGAAGTGGCCTTTCTCGCCACCATGTTGCGAGCCATGGGCGCCGACATCGAAGGCGAAGGCACACCGCGAATTCGCGTTCGAGGCGTGTCCAAACTCAACAGCGTGGACATCGACCTCATGCCCGACCGCATCGTGGCGGGCACGCTTGCTGTGGCCAGCGCCATAACCAATGGCGACGTGCAGTTGGATCGATTCCCACTCGACCATCTGCTGGCCGTCAACGATCGGCTAGCCGAAGCAGGCGTCCACATCGAGCAGATCGATGCGTCACAACCCCCGGATTGCTGCTCGGTCAAGATCACCACGGATCGGAGGCTCCGACCGATTCTCTTCACGACGCAGCCGCACCCTGGCTTCCCCACCGACCTGCAGGCGCAGGTGATGAGCTTGTTGTGCCTGGCCGATGGCAACAGCATCGTGACGGAGAAGATCTACCCCGATCGATTCCTACACGTGCCGGAACTGGCCCGCATAGGAGCCACGGTCATTCGACAGGGCGCCACCGTGGTGGTGCAGGGCGTGGATGAACTCGTGGGCGCCCCCGTCATGGCGAGCGATCTTCGCGGCGGTGCCGCACTGGTGCTTGCGGGCCTTGCGGCACAGGGCGAAACGCTGGTGCGCCGCATCTACCACGTGGACCGAGGGTACCTCGGTCTCGAAGACCAACTCACCGCGCTTGGCGCATCGATCGAGCGGGTGGACGGCGGTCCTATGTGACAGCCAGGGCTCGCGCCCGCTCCCACAACACCACACTCGCGGCGCTCGTCACGTTCAAGGACGGTACGCCGTCCGCCATGGGAATCTCCACCACGGTCTCGGCAACGCGCATCACGTCATCGGACAACCCATGTCCTTCGTTGCCCAGCACGATCACGGCACGCGCCGGCGGCGGCGCACTGTTCAGCGGCACCGATTGCGGCGCCGATTCTGCCGCCCACACGCCCAGCCCCCGACTTCGCAATGCCTGGAGCGTGTCCGCGAGATCGGCCGTCACCGCCATGGGCGTGGAGAGGGTGTGTCCCATCGACACTCGAATCGCCTTGCGGTACAGCGGATCGCAACAGGTGCTGTCGAGCAACACGCCGTGAGCACCAAAGGCGGCCGCGAGGCGAAACAGCCCTCCCATGTTGTCTACGTTGGTCATGCCTTGAGCCGCCACGACCAGGCACGGCCCCTCGGCAGGCAAGGCGTCCATGAGCTGCTCGGGGACAAGCGATGAGGCCGCAGGCCGCAATCCAGCTGCCAGCACGCCACGATGAATGTGGAATCCGGCGATGGCGGTCATCACGTCGAGCGGCGCCGTGTACACCGCGACCGCGTCGGGCATATCGTGCAACACATCGCGCATCGCCTCGAGCCGTGGCGGAGAGAGAAAGATCGACTGCAGCCGTTCGGGCGTGCGCAGCAAGCGTCGCACCACCATTTCACTCTCGGCCATGAAGAGGCCTTCGCGACCACGCAGATCGCGATCACGCACGTCGCGATAGACGTCGACCCGCGGGTCGTCGGCCGTGTCGATCCGATGCGGGCCGTTCACGTGCCGTCCGTCTGCGCGGCACCGGTGTGCTGCAACACCTGATTGAGCTGATCTTCCGCACGGCGATACCGTTCGGCGGCTTCTTCGAGGTGCTGTTGCAGCACGCCCCACGCAGGTTGCGCCGAGGCCGCGTCACCATGTTCGGCGATCAGGCGATCGAGGCTGTCCGCAGCCGACCGAAGATCGGCGGCGCCGAACACAAAGTTGCGGCTCGCCGCGTAGATCAATTCGTTCGATGCTTCGTCGGCCGTCGGGCGATACAGCAATCGCCAAGGGCTGTTCCGCAGCTCCTGCACCATCAGGTTCATCTGCTGGCTGGACAAATCAAGATTGGCCAGCGTCGAGCCCACCGCGGACGACCACAACGGCCAGTTGGCCTGCAGTTTGGTCATCGTGCCGCGCGCCGAAGCCAGTGTCTCCTGCACATCGCTCGAGGCCGCGTCACCCATGGCCCACTGGAGCAGTTCGCCGTCGCCTTTGAGACGCTGCATCACCTGTCCCATGTCGGTGAGGCCGGCCTGTACGGACTGCGCCGATTCTTGCCCCACGACCCATGGCAGAAGGTGCCCGTCGCCACGCAACCGGCCGGTGATGGCCGCGAGATTCGCGAGCATTTCACTGGTGCTCTGTGAGGCGCCCGGCCCGACGATCGAGCCGAGCATCCCGCCGGCGGTCGTGCCCACGATGGTTCCGCCGGCGGCCACCGTCGTGCCCGGATCACCGGTGGCGTTGGCCATGCGCGACTGGGCATCCCACCCCACAGAGATCACGTCGAGTGAAGAACTGCTGCCGATGAGTCCGCTGCGGACCACGATCACGGCGTTGGAATACAACGTGATGTCCGAGGACAGCGAGAAGTGCACGTCCACATCACGCGCAGCCCCAGATTCATGGGACAGCGTGATTCCCGTGACATCCCCCGACAAGATGCCTCCGATGCGCACCTCTGAACCGGGGGCAAGGTGATCGACTCCATCTTCCACCGGATACGTCACCACGTAGTCGGTGTGTCGTCCACCAAACATCGATGCCCACGCATCGGTGAGCACGAACAGCACGGCGATGGTCAGCAGGAGGCCGACCATGACGAAGGTGCCGGCCTTGAGATTCTGCGTCGCGGAAGTGGTACTCATGATGTCTTTGCTCCCGACCGCTTGAACAAGCGGCGAAACAGACCTGGTTTGTCCATGTGAGGCACGACCCGCGTGGTCTGCACGGAACGTCCGCCGGTGAGTTTGCTGTGGTCCACACCAAGAAGATCGTCTGCGTAGGCCTGTTCCCCGGGGCCAGCGTCGGCCATGGGGCCTTCGGCGTCGCCACGAAGAAACTGGCGAATCAGAAGCTGCGTGGTGTCGAGTTCGCCAAGCTGATCCTGCGGCCAGTCGCGGAGCCGCTCGAACGCATCACGGGTGCCGTTCATCAACACGCGACCCCTGTGCAACATCACCATGCGATCAGCAATGGTGAAGGCGGAGTCCATTTCGTGGGTGACGACCACACTGGCCACACCGAGCTTCTTGGTGAGATCGATCATCAAACGGTCGATCGCGGCACTCGTCACCGGGTCGAGCCCCGCCGACGGCTCATCGTAGAACAGGATCTTGGGATCGAGCGCGAGCGCACGGGCAAGCCCGGCCCGCTTCTTCATGCCACCACTGATTTGCGAGGGGTACTTGTCGGCCGCTTCGCGGAGATCAACCAGTTCCAGTTTGATCTTGACCATCATGTCGATGATCGATCCGTCCAGTTGTGTGTGCTCTTCCAGCACGAGCGCCACGTTGTCGGACACCGTCATCGAATTGAACAGGGCGCCACTCTGGAACAAGATGCCGAACTGCTTGCGCACCTCGTTCATGCCTGCTTCGTCGAGCGAAGCGAGATCCTGCCCCAAGACACGCACCGAACCTTCATCGGGCGTGAGTGCCCCGATCATGTGCCGCAGCGTGGTCGACTTGCCGCAGCCAGATCCACCCATGACGACAACGATCTCCCCCTGCCGCACGTCCATGTTGAGCCCGTCGAGCACGGTTTGATTGCCGAACCGTTTGACAAGGTCGCGGATTTCGATGACCACGTCACCGGCGCTCATGGGCGTGCCTCCGGAGGCCACGTGAGCGAAGTGCCGTCTTCCAAGGTGATCACGATGGCACGGAACTCCAAGACGAATGCCCCTTCCGGCGATTGCAGCACGAACAGGGCATCAACCTGTGCGGCCGCTCGCGTGAATCGCGCCTCATAGCCTACCCACCACGCCCCGGCGGGTGCGTCACGCTCGGGTTGGTCCGGACGCTGTCGCATCGATTCCAATGTGCCCAGCCGCGATGCGATCGTGTGCAGGAACATGCCCGCTTGGCG
>JAKVBV010000022.1 GCA_022446965.1 Phycisphaerales bacterium
AGGGGGCGTCGGCGCAAGCACCTTCAACCATCGTGCCGCCGAAGGCGTCACAGGTGGCTGCATCGACTTCGAGGCACTCAGTTGAGCTCACGCAGCAGACCTGAGCGATGGGCTGGCAACCAGCATCGGCGCACGAACCGCCGACCCAGGTGCCGGTGCAGGCCGTGTCGAGCTGTTCGACGCAGGAGCCATCGGGATAGCAGCATGCACCGTAGATGCAGGCTGAGCAATCGCTGTCGTCGCCGAGGTAGCTGCCGCCCATGGCGTTGCAGTCATCTTCGGTGTAGTCACCACAGTCGCCAGTGTCCATGCAGCAGCCGCCGGTGGGGAGCACGGGCGTGCAGTCAGCGCCGAAGCCACTGATGACGGCCAGAACGTCGTCGACGTTCACGACACAGTCGCCGTTGGGAAGCGGAGCACAGTCGCCCTCGGGGCGAGAGGTGCCGTCGCCAGCTTCGCCGAACGAACCGATGACCGCCAGAAGGTCATCCACGTTGACCACGTAGTCAGCGTTCACGTCAGCGTTGCAGGGGGCCTCAGCCAGCATGGAATCACACGGGTCGGAAGCGCCGCCAGCGATCACGCGAAGGGCGATCGAAGCGGCGGTGGCCTGAAGGCCGCCGAAGCCGAAGCCGTCGCCGGGGTTGGCCTGCCAGCCTGAGCCATCGCCCAGGACACTGTCAGAAGCACCGGTCTGACCGTTGGTGCCGAACTCGTTGATCGGGATGATCGCGACGTAGGCTGTGCCGGCATTGACGGCAAAATCGGCATCCATGTGCACGAGCGAGGTGCCATCGGGGCCAGCCCAATCCGCGTCGCCGACTGGGGTGCCGAGGACTTCAACACTGGTGTAGCCGACAAGGCTGACGGCAGCCGCTTCGGGGCTCTCGTAGAAGTTGCCGGAGAGGCCTTGCACGGCATCGAGGCCGGCGTAGCCGTTCCAGCCACCCGTAACGATGCTGATGCGGGAGGCGTTCATGCCTGCGCTGTTGTCAAAGTCATCGAGGCATGCGACGTCATACTGCGCATACGCTTCCTCGAAGATCTGATTCGCTGAGAAGGTTGTTCCAATGCTTGAACCGTCGTTGTCGCCAATCTGGTCCATGAGCACCGAACCGCCCTGTGCGACGGCAGCGAGGCCGAGAATACAAAGGCAAGTAGGCAAAGTTTTCATCTCTTCTATCCCCTCCTGAGGGATTGAATTTGGTTGTGTCCGGAACGCTCCGGACTGTGATTGCAAATGGGCCTGACGACCACGTGTAGGTGCCACGCACATCTGATGATGTTCGTGACGTACTCGACTTAACCGGATAGACCGTGTTGGGTCACACCTTCTCCTTGCATCTGCCACAGCCCCCTGCGACGGATGCCTCTTCTCCTGGAACTTGTTTCGGGACAAGCTCCGCGTCCAAATTCGCCCCCAAGCAACGGTCTGTCAAGGACTTGTTGTCTTTGTTTGAAGGGAAATCAGGCGAATTTTGATGTCTGTACAGGCGGAGTGTCCGAAAAGAAGCCCTCCACAGCCCCGTAGGAGGGGCTGTGGAGGGCGTGGTCACGCAGTTGCGGGCCCTTTTGGTCAGTCGATGGACTGTCCGTCATTGAGCGCCCCAGGCGTCGCCAGATCAACGAATTCAGCCCAGATGGCCGAACTCGGTGTGGCACCGGTGAGGCCTAGGCTCGATGCAGCAGACGTACCGGACCCTTCCATGACACCGATGTCGGTGGACTCCATGCCGGCGGCTGGGCCCGTGGCGGCTGCAATCGTGCCTTCATAGGAGATGAAGTCGGCCACCGAACCGGCCACATCCACACACATGCCGTCCGGGGCACCGTTCTGGATACCGCTGACGTAGGCGTAGTAGATGGTCCAGCCATCACCGCTGTCGCCCGCCGTGCAGTCGGCGGCCACGTTCAACGGCGTGCCATAGGGGTTGCCATTATTGCCGTTGTAGAGGGTGATGGTGACCATTGCCGGGTCCACACCATCTAGCACGACGACCTCGACGAATTCGTTCTCGTCAGTGCCACCGTTGTCATAGTGCAGTTCGTTGAACCAGACACCTTCGGCCATTTCCTGACATTCGTCAGGGATGCCGTCGCCGTTGGCGTCTTCGCTGGTGCCGTCGGCGATATCGCAGACGTCACCGATGCCGTTGGCGTTGCAGTCGGCCTGATCTGGGTTGTAGAGATCGCAATTGTCGAACTCGTCCGGCACACCGTCGCCATCGGAATCTTCGCCACCACCACCATCGCCACAGTCCCCAAAGGGCGTGCCGTCGATGGTCTTGCCTGGTGAGAACAAGGCACCAGTGGAAGACACCGTGGAGTGCTTGTAGAAGTCCACGCCCTGTACATCGGGGTAGCGGGTGATCGACTGGTTGTCGCCGCCTTCAGAGCCGTAGGCCACTTCAGCGACCACTTCGCCCTTGGCGTTGAACAGCGTGACTGTGTCGCCACCGTTGTTGAAGCCCAGATAGCCCGTGGAGGCCACCTCGACCACTGCACCGCCGATATCTCCGAAGAGGGCAGGATCACCACCGCCGAAGACCACCAAGGCACATCCCGGTCCGAGCACGACGTCGTTGCCGATCTCATGACGCAGGCCCACAGCATCGTGGATCTGCCAGCCACCCATGAAGACGTCGCTGTTCGTGGCGTTCACGATCTCGACAAACTCGTCTTCGGAGTAGTTGGGCGTACCGTCGCCATTGGCGTCGCCGTTGGTTGAGTCGGGGTCGGCATTGATCTCGTTGATCGTGAAGACCTCGCCCTCGCACTCGTCGGGCACGCCGTTGCCATTGTCATCCAAGGAGGTGCCGTCGGCGATGTCACAGGCATCGGCCACGCCGTTGCCGTTGCAGTCAGGATCACATTCGTCCGGAATGCCGTTGGCATCGCAGTCAGAGCTGTTGCCCTGGGCGATGTCGCAGTCATCGGGAATGCCGTTGAAGTTGCAGTCGTCCTCACAGGTGTCTGGAATGCTGTTCTCGTTGCAATCCAGAGCGAGGCCGTCCGCAATTGCGCACAGGTCGCCATAGCCATCACCGTCACAGTCGGCCTGATCCGGGTTGGCCAGATTTGGACAGTTGTCCTGGGCATCGATGACGCCGTCGCCATCGCTGTCGGTGAAGTCGCAGAAGTTTGCGTTCCCGGGCGTGTCCACGAAGTCCGAGGGGAAGAACCCGTTGTCATACCACGTCGCATCGCACTTGCGAGCACCGCCGGGGGCGTAGATGCCGTCGGGGCCCACAGTCGTGTCGCAGTAGACGTGATCTGAGTAGTCATCGACTTCCTCAACGAAGGCGACGCAGTCCAGGATGGAATCCCAAGGCATGACGTCCATTACGCCATCATTATCGGTGTCGACATCAGTGCCCAGTTCACCTGTGAATCCGGCCACCAGCATGTAGGTGACCTGGTCGGAACCCTCAAAATTGAGCTCGTAGGGGTAATCAGGCGTGCCGAGCATCATCTCCGGCTCGCCAACCACGAAGAATCCTGAATCACCGATGGCCAGACCATCAAGAGACACGGCCTCTTCGATGACGCCGTGGTAATCGTCGGTGCCGTCGCCGATGGCGATGAACGTGAGGCCGTCCAGGCTGGCTCCCGGTTCGCCGATCAGTTCGAAGTACTCATCGGTGTCGGCGCCACTCTGGTTGGCTCGCAATTCATTGATCAGTACATCTCCGCCGCTCGACGAACAGGGGTTGTCGCCGCACAGCACGCCGTCGTCCGTATAGGTTCCACCAGCGGCTTCGCACGTGGATGATGTCATTTCAGCGCAGGTGCCATCAGAGAAGCAGCAGGCGCCACTGCGTTGGCCGAACTTTGAGATGCACTCGAGAAGGTCGTCCACGTTGACGACGCAGTCGCCCATTGGCAGCGGTGAGCAGTCGCCGATGGGGCGGAAAGAGCCGTCGCCGACGGTGCCGAAGTTGCCGATGATGGACAGGAGGTCATCCACATCGCAGTCGGTGTCGTTGTCGATGTCGGCGGGGAAGCCATCGAGGGGCTCATCGCACGGATCTGGGCCGGAGTCTGCCGAGGCGGAGATTGACTCCACCCAGCTGATCTGCGGATAACCGATGTCGGCAAGGTCGGTCCAGCCGTTGATGCCACATTCGCCACCAGTGTTGATCCAGGACGGTGACTCCTGTGCCATGGTGTTGGCGCCCACGTAGTAGGCAGGCGTGTCGCCCAGGACCGGCATGGTGAGCACGGCAACGATCATCGAGTCGGCTTCCACCGAGATGGGTGGGTCGAAGGCCGCGGTGATGGAGATCACGTCGTTGGGGCTGGCGTCCACGTCCACCGTGGTGGTGCCCAGCAGCGTGCCCTCGGGCGTGCTGCCAGAGCCTTTATACAGCGACACAGTGACAGTGGCTCCGGTGGAGAGATACTCGAGTGACCAGTCAACGCAGTGCACAGCAACCGCAGTCCCCGCAAGATCCGTTTCAGCCATGTTGTGTACACGGGCATACGAGGCCATTGGTGTATTCGCCGAGTAGCACACGATCGATGTGCCTGTCGCAACGTCGCCTACGCTCTCGGAGATGATGTGCGTGCTGCCGGGGCAGCTGGCGTCATCGCTGGCTTGTGCGGCCATGGTGATGCTGCCAGCAGCAGCAAGTGTGCATGCAAGTACCGATCGCGTCGCGCCTGCTCGGCGGCGTGTGGTGTTCGTGGTCATCGGGCTTCTCTCCTCCTGATGAATATCCCGATCCAGTCTAGGGTCTGTTTCTGATCAGGCGAGGGGTATACCCGGGAATCTGGTTGTTACTGGGGTGTTTTGAACCACTTATCCACGCTGTCAATTTGCCGTTTTTGGCGTCAGATCTTCGGGCACCGCTCTTGAATGGGGCACAAGAGTCCGCTGGCGGATCGTGGGCAACTGAAGGTCGATCAGTCCCGCGCCGGCCGGGATGCGAAGATGAAGCTCGCCAGCGACGCTGTGGTCGAACGGCGTGCCCAGCCGGTAGATTCTGGTCCGCGACTGTGCGGTCCGCTCCACGAGGCCTGCATCTCGGAGTTGGCGAAGATTGTGGCTCACAAGACCCACGCTCTCGCCGATCGATGCGGCCAGCGCGGTCACGGTGCAGGGCCCGTGGGCCAGCCGCCGGAGTAGTGCTAGGCGAACTCGGCCACCGAGGAGGCTGAGCATGTCGTGGGCGCCATCTTCAGGGTCGCTGCCACAATTGGGTAGATGGTGTGTCTCGGGGTGCGTCGGCGATGGCAATCGGTCCAAGGGAGAAGCCCCACCGGGTGCCTGAGGGACAAGAGACACCCGCAACAACTCGGGCGTTGATGGCCCAGCATTTGATGATCACGGCCGGTGCGGTCCGGCAATCTCAATCACATGACCGGCGGTACGCCTCGTCGACCACCCCGGTTCGCGCCAGACGCGAAGCTGGCTTCACAGCACGGTCCACACGCCGATGGCGGCCAGCAGCAGGCCGATACCAATGGTAATGATGCCAATTCGCCGAATTCGCTGCACGCGCTGTTGGCGTGGCGGAGGCGCTTGGGGCGCTGGTCCTGCTGGTGCAGTACCGCCAGCTGATGCAATACCGGAGGTGGGACTCGAACCCACACTCCCTAAACGGGAAACGGATTTTGAATCCGTCGCGTCTGCCAATTCCGCCACTCCGGCAATGCGGGGCATCATCTCCACTTGTTGGTCAGTTTGCCAGCCGACAGTGGCGGGAAACTCCACGGGATACGTGGAACTACACTGCGTTGATGGCTGCACGGCATGCATCGAAGAAGCGACACGCATCCTCATCTGGGCAGGAGTCCGATGACGGCTCGTCCGGCGGAGGGCTCAAGACCTTCATCCCTTGGATCGTGTTGGTCGGAGCCGCGGCCATCGTCACGGCATTCGCGTTGGATCTCGGTGCGCCTGCACCAACGCCGGCACGCCCGGCACCGGCGCAGCCCTCCACGCCACTGGCAAGTACCCAGCTCACAAATCGGCCAGTGACGACGGCGCCGGCTGCTCCGGCGCCCTCGCCCACAGCCAAGGCCAACTTCACGGTGTCTCCGGCCGTGCTCGACTACGGCACACTCGCCCCGGGCGAAGTGAAGCCCATTGACGCCACGGTGACCAACACTGGCGACGAGCCACTTCGGTTCACCGGTGAAATGAAGGGATGCAGTTGTACCACCCTGGATCTGCGTCCGACCACGGTGCAGCCTGGTGAATCGGTCACCTTCGCCGCCACCATGACGGCCGGGCTGACGCCCACGACCAAGAAGTCATCAATCCGCCTGGTGCTTCGTGACCACCAGCCAGCCCGCATCGAGGTGGATGGCGAGATTGTTCGGGGTGTTCGGGTGAATCCACGGCGGCTCGCTGCGGTCGGTCGCCCGGCCGACAATCCCGATGGACCAGCGGTGCCCGTGCAGGTGCGTCGTGTGCGGTTCGAATCGCCCTCAGGCACCCCGTTCCGGATCCTCCGTGTGGATGGTCGAGACGTGAAGACGTTCATCGGCGGTGATCGATTCCTGAACCCGCAGCCGACCCATGCCTTTATCTTCGACGACTTCGAGCAGTGGGACCCGGTGACCGGGCTCAATGACAAGGGCGAATTGATGCCCTTCTTCCGGATGATCGAAACGGATCATCCTGGCGGAGAAGTCATCGCAATTCCGGTGGACCATCCAGCCCGCGTCGCCCATCTGGAACGCCGCGGCGAGCGGCCCTGGTTGTGGGTGGAAACACATCTGGTGGTCGGGGCAGTCGAGCCTGGCGGCACGATCGCCTTTGACGTGCCCATCAAGATGGCTGGAGCCAATGAGGCTGAAATGGTGCACGGTGTGACGAGTGAATCTCCCGACGTGCTCGATGTCACGCTGGCCGGTATTCGGCGTGAGGGGCGAGAGTGGCGGGCCACGATCAATGTGACGCCCAAGCGCACTGACGACGGTGCGTTTCTTGGTCGCATCCGCTTCCACAGTCCGAACTACTCCGCATCGGTCCCGGTGATCGGTGCCGTCCGCACCACCGGCGCGTGATTGTCTCGGCGATCATTCCGGCGGCTGGAGCAGCGTCACGCTTCGGCGAAGACAAGTTGGCTCGTCAACTTGGTGGTCGCCCCGTGCTGGTTCGTGCAGTCGAAGCCTTGTCCAAGCGGGACGAAGTGCGAGACATCATCGTGGCTGGTCCACCTGATGATCTGAGCGCATTCACTGCTCGCTTCGGTGATGTGCTGGGTTTTCTCGGTGCCACCATCGTGCCCGGCGGGGCTCAGGCGCGTTGGCAAACCGTCGCCGCTGCACTGACGCATGTGGCTGACGACTGTACGCACATCGCCGTGCACGATGCCGCTCGGCCGTGCCCAGGCGAGGCGCTCCTTGATCGGGTCTTTGCGGCGGCGGCCAAACTGCCAGCCGTGGTCCCGGGCGTTGCTGTGAGTTCTGCCGTGAAGCGAGTGCAGGTGGGGCGCGTCCATGTGGTTCGCGACGACGATGTCGTGGCGGATGCGATTCTTGGCGCGGACAGTGATCCGGGTATTCAGGCGTGGCCTGTCAGTGACTCCGTCGAGCGTGCAGGCTTGATGACAGTGCAGACGCCACAGGTGTTCCATGCTGATCTGCTGCGTCGTGCCCATGCGGAGGTCGATCCGAATGGTGCCGTGGATGATGCCGATCTCGTGCAGCGTCTGGGTGAACCTGTGCATGTGGTGCACGGCGACCCCATGAATGTGAAGCTCACGCATCCTGCCGATTGGTCCATGGCGGAAGCGGCGCTCCGCGGCGGAGGAAGTGTGCTGTGAATGGTGACCGTCATGTCACGGTGATCGTGCCGGCCTATCAAGAGGCGGAGAGTCTGCCGCCGTTGCTCGAGCGTATCGCTGCCGTGCGAAGCGATGACACCGTCATCGAAATCCTCGATGTGATCGTCGTCAATGACGAATCGGGAGACGGTACTCAAGCGGCTGTCGACGCACTGGGGCTGGACTGGGTGCAGGTGATCACCCGCACCGAAGAGCGCGGGCTTAGCAGTGCGGTGCTGCATGGTCTCGCCGCGGCTCAAGGTGACATCCTCATCGTGATGGATGCAGATCTGTCTCATCCGCCGGAGGCCATTCCAGCGTTCGTCAAGGCGCTCCAGCGTGGTGCCGACTTCGCTCTGGGGTCACGCTATGTCCCCGGGGGCAGCACGGAGGATGGCTGGGGCGTGTTGCGCTGGGTCAACTCCAAGATCGCCACCTGGATGGCACGGCCATTCACCACCGTGAAGGATCCCATGAGTGGGTTCATCGGCATCCGTCGCGATACATGGTCGCACGCTGTCGACCTTGACCCGGTTGGATACAAGATCGGTCTCGAGTTGATCGTGAAGTGTCGATGCATGCACGTTGTGGAAGTGCCCATCCACTTCTCCACGAGGCAACTGGGGCACAGCAAGCTAACGTTGCGTGTGCAACTTGAGTACCTGCAGCATGTGATCCGGTTGCTGCGGTGGAAGTTCCCCGGCTGGTCCAGCTTTATCCCATTCGCGGCGGTCGGCGCCAGTGGCATGGGCGTCTATGTCGGATTGCTTGCCGTCTTGAGTGCATTCGTGCCCGATTGGAGCACGCTTTCGCAGACGATCGTGGCCGCACTCGGTGCCATGCTGTGGAACTTCGTGCTCGATCGCTGGTTGGCATTCTGGTACGCGACGCGAGGCAACATTGTGAAGCAGGCCCTTGGCTTCATGGCGATCTGCAGTGTGCCGGTCCTGGTGAACATTCTGATCACGGTGTCACTTGCAGGTGAAGCGTGGGGCACGCCCTTGGCTGGCGTCGTGGGTTCGCTGGTGGGGTCGGCCGCGGGCCTGTTGTTCAACTGGCTCATGACACGGTGGTTGGTATTCGGGAGCTCCAAGCATGTCACGTGAGACCATTGGATTGACGGGGGCCATGCAGCAGTGGGTGGTTGATCACGGCACCGACGAGACCGACGTTGCTGTGCAGTTGCGAACCGCCATGGCAGACCACCCTGAGGGTGGCATGCAGACATCGCCAGAACAAGCGCAGCTGCTCCGTACGCTGGTACACGTCACTGGGGCGCAGCGCATCTTGGAGGTGGGGGTGTTCACCGGCTACAGCGCGATGCTCATGGCATCGGCGCTCCCGCCAACAGGCACACTCATTGCCTGCGACATCAGTGAGCACTGGCTGGCCACGGCACGCACGTGGTGGGCGCGAGCGGGGGTGTCCGATCGCATCGAGTCACGATGCGGTCCGGCGATCGACACCTTGCAGGCGCTCATCGACGATGGGCACGCGGGCACCTTCGACATGCTGTACATCGATGCCGACAAGACGTCCAGCGACGCCTATTGCGAGGTGGGCCTCACGCTGGTCCGGCCCGGTGGCGTCATCGCCATCGACAACATGTTCCGCGGTGGCCGAGTTGTTGATGCGCACGCCGATGACGAGAGCACGGTGGCCACACGCGCATTGGCGGCAAAATGGTCGGCCGATCCGCGTGTGTGCTGGAGTCTGCTTCCGATCGGCGACGGCCTCGGTGTAATGACGCCGTTGGCCTGAACTTGCAGTCAATCTATGTCCCGAAGGCAGGCACCGGTGCGGCTCTCTGGGATTGCTGCGATGTCCGATGGCGTGCCTGTCGCCACCACGGTGCCGCCGCCGGATCCCCCTTCCGGTCCAAGATCGATGATCCAGTCGGCCGCTTTGATCACGTCGAGATTGTGCTCGATCACGATCAGCGTGTTCCCGCGATCAGCAAGCCTTTGCAGCACACTCAACAGACGATCGACATCACTGAAGTGCAGGCCGGTCGTCGGCTCGTCGAGGATATACAGCACCGATCCCTGTCGGTTGGCGCCAAGTTCGCGTGCGAGTTTCACCCGTTGTGCTTCGCCGCCGGACAAGGTGGTTGCCTTCTGTCCGAGTTCCAGGTAGCCCAGGCCGACCTCGTTCAGGCAGACAAGCATGCGATGCATACGGCCTTGGGCTTCGAAGAACGGCGCGGCTTCTTCGATGGTCATGTCCAGCACATCAGCGATCGACTTTCCCTTCCACTTCACTTCGAGCGTCTGCGGGTCATACCGAGTGCCCTCACATGCCGTGCAGGTGACGAACACATCGGGTAGGAAGTGCATCTCGATGCGCTTCACGCCCTGGCCCTGGCATTCTTCGCACCGGCCGCCCTTCACATTGAAACTGAACCGCCCGGGTTGCCAGCCGCGAAGGCGTGCTTCACGCGTAGCGGCGAAGAGCTTGCGGATGTCGTCAAATATGCTCGTGTATGTGGCCGGGTTCGACCGAGGCGTACGACCGATGGGGGACTGATCCACCTGCACGATGCGGTCGATGAGGTGCAGGCCATTGACCCGATCGTGCCCGCCGGGGATCACCCGAGCACCATGCTTCTCTTTGAGCGCGACCTGCAGCAGCACGTCGTTCACCAACGTCGACTTGCCTGAGCCACTCACGCCCGTGACGCAGGTCAGTCCGTGCAGGGGGAATGCCACATCGATCGACTGGAGGTTGTTGGCGCGGGCCCCTTTGACCGTGAGCGCCTTCTTCGCGTTCAAAAGCCGCGGCGCTCGGTCGGCGTCGCCCACGTGTTTGCGGCCGGCGAGGTAGTCGCCGGTCTGCGACGCGCGGTTGGCCTGCAACTGTTTCACGGTGCCTTGGGCCACCACAGAGCCGCCATGCACGCCGGCGCCAGGTCCCATGTCGATCACTTGATCGGCGGCTCGGATCATCTCTTCGTCGTGTTCAACAACCAAAACGGTATTGCCGATGTCGGCCAGCCCACGGAGCGTGCGAATCAACCGTGCGTTGTCGCGCTGATGCAGGCCGATTGTCGGCTCGTCCAGCACGTAGCACACACCTACCAGGCCGGATCCCACTTGCGTGGCCAGCCGAATGCGTTGAGCCTCTCCGCCAGAGAGCGTGTTCGCTGCTCTGTCGAGCGTGAGGTATTCAAGGCCGACACTCATGAGGAAGCCCAGCCGCGCCTGCACTTCGCGCAGGATCGGCGCGGCGATGGCGGCTGATTCGGTGGACAGTTGAAGCTCGTCGAAGAAGGTGCTCGCCTGCGTGATCGTCATGCGTCCGACATCGGCCAGGCTCACGCCTTCGCCATCAGGTCCGGGGAGCATCACATGCACGCTTTGCGAGCGAAGGCGAGCGCCATGACACTCGGGGCATGTGTGCTGGGCCATGTACTGCGCCAACTTCTCTCGCACATGTTCGCTTTCGGTTTCCCGCCAGCGTCGTGTGAGATTGGTCAGCACACCTTCGAACTTAAACCGGCCTGGGGGAGCGCCGTACAGCAACAGTTTGGTGTGCTTTGGATTGAGTTTGTTGAATGGAGTTCCCTTGTCGACACCGGCGTGCTCGCGAAACTTGCGCATCTGCCTGGCGTACCAGCTGTTCATCCGTTTGCCGTTTCCGCGCCATGGGAGTACAGCACCGCCGTCGAATGGCAGCGATGGATCGGGGATCACGAGGTTCGTGTCGAACTCGCGGATGGACCCAAGCCCGTCACATCGTTGGCAGGCGCCAAACGGGCTGTTGAACGAGAACAGTCGAGGCTCAATCGCTTCCATGGCGCAGGCCGGGTGTTCGGTGCATGCCAGGTGCTCCGACCAGTGCGAGGTGATCCATTCGCCGTCGCGTTCTTCCAGCGTGAGCAGCAGCCCACCTCCGGCGCGAAGCGATGTCTCCACGGACTCCTGAAGCCGCTGCTTCACATCTGGTGAGATCACGATGCGATCGACGACCGCTTCGATGTCGTGCTGCTCATAGCGGCCCAGGTCCAGAGGATTCTCACCGTCACGGGAGAGCACATCCCGCAGGTCGTGCACGGTGCCATTCACCCGGACGCGGACGAAGCCGGCTCGTTGCAGATCTTCGAGCACATCCTTGTGGTATCCCTTGCGGGCCCGCACGATCGGCGCACAGAGCATGAGGCGGGTGCCCGAGGCGAGTTGGAGCAAGGCTTGCACGATCGCCGCCGAGGACGTGCCTTCGATGGGGCGTCCGCAGGTGCCACCGCCGTCAACCGGGGCCCAGCATGTTGGTCGTCCCGCTCTGGCATACAGCAGGCGGAGGTAGTCTTGAATCTCCGTGGTCGTCGCCACTGTGGAGCGTGGGTTGTGCCCGCCGCTGCGCTGTTGGATGGCGATGGTGGGCGGCAGGCCTTCGATCGACTCGATGGCAGGCTTGGACAACTGCTGCAAGAATTGACGGGCGTAGGCCGTCAGTGACTCCATGTACTTGCGTTGCCCTTCGGCAAAGACAGTGTCGAAGGCGAGGGACGACTTGCCCGAACCACTCACGCCTGTGATCACGACGAGGCTGTCGCGCGGGATCTCCACGTCGACATTGCGCAGATTGTGTTCGGCGGCGCCACGCACGGCGATCACGCCCTTGCCCGCCCGTGTGCGTTTCGTCGATGTGCGGGCCGCAGCAGGGGGCATGATGTCAGCCCAATTCGCGGCGCTGGAAGAGCATGATGCCCAGAGCCAGTGCCATGCACGTGTACAGCACGCCGTAGCCCAGTGAACTCAAAAGGTAGCTTGATGGAATCATTACGCCCTGCGTGAGTGCGTCGCTGAGCCAAAGCACCTGGAAGTTGGGAACGAGTCCGTATGTAGCCTTCAGCGCGAGCCAGCCGATGTACTCGCCGCCCTGTGCGAATGATGACAGCGGCACGGTGGCGACATCCACCATGCGAATCACCTCTTCAGGTGTCTCGCCGACACGGTGCAGCACCGTGATCTGTTCGATCTGGTCCACCTGGCCTGCCGTGGTTGCGCGTTCAAGCCAGTTGGCTTCGATGTCGTGCATCGGTCGGGCGAAGAGCCAGTCGGACAGCAAGCCGGTCACCAGAATGGCGAGGGTGGCCAGCAGTGTCATCACTTGACCCAGTCGAGTTGAAAACGCCACTGCAAACGCAGCGAGCATGCACTCGGCCATGGCGATGGCCAGTACCGCAATCCAGATCTGTCCCTTGAACGACTCGGCCATCGGTCGTGGGCTGAAGTCGGGCTCAAAGTTGAGGGTCACCAGATAGCCCACCAACAACATCGGTGTGATCACGAACAACGCGGTGCTCGTGAACACGGTCCCGTAGAAGTAGTTGCACCAGACCGCAATCGCCAGGCCCAGGACCAACGAGCCGAACCCGAACACGATCACCGGTACGTGCACCGGATCACGCACCGTTTGAATCACGGCGTGCAGTTCGGTCATGGCAAAGACCAGTGACAGGCATAGTGTGGCCAGCATGAGCGCCCCGGCGACGCCGAGGAACTTGCCCACCAGGAAGACGGTCCGGCCGACGGGCTTGGAGACCACCGTGAGGGCTGTCTTCTGGGCAATCTCACGCCCCAGCACGCCCGTGGCGATGAATGCAGCGAGTACCGCACCACCGGTAAAGACGGTGGCCAAGCCGATGTCGATCAGCATGCGCTGATCCTCGCCCATGGTGAAGGCCGCCAGAGGGTTGCTCATGACGATCAGGAGGGCGGCCCCAGCCACCACCACCAGCGTGATGGGCTGTCGGATGCTCTCAAAGAAGGTGTTTCGGGCAATTGCCAGCAGGGCGGTCGGCATCTGGGGCATGGTACGGCCGGTTTGGTCCCTGTGCGCCCCCCTGAAGGAGGGCTTCAGAAGGGCTGTCGTGGTACATTTTCGCCCTTCAACCTCACCCCAGGGTGAACCTCCCACGTTCTGGGGCAGTACGGCAACGATCGAGTTCTTCTTCGGATGAGTTGGCCCGGGAGGGCGACGGCTACAGGAGCCTCCTGAATTCCATGCGTGTTGATCACCTCGCCTACCAACGGGCACTCCACATCACGACATTCGGACTGCTGCTGCAGGCACTGGTTGGTGCCATCCTGCTGGTGTTCGGCCTCGGCGTGGATGATGGCCCGTCTCAGTTGGCCGCCATCTGGTGCCTCATCGGCCTGATTCCGTGGATTGGTCTGCTGGTCGTCTTCGCCCAGCACCGGTTGGAGCGGCTCGAAGCACTCGAAGAAGACGAACTTTCCGGCTCAGGCGCCACGGCGCTGTTCGAGCGATCTGGCGAAGCGGTGCGGCCTGCGGCCCGTCGTCTTCGCATGGCCTACAAGTGGATGCTGCCGGGCTTCTCGGTGGCGTACGCCATCGGCTTGATCATCGCAGGCTGGATGGCCATGAACTGGCTCGGCAGCGAAGATCTTGTCTCGTTGCCCTTGACGGAGTACCGCGGCTGGATCGAAGCCATTTTACTGTCCAGCTCGGCCGTCTGTTTCGTGTGCTCCCGATACCTCGCGGGTATGGCTGCACAAGAGGTGTGGCGACATTTGCGAGCAGGTGCTGGCCAGATGGTGTCCGTCGCACTGGTGCTCGGTGCCATGGCGGTCGGTGTCGCGTTCCGGTTCTTCGACATCGACGGCGTTATTGAAACCGTCAGCTGGGCCGTGCCCGTGCTCATGTTCGCCGCGGCCCTGGAGATCGTGCTGAGTTTGGTGCTCAATGCGTATCGTCCCCGTCGCGCCGGCGAGTTCCCCCGTGCGTCGTTCGATTCTCCGAGCATGAGCCTATTGGCCCAGCCTGGGTCGGTCGTGCGGTCGATCAATGAAGCGGTCAACTACCAGTTCGGATTCGACATCACCAGCTCCTGGGGCTATCAGCTCCTGCTGCGAAGCAGTCTTGGGCTTGGTGGCCTGGCCGTGCTGGTGCTGCTGTGCATGAGCACGGTGGTGGTGGTGGGGCCACGCGATCAGGGGCTACGACTGCGCAGCGGCGCGATCGTCGGCGATGCCGATGCAGCCGTGAAGGGCCCAGGTCCATTCGTGAAGCTGCCTTGGCCATTTGAATCGGCCAGTCTGTTCGACGTGACCGAGGTGCGCACGCTCGCCGCCACGCCGGTTCCGGTGGATGAGCCCGACTACTACGACTGGCGTGAACCGCCAGAACTCAATGAGCTCTTCGATCCGGCCTACGTCGTGCGTTCATCTTCGCTCGGCGACCGAGGTGAAGCCGCACAGGAGGGCCACGCACTCGTCGTGCCCGATGTCCGGATCGCATGGCGTGTGAACGGTGGCGAGTTGCTGCAGTATCTGCACTTCGTCGCGGATGAACGACGGCCTCGTCAGACGGTGACGCAGCAGCAGCGCGTGATTCAACTTGTCGCCAAGGCTGAAATGACTCGGATGTTCTCGACGATGCGCCTGGATCAGGTGCTGTCGACCGATCGCAATCAACTTGGGTCCATGCTTCGCGATGCCATCCAGAAGCGTCTGGATACCGTCGACGCGGGCATCGCCATCGTGGCCGTTGAAGTGCCCGATGTCCGGCCGCCCAAGGACGTGGCCATCAAGTTTGAGGGCTTGCCCATCGCTATTCAGCAGCGCGATCAAACCGTGGCGGCGGAGGAGCGACGAGAAGTCGCAATGTTCACGGCGCTCGTGGGCGACTACGACCTCGTCGACAAGGTGCTCGCCGCCGTCGATCGAGTGGAAGACGCTCGCACTGCATTGGAAGACGTTCGAGCCGATGAGAGCGCGACGGATGCCCAACTCGCTGCGGCCCGAGCGGCCGTGCAGAAGGCCACACACGAGGCAGAAGCGTTGCTCCGTACCGGCGGCGGCCAGGCGTGGCAGGCCATTGCGAACGCCGAACGTGACTACTGGGTGGGCTTGATGGATCAGCGGGTGCGAGCCAGTCGCATTCAGGGGCAGTCCGCCTCTTGGGAGGCCGCGCCGGATCTGTATCGACAGCGAGCCATCATGGAGGTCTACGCCGACATGCTGCCCAATCTCCGCAAGTACATCGTGGGCATCGACCCCGATCGTTTGAATCTGAACGTCGAGATGCAGGAACACGCCTCGACAAACACGATCTTCTCCGACACCGTGTCGGCCGGATCGGATGAGTGAGACCATGAAGAAGAAATCAGCAATTGTCGTCGGGTTGATCGTGGTGGGTGTACTGATGTTGTTCAGTACCACTTTCTCCGTGGCCTACAACGAAATCGCGATTCGTAGCCGTTTCGGCAAGGTCGATGAACACAGCATCGTGCGAGAACCCGGGCTGCATTTCCGATTGCCCTTCTTCGCCGACTCGATCCACACCATGGACACGCGGTTGCAGTTGCTTGAGTCGCCTCAGGAAACCGTACAAACCAAGGATGGCCAGCAGGTCGTGGTTCGCGGGTTTCTGCTGTGGCGAGTGGATACCGATGGCGAAGGTCCGTTGAACTTCTACGAGGCCTATCCCCAGATGGCTGATGCCACCGGGTCACTGCAGACGCAGTTCCGCGATGCCCTCAACGCCATCGGTGGATTCACGTTGAATGAACTGCTTGATGCCGACAGCAAGCTGCCAGAGGCCGAAGCGGCCGTGCTCGCTCGCATGCAGGAGAACGTTCACGAGGGCGTGTCACCTGTGAGTGCTGGTATCAGTCGTCTTGTCTTCAAGGAGTCCACCACGGGCGAAGTGACCCGCCGCATGCGGGCCCGTCGCGACACCTTGGCCGAGAACGAGAAAGCGCGAGGTGCCGCCGAGGCTCAGCGCATCCGATCAGAAGCCAAGACGACCTCCGAGAAGATCATGGCCTTCGCGTCCCAGCGAGCGCAGGAGATTCGCACGCAAGGTGAAGAACATGCCGCGTCCTATCTCGCACAGATGAACGAGGACGAAGAACTGGCGGTGTTTCTGATCTGGCTGGACACGCTTGAGAAGGCGTTGTCAGAGAACACGACGATCATGCTCGACATGGATCAGGCGCCCTTCCATCTTCTTGATCCCACCGCAGATCCGACTCGAACGCTGGGAGCCGGCAAGTGACGGAGATCGATCCGCGACAAGACGCTGCCCAAGATGCCTCCCCCCGACGGGAAGCATCGGCTCGACTGGATGTCGACGGCGTGGTCGGTTCCGAAGCACAGCTTCGTGAAGCCATGGACCCGGCCAACCAGAGCCTGACCGACGCGCTGCGGCTGAGCTTCCGCGTATTGCAGGTGGCCATCATCGTGCTCGCCGTGCTCTTCCTCTTCTCCGGGTTCCGCACTGTCGGCAACGGGGAAGGTGGTGTCGCCACGGTCTGGGGCGAGATCAGCGACCCGGCAGGCCTTGAGCCTGGTTTGGCCACGAACTGGCCGCCACCAGTGGGCGACTTCGTGCTGTTCAAGGCGGACGGTCGATCCGTCACCGACAACAATGCGTTCGTGTCCCTGGCACAGATTGCTCATGGTCAGGAACGGTCCATTCAGAAGGCCGTCGTCACTGATCGGCTGAAGCCCGAGCGTGACGGTTCCTTTCTCACGGTGGGTGGCGAGATCGGGCACATTCGTGTGTCGGCCACATATGCCGTGGCCGATCCGGCTCGCTTCCTGGAATCCGTTGGTGACCGTGAAGCCGACGCACTCGTGCGATTGGCATTGCAACGTGCCGTCATTCAGGTTGGCGCATCGCACACCTTGCAAGACTTGCGAGACACCATCACGCCTGACCTGCTCAAGTCGATGTTGCGTGACCGAACGCAGGCCATGCTCGAAGCAGCGAGCACTGGTCTGATGGTCACGTCCATCGAGATGAGCCAGTCTCCGCTGCCCCCGGCGGCCATTCAGCAGGACTTCGAGTCGTACAGCCGTGTCCGTCAGGAAGTCGCTGCCGACATCGAGCAGGCCCGACAAGACGCCCAGGAAACGCTTCTTGCTGCCGCTGGTCCGGGTCATGAAGCACTTGCAGCATTGATCGATGAATATGAGCGAGCATGGGCGCAGGGCGACACTGGCGCCGCCGAGGCTGTGCTCGCCCGCATGGACGAGGCCTTCGAGCAGTCCGATGTCACTGGCAACGTGGCTCGCGTGATCGATTCGGCTCGTCGTCATCGCATCGGTATCGATCAGACGCTCGGTCGCGATGCACGATTGTTCGCTGGTCTGCAGCAGGCCTATCAGGCCAATCCACAATCAGTGATCGCACGTCGATGGCTGGAGACGATCGGTCGCATCTATGGTCGCCCCGATGTTGAATTGATGCAGTTGCCCGAAGGGCTTGGCGCACTGGAGTTGAACATAACCAGTTCGCAGGTCATCAAGGATCTCCGTCGCACCATGCGGCTTGATCGGATCGACTCGGAGGCCTGGCAACGTGGCTTCACTGGATCAGCGCTGGATCAGTTCCAGGACGAAAGCGAAATCAAGATGGACGCGGGCGGCCGCCAGTTGGCGATCGACGAAAAGGGCCGTGTTAAAGGCATGCGGGAGAAGGACTGATGGCGTCCGCTCAACACAGCGGTCCGATCGTTGAAGCGGTCGGGCTCAGCAAGATCTTCCGTGACTTCTGGATGCGGGCGCGAGCCCGCGCAGTGGACGGCATCACGTTCACCATCGAAGAGGGCCAGATCTTCGGCATGCTCGGCCCCAACGGATCGGGCAAGAGCACGACGATCAAGATGATCCTCGGCCTGTTGCGGCCCACCTCAGGTCGGCTCAGCGTGTTTGGCCGTCCGCCTTCGGACGTCGCCGTCAAACGACACATCGGCTTCCTGCCGGAAGAGTCGTATCTCTACCGCTACCTCACACCGCTGGAGACTCTGGACTACTACGGTCAACTGTTCGGCATCGCTCGCTCAGAGCGTCGTCGTCGTGGTGAAGAATTGCTCGACATGGTCGGTCTGGGCCCTGTGGCGCACCGCCACGTGGGCGAATTCTCCAAGGGCATGACACGCCGATTGGGCCTTGCTCAAGCCTTGGTCAACGATCCGGACTTCCTCATCCTTGACGAACCCACCAGTGGCCTCGACCCGATCGGGACACGTCAGGTGAAGGAACTCCTGCTGGAGCTCAAGAGCCGTGGCAAGTCGATCCTGCTCAGTTCGCACCTGTTGGGTGACGTGCAGGATGTGTGCGACACCATGGTCATGCTCTACGGCGGTCGCATCCGCGCACAGGGCACAGTTGACGAACTGCTGACCGACGACAGCCAGACGGTCATTCGTACGCCGAGCTTGTCGGCCGACGTGGTCGAGCGCATCGAGACAGTGCTGCGTGAAGCCGGTACGGCCGTGGAGTCGGTCGAGACGCCGCGGCAACGTCTGGAAGATCTCTTCATGGATATGGTTGAGCAGGCCCAGCAGGAACATGCGGCCACATCGGGCGCTCTCAGTGGTGGGGAAACGGCGCAGTTCCTTCGTGATGACGACACTGATGAGGCCAAGAGTCTGCTCGACGAACTGCAGCACGAGCCCATGCCTGTGGAGGCACCCGCCGCCGCGGCATCGGAGACGACTGAGGCACCGTCGATCGTGAGTGATCTCGTCTCCAATGATGCTGGCCAACCTGTGTCAGATACGCCGTCTTCCGGCGCCGCTCACGATGATGATGTCATCGGCGACCTCCTTGATTCCGATGGGGAGTCGCGCGGTTGAGTGTCATCGAGGCTCTGCGTCAGCGCCTAGAGCAGTGGCAACGGTTGCGTTGGTTCCGGATCTGTGCGTCCGTCCTCATTGTCGTGGCAGCCGGGCTCACGTTCGGCCGAGCTGCGTATGAAGGTGGCCGATTCTCCGATACGTTCACAGTGGTCTTCGACGCGTTGGTTAGCGACGAAAACGCGATATGGGCGTCCGATCTACAGGAGAAGGGTGAGGTCGTCATTCCAGGGGCCGGCACCTTCACGCTTGATGCAGATCTCATCAGCACGCAGATCAGCCCGGAAGGGCAGATCCTCGATCCGCTCAATCTGACATCGCTATTGATGGGGCCACTGGTGCCTGAGGGGTACCCGGATTGGCTGTGGTCGCAGCCCAGTGTCGCGTGGGCCATGGCCATCGCGATGGCTGCAGCCGGACTCATCATCGTGTGGACCGGGCTTGTGCCGCTGCTTGTGCTTGTCGGCTCCATCGCTGGCTTGGGCATCGCGGTGGCGAGTTGGTCAGGTGCAGATGCCGTGGCCATGGCCATTGGTGCCATCGGCGTGTTGCTGTTGTTGTTCCAAGGCATGGTGCGATTGGCCGTGCCGTGTCTGGAAGGCATGGGCCGCGGAGGGGCTGTGGCCGCCACCGTGCTCCGCGAGTCCGCTCGTAGCCGGGTGGCGCTGGCCTTTGTCGTATTGCTTCTGGTGATGTTGCCGTTGCTGCCGCTCACACTGGATCTCGGGGCACCGCTGCGGCACCAGGTGCAGTCCCTGCTGGACCGAAGCCTGAGCTTGACGTTCGCCATGGTCGCCGTGATGACGATGGCCGTGGGGTGCAGCACGATCGCGTTCGACATTCGCGACAGGCACATCTGGCATCTCGTGAGCAAGCCGCTGGGCACCGGCCGGTATCTGCTGGGCAAGTGGATCGGTGTGATTTCGCTCAACGCCATCGTGCTGGTGGTGGCCGGCACATTCATTGCCGCTTGGACGGGCTATCTCCGCTTGTCGCCGCCGCCCAACTCCATGGATGCCGGGCGCGACATCAGCATTGTCAATGACGAGATTCTCACGACTCGAGCTGAGCGCTTCCCCGACTACCCACGACTGAGTGAAGACCAAATTCGTTCAGCCGTCGACCGGATCATTCGCGAAGAGCCTGAGTACGTGCAGTACGCAGAGGGCGTAGCACCACGGGCCTTGATTCGCGTGCTGCGTGAAGAGGTCGTGGCGGACTACCACCGTGACCAGAGGCGGGCCGAGTCGATCCTGAACGAGTCCGAAGATCCGTGGCAGACCGTGCATTTCAGTGGGTTGTCTGAAGCCAAGGCGCTCGGCGAGCCGGTCCGGATTCGTTTTCGTCTGCTGGGTGGGAGTAGTGACGAGCATCAACGCATGCTCGTGGGCGTGGCGATCAATGAGAACCTCGAAGCGGGAATGGTGGGGGCGTTCATCCCCACCGTGCGACAGCATGTCGATCTGAGCCCAGATGCCATCCGAGATGACGGCACACTCGAGGTGACATTCGTCAACCTGACGCACGTTCCGGTGCCCATCGGCACGAGCTGGCGCCCAGCGAATCTTCGCGGACTGCTGGAGATTCCTCCGCAGCGTGAACCCTTTGCCATCTTCTGGGAAGTCGAAGAGGTCGAGGTGCTGTATGCCGCCGGCGGATTCGTGCCCAACTACATTCGCTCACTGCTGGTGCAGTGGGTTCGGTTGGCGGCCTTGGCAGCGGTGGCCTGCTTCGCCGCCACATTCCTGAGCTTCCCCGTGGCCTGCCTTGCATCTCTCACCATCCTGGTCGGCGCGGCCATGGGTCCGTTCCTTGCTGTCGCGTTGGGCTTCTTCACGCCTCCGCCGCTGGAGTCGGTCGAAGGGGTGGGTGCCACGATCGCTTGGGTCATCGACAGCTTCATTCGAGTGGTCTCGATGTCGCTTGTCTACCTGCTTGAGTCCTTCGGTGAGTTCTCATCGGTCGACAGGCTCATTCAAGGGCGGCTCGTGAGTTGGGGCATGGTGGTTCGCAGCATCATTGAACTGGGGCTTGCCTGGTGCGTACCGTTGCTCGGCGTGGGATGGGTCATTCTTCGCAAGCGGCAACTGGCGATTTACAGCGGGGACTCCTGATCAATGGCCAATGATCGTGTCATTCAAGGCGTGGCCATGGGCGTGATTCTCGCCGGCGGGGCCGGTGCATCCGTCCTTGTTCCCGATCTGGTGGATGAAGCCGAGCGGCACACGCTGCGGTACACCGATACTTCGGTTGAGAACGTGCCGCCCATCGTGGCGTTGGGCACGGCCATCGGTGCACTGCGTGGCTTGATCGTCGACTACCTCTGGATCAAGGTCAACATGATGCAGGACCAGGGGCTGTACTACGACATGCTCGAGGACGCCCGGCTCATCACCAAGCTGCAGCCGCGCTTCGCGCCCGTGTGGACCTTCCATGGCCACAACATGGCCTACAACCTGTCGGTCAACACCAACACACCCGAAGAACGGTGGGAGTGGGTCCGCAAGGGCATCGCGTTGGTTCGTGACGAAGGCCTCCGCTACAACCCAAACGACATTCTTCTGTATCGTGATCTGGCCTTCTGGCACGATCACAAGATCGAAGGCGTCAGCGATGATGCGCACCCGATCTACAAGCGTGAGTTCGCCAAAGAGTGGCATGACGTCCTGGGACAACCACCACTGACGTGGCCGGAGCGCACAGCTTGGATGCAGTCGATCGCCGATGCGCCGGACTCAGTCGAGATGCTGGTGGAGACGAATCCCGACGCCGCACTACTGGTTGATCGACTGAACGACGAGCTCGCGCCACTGTTGCCCGAAGGAGCGACGGTGTTGGGACGAGAGCTGCTCCGCATGGTGACGATGCTCGAGGCGATCAACGGGGCGTCTTACACGGCGCAGGCCATGGATCTTGCCGGCATGCTCGATGACAACGGCGATGCGGTCATGGGCAAGCTCGATGCATTGCGGCGTGATCCTGAACTGGCCCCGGGCTGGGATGCCCTGCTCGCCACCCTCCGCAAGGAGGTGCTGCAGGACCAGTACAACATGGATCCGCAGTTGATGGCCGAGTACACCCGCGACTTCGGTCCGATCGACTGGCGGCACCCGCAGGCGCATGCACTGTATTGGTCGCGCACCGGCGGCAAGCGTGGTGAACGCCGCGTGAGTGACGACGATGACCATCACGCCATCAACACCGATCGTCAGCAGTTGCATTCGCTGCAGGATCTTGCTCGCGGTGGTCGTGTGATGTACGACCCGTTCAGTCCGAGCATGCCCGGGCGGTTCCCAGAACCAGACTTCATCGACACCACGTCGCAGCTCTTTGACGAGCTGTATGTGAAGTACAACGAGTCTTCGGGCATGGGCGGAGAGACGTTTCTCGAGTTCATCAAGAACTTCCTCGGTCACAACATCCGCGTGGCGTTCCGGCAAGGCGAAACCGAGCGGGCGGAAGAGTTGTACGACCTGCTGGACCGTCGATTTGGCCGTGGTGCGTTCCCGCCCAATCCCGCCTACTCCATGCCGCTGGACGTCTTCGTGCGTGAGATCGGTCGCGACGAGTACGACCGCCAGCCGTATGTGGCCTTGAGCGATGTCATCGGTGGCTTGCGCTACGCCTTCCGCGTTGGCGTGGGCCAAAACCGGCCCGAGATTTACGAAGAGGCCATCGCCTTCGCCAACGACGTGACGGAGTTCTTCCGAACGCACGAGTTCATGGACTTCGAAACCAAGATGGGCACCGGGCGCATGCGCGATCTCGTGTCCCAGATCGGACAGAGCGCGGAGCTGGCGTTCCTGCAGTTGATGACCGATCCATCCGTGCCCATCGAGGAACGGGCCACGATCTGGGCGCAGGTCGACGACATGGAACCGCAGATCCGAATGCGAACCTACGACCGCATTCGCCCATGGCTCGACCGTGAGATCAGTTCAGGCCCGCTGCGAGGTCGCATCGCTGTGGATCAGTTGCTGCCCGAGCCTCCTGGCATGGAGGCGTGGCGTGCTCAGCAGGCCGCTCAAGCCGTGCGTGAGGCGCAGGAAGATGGCGGCGGTCAGGGTGCGGGCGTCGAACGCACCGGCGATCGCTAGCGACGCACCGGATTGGTCAGCAGGCCGACACCGGGAATCTCAACCTCGATCACGTCGCCATCCTGGAGCAGCCGCTTGGGGTTACGCGCCCAGCCCACACCAGCTGGTGTGCCGGTCAACAGCACCGTGCCTGCAAGCAGGGTGGTGCCACGGCTGAGTTCAGCAATCAGTGACGCCACGGAGAAGATCATGTTGCTCGTGCTCGAATGCTGCATGACCTCACCATTGAGCCGGGTGATCAATGTGAGCTGCTGTGGGTCGTCAACCGTTGAGGCGGGCACGGGATCACTTAACGGGCAGAATGTGTCGAAGCTCTTGCCTCGGATCCACTGTCCGCCGGAGCCTTGCTTCTGCCACCACCGGGCGCTCACGTCGTTGGCGACGGCATAGCCGTGCACACAAGCGAGCGCGTCGTCTTGGGCGACATCGCGGCAGTCCGTGCCCAAGATGACGGCCAGTTCGCCTTCAAAGTCGACCTGAGGCCCGTGCTCGTCGCAGATGGGTGGAAGAACGATCGCGTCAGTGGCACTACACGCGGCGGCCGGGTTCTTCATGAACACGGTGGGCCGGTCCGGAAGATCGGTCTGCATTTCGGCGGCGTGGTCGGCGTAATTGCGACCGATGCAAAAGATGGCGGGGGGGTTGTGCGTCATGAGGGTGAGGTGTCGTCAGGGACAGGATCGTATCCCGAGCCGCCCAGTGGGTGGCATCTGCTCAGGCGTCGAATGGTGAGCCAACCGCCACGCAGTGCGCCGAACCGAGTGATCGCTTCTGCCCCGTACCGCGAGCAACTGGGCTGAAACCGGCAGTGGCGTCCGAGGAGTGGTGACAGCGTTGCCTGATACAGGCGGATACCAGCGAGCATGCATCGTGCGGGGATAGACATGTTCACGTGCCACTCCGTGTGAGCTGTTCTATGGCTTTGTGCAGGTACTGCCCGTACAGGTGCAGCGGGACTGGGGCGTGCGGCTTCACCACCACGACAAAGTCCCAGCCGTCAGGCCAGTGTGACCGGCTCAGGCGAAAGGCCTCTCGGAGCAGTCGCTTGATGCGATTTCGAGTCGGGGCATTGCCGGCACGTCTGGGGACCGCAAGGCCAAGACGGGCTGCGCCGTGTGACGTCTGCGCGGCATGCACCACCAGCGGCCCGACACCCAACGCTCGGCGTGTCGCGAACACCGCACTGAAGTCCTGCTTTGAGCGCACTCGCAATGACCGTGGGAATCCCAGATCAGTCATGATTGCTCCGATCCAAGGCGGCTTGATAGCGGCGCATCAATCGGGCCCGTGTGACCATGCCGGTCACGTGTCCATCAGCGACCACGGCCAGCGTGTCGGTGTCGGCGTGCGTGAACTGTTCCAGCACCTTGTCGAGGGAATCATCTGGTCCAACAACCGGGAGATCGGTGCGACAGACTTCACTCACCTGCAGCAGCGGTACTGCTTCACGGTGCAGCAGGGCCGCCTGAAGATCATCAAGCGTGATCATGCCCACGTAGTTGCCTTGAGCATCGACCACGACAAAGTCGCACACGCCGTGATCTTCGTTGTCACGCAACACGTCGCCCAGGGGCGCGGATCGGCGCACGGTACGTGCGACGTCGAGGATCAGGTCGTGCACTGTCAGACGGCTGAGTACGGTGAGATCGGATGTGGCTCCCATGCGTAGGCCCAGGGCACGGAGTTTGGCTGAATACACGCTGTCGCTGCACAAGAGGCGGGCGACGGCCACGGCCACGACCGCAGCAAGCATCAGCGGCAGAATGATCTGGTAGTTCCGCGTGAGTTCGTACACGATGAGAATCGCGGTCAGGGGTGCGTGTGTTGCAGCGGCAACCATGGCCGCCATGCCGACGAGCGCGAAGCGAGCCGGTGTTCCATGCGGCAGAAGATCCAGCGCTTCAAGGCCCATGCCGAGCAGGCCGCCAACGGCAGCGCCCATGAGCAGGGCAGGGGCAAACATGCCGCCTGCGCCACCGGAGCTGATGGTGAAGCATGTGCCCAGCAGCTTTGCGCCCAGCAACAAAAGAATCACCCACCACAAGGCGCTCAGGCCTTCGCCGTCAGCCCCGCCAAGGTAGAAGTCCGGCGTCAGGAGTTCCGTGATGATTGGGTACCCGTTTCCATAGAAGGGCGGCAGAGCGTCATCACCGCGCAATACCAGCCAGAGCAGGCCCAGCAGTGCGAGCAGCGCACCGCCTACGGCAGGGCGAAGCACCATGGGAATGCGTGTGCGTTCGAAGAGGCGAGTGGTGTAGGCCATGAGCCGGATGAAGATGCCGGCAATCAGGCCACAGCACAGGCCCAGGAGGAGCCAGGCCGGAATCCACAGGGCGCGAAATCCATCTTCGTGTTCTGTGAATCCTGCGCCAAGTTCAAAGATCGCCGAGTCGTGCAGGATGCCCTGTGTCATGGCTGACGCCATCACCGCCGCGATGACGACCGGCGTGAAGGTTCGCACGGAGAAGTCACGCAGCAGCACTTCGATCACGAACAGCACGCCGGCGATGGGCGCGTTGAACACGGCCGCGATACCAGCAGCGGCGCCGCAGCCCAGAAGTGTGGTGGTGTGGCTTGTCGAGGCGGACAAGGATTGGCCGAGTGTCGACCCTGCAGTACCGCCGATGGTGACGATGGGGCCCTCCGCGCCAGCGGAACCACCAGAGCCGATGGTGAGCAGAGCGCAGATCCACCGTTGCACAGCCACCCGCATCGGCAGCCGGCTGCGGCGACGGAGTACCGCGTGGATGATCGTTGTCACCCCCGGTCCCACATACTGCGCCCGAATGCCGCTGCGGACGAGGCCCACAAGCAAGCCGCCCACGAACGGTGCCAGCAGCACCGCCATCCAGATCCAGTTGGCGTCGAGGTGATCACCGAACGACTGGGCGTGCTTGAGGGGCGTGACAAACGCCACCGCGATCGCGCCCATGAACAAGCCGATACATGCGGCGAGGCCGTACAGCCACCAGTCCTTGTGCAGGCCAAGACGGATGGCGATCCGGCGTGTGCGTCGAATGAGACCTGTAGCCATGCCCCGAGGGCCTCCACGGGCCCCGGAGCGGGCCCGCCATTGGCGGGCAGGCTACCGCGCCGGGTGTGCATGGACACGCTATCGTTGCCCCTGTAGAATACTCGGCTCGCCCATTGAGCCCCTGTGGGGCCTTCAGCACAGCATTGGAGCCTGTCCCATGATCGAAGCCCTTCGTTCGGATGAAATCGTCGCCAAGTGTGGTGGCCGATTCAAGCTCTGCGCCCTGATCCAACACCGGCTCAAGGAGTTGGTTGTCGAGCAGGCTCGCCCGCTGGTTGAACGTGAAGGCCGCACGGATCTGGAACTCGTGATCGAAGAGATCATGCAGGACAAGATCACCGCGGAATGGGTGGATGCCACCGATGCCGACCACGCCACGGGCGCCGGTTGGCCGTTGGCCTCGTGACCGCCGAGTCACGCCACATCTTGATCGGAATCTGCGGGGGCATTGCCGCGTACAAGCTGGCGGCGGTTGTCTCTGCGGTCGTGCAGCGTGGTGACCGTGTCACGGTGGCAATGACCGCGTCGGCGCAGCGCTTCATTGGACCAGCCACTCTTGAAGCCCTCAGTGGTCGTCCTGTGCTCACCGAGCCGTGGACTGTGATCAATGATCCCACCAGTCAGCACATCGCACTTGGCCGTGACGCCGACGCCATGCTCGTCGCGCCGTGCACCATGAACACCGCGGCCAATCTGGCCCAGGGCCGCACCGATGATGCTGTCACGTTGTTGGCGGCATCGATCGACCGTGACGCCACTCCTGTGCTCGTGGCACCGTCGATGAACGCCACGATGTATGCCCAGCCAGCACTGCAGCGCAATCTTGCCGTGCTTGCTCGCGATGGCTTCAAGATCCTGGCACCGGACTCCGGTTGGCAGGCCTGTCGGACGGACGGCGCTGGTCGTCTGCCCGAACCTGCAGCATTGATCGACGCGATTGACGCCGCCGTACGCGCCACGTCGGACGTCTGACACTCTCAAGAAAAAACACAGGCCCGGCTCCGCAGCGGTGGAGCCAGGCCTGTGTTGGGAGAACGAGGAGTACCCTCGTCTTGGTCAGGTTTCGTCGGTGTCGACAAAGCTCGACAGCCTGCGGCGACGCACGGGATGCTGCAACTTGCGAATCGCCTTGGATTCCACCTGTCGCACGCGTTCGCGTGTCACCTTGAAGATGCGCCCCACCTCTTCGAGGGTGTAGGTGTAGCCGTCACCAATGCCGTAGCGCAACTTGAGGATCTCGCGTTCGCGATAGGTGAGTGTCTTGAGCACGTCGTTGATCCGGCTTCGCAGCATGTCGCTGGTTGCCGACGCGGACGGAGCTTCCTGGCGCTCATCCTCGATGAAGTCGCCGAACTGCGAATCTTCGGATTCACCGACGGGTCGATCAAGACTGATCGGGTGGCGGGAGATCTTCATGACACGGCGGGTTTCCTCCACTGGCATGCCGGCCTGTTCGGCCAACTCTTCGATCGTGGGTTCGCGACCCATGATCTGCAGCAGGCGCTTCTGGATCGTCCGCAGTTTGGACATCGTCTCGATCATGTGGACCGGCACACGGATGGTGCGGGCGTGATCGGCGATGGCACGAGTGATCGCCTGGCGGATCCACCACGTGGCGTACGTGGAGAACTTGTAGCCACGCATGTACTCGTACTTGTCCACGGCACGCATCAGGCCGGTGTTGCCTTCCTGAATGATGTCTAGGAAGGACAGGCCACGGTTGCGGTACTTCTTGGCGATGGACACCACCAGACGGAGGTTGCCGCCGGAGAGATCACGCTTGGCCTGTTCGTACTCTTCGAAGACCGTTTCGATCTTCAAGAGGCGTGCCCGCAATTCCTCTGGTGATTCCATCACCAGGCCGCGAATGCCACGGAGTTCGTCTTCCATGGCCTGGCGATCCTCAGGATGGACACGCGAGGGGTTGTTGCGGGCGAGCTTGAGCTCACGCTCGAGTTCGTCCAGCTTGCGGAGGATCGACTGCATGCGACGCATGAGCGGCTGAATGCGGGCCGTTCGGAGGCAGCATTCTTCCAGCAACGTGGCCATCTTGCGACGGCGACGCTCCATGCGTTCGCGGAGTGCATCAGCCTGCTTATCGGCGAGGCCGTCTTCGATGCGTTCCCAGTCTTCTTCGTTCGCCTTGAGCATGAGACGGACGCTGGCCATGTTGACCGGAATGCGGCGGGCCACCTTCTCCTTGGCGTTCTCTTCCGCCGTGGAGATGCGCATGGTGCGGTCGAAGGGCAGCTCGCTGTCATGCACCTGCTGCAGCACGTTGCACGACTCACGGGAGGAGAAATCTGACTCGAGCACGAGGCGACGGAAGATCATTCGTGTCGTCTCGATCTTCTTGGCCAGACGGATCTCCTCTTCCCGAGTGAGCAGCGGGATGGTGCCCATCTGAGTGAGATACATGCGGATGGGATCGTCGATTCGCTTGGAACGAGATTCCTCCAACGCCGCGGCGACGGTGGCGGCATCGTTCTCGTCGAACAGCTCGTCGTTCTCGATCGCGTGCGGGGACAGGCCTTCCTCTTCGGCGTCTTCCTTCTTGCGAGCCTGCTCTTCGGCGAGCAGTTCTTCTTCGGTAGCCAGATTGAAGGTGCGACGGGGGTTGTCACGCTTGAACTTCAGGTTCGTCTGCAGTGGCGCGTAGAAGGGCTTGCCCTTGCTGAGCCGACGATCAAGATAGTTCAGCAGATCAAGATCGAGCCCGTTGATATGGACGAGGAGTGCGTCCATCTTTTCCGGGTCGACGTACTCATCCGGCACGGCCGTGTTGAGTTCCTCGAATGAGATCCATCCACGGGATTGCCCGTGATTGATGAGATCCTTGATCGTGGGATGTAGTGTTGTCAGGTCGATCACGCTTGGTGCTCCTGGGTCCTGCGAAAGAAGGTTCTGTTCCTCAGCCCTCGATTGGTCTGGGTAGTGCGCTGGGCCGACGGCCGGCCAAGCGAATTGCGTTGACGAGTTCAGCGGCGCTGTCAGGCTGATCCGAGCCTTCCCGACGCCAGTCATTGATCTTCATGTCCATCTGTTGCTCATCGCGGCGGCGATGCAAGCGGGCAAAGAGGCGGTCGACAGCGCCGGTGAGGTCTTCGCCGGCATCGGTCTGGCTTTGCAAGATGGCGTGCCCGGATTCCACGAGCTCCGTGGCGAGCGCACGCAGCGCATCGTCCTTCAGGTGCTCGTGCAGGTGGGGGACATCCACCTGTTGCCCGGCCTGCAGCAGGTCCAGAGCGGCCTTGGCGATGGCCTGCAACGACGGTGCCGTGATGGATTCGAGGGCGGCATCTGCAGGCAGGCGATGGGAGATCGCGGCGAGTGCCACGGCGAGCAGTTCTCGCTCGATAGGTGAGGCTGCGGCAGGCTGTTCCGGTGCGTCGTTTGCTGGGCGGCTTTGCCGATCAGGGCCGCTCTTGAGGGTCTGTTGTACGCGCGACACGGCAACACCGGAGCACTCGGAGATACGAGCCACCAACATGTCATGTCGCATCGGGTCGACCTTGTCCAATGCGGTGCGGCCAAGTTCGCCCAGCAGGCGTTCGAGTTTCTGTTGTCGCTGTGCACTGCCGCGTGGTGTGGCGGCGATTCCGGATCGCTCAAGCATCCAGTCGATGGCGTCCACAGCATCGGCCAGCGCCGCTTCGAAGCGTGCCTTGCCGTTGTCCTGGGAGAGCAGGTCATCGGGGTCGATGCCATCAGGCAACACGCAGATCCGCACATCGAGAACATGCCGCAGCGTGGTGAACACCGCTCGGTCGGCAGCCTTGCGGCCGGCCTCGTCGCCATCGAACAGCAGAATGACCGAGGCCACATTGCGCTGCAGGATGCGGGCGTGGTCGTTGGTGAAGGCGGTGCCCAGTGTGCCCACTGTTTCTTCGAAGCCCGCGGCATGGCAGGCGATGACGTCGGTGTAGCCTTCGGCCACGATCGCCCGGTTGGTGTTTCGCATCGGCTTGCGGGCCAGATGAATGCCGTACAGCGTGCGGTGCTTCTTGAAGAGGTCGTGCTCGGGGGAGTTGAGGTACTTGGGGCCATCATCGCCGAGATCACGGCCGCCGAATGCGATGGGTTGCCCGGCGTCGTCGTGAATGGGGAACATCAGACGATTGCGGAATGTGTCCCAAACACGGCCGTTGTCGCCTTCCTTGAGCAGTTGGGCACCAGCAAGCACCTTGACCGGCATGTCATCGCCGGCCAGTGCATCTTGCAGCGCGTTCCAGGCATCGGGGGCGGCGCCCAGGCCGAATCGTTCCACCATGTCGGCTGAGATGCCACGGTGCTCGATGCACTGCCGTGCAGCAGCACCATGTTCGCCGTCCAGTGTGTGGCGGAACCAGGCGTCGGCTTTGTCCAGCGCTTTGCGCAACCATTGGCGGCGTTGTTGACGACGATCGCCGTCTTCGCGGTCACGGCTGCCCCGTCGCTCCAACGTGATGCCGGCTCGCTCAGCCAGATGGTCCAAGGACTGGACGAAGGACCAATTCAGGTACTTCTCAAGGAACCGGTAGCAGTCGCCGCTGGCTCCACAGGCGAAGCACTTGTAGAAGGGCGTTCCTTTGTGGGTGACCACAGCGAACGAGGGGCGAGCGTCGTCATGGAACGGGCACAGGCCGACATGCTCGCGGCCCTTGGGCTCGAGCTTGACGTACTCGCCGATGAGGGCCACGAGGTCTGTGGCGTCTCTGACTTGTTCAACCTGATCGGTCACACTGCTCAACCGTTACTTCGCTCACCACCACACGACCAGATACTGCTGGCCGCTGCTCATACGCCCCCATTCCGGGACGCAACACTGCTGTCGAACCCATGCAGGGCCAAGAAGGGCGCACTGGGGGCTCGAATCACTGCTCATTCAGTTGTCGTGTCGCTCGGGCGCCGCTGCTGTCAGGTATGGGAGTCCGGCCCGGTGTTGGGCTCAGGGATGCACCCCTCTGTTGACGCGCCTCTCCGACTCTATGGATACCACCGCTCGGGTGTCGGTCAAATTTTCCTCGACCGAATTTCGTCGTCATGCTGCCTGATCGATCAGAATCGAAGGATCAGACGGTGCAGAATCAGGCCGATTGGGCCTGTTGTCGCGTGTAGCCGTACTTGCGTCGCAGGGGCTTCACGATGAGGCCGTTGCGAATGCATTTGGCGGTCGCCTTGATGCGGGTGGGCTTGCCGTCGACCATGGCACGAACAGTTTGGATGTTCGGCTTGATCTTGCGTTGGCCGATGCCACTGGGCTTCAAACCAATACCGCCCTGGGACTTGGGACGTCCGCGGTAGTGGATCTTGCGGCCCGTACTGGTACGGGCACCTGTGATGGAACACACTCGTGGCATGGCGACAGCCTCCGCTCGCAATGGAATCGAGCACTATAGCCTGTAATCGGGGGTGAGGTCAAGCCAGCGACAGCCTGTGAACGGCGCTGAGGGCCGAAAAAAGGCGTATCAGGCGGATTCGCGGGCCTGTGTGCGACGCGAAACCTGTTCAAGGGGCACTCGGCCGCGGATCGCCTCAGCATCAATGACGTAGGTCACGCCTTGATTGTCCTGATCTGGCAGGTCGTACATGAGTGGCAGCATGCACTCGTCCATCACACTTCGGAGCGCACGGGCGCCGGTGCCGCGTTCCATTGCGTCTTCCGCGATGGCTTCCATGGCATCCTGGGTGAACTCCAGCGCTGCCCCTTCGAGGTGGAACATGTGCTGGTACTGCTTGACCAGTGCGTTGCGTGGCTCGGTGAGGATGCGGATCATCTGCTCGCGGGTGAGCGGCAGCAGGGGCGTGACTACAGGAAGGCGACCAATGAGCTCCGGAATCAGGCCGAAGCTCTGCACGTCGTGGGCCGACACTTCGGTGAGCGGCGACACGTCCTCAGCCAGTGCCTCGTTTGCGGTGGATTCTGAGCTGCCGAAACCGATCTGGCGTTGACCGATGCGTCGGCGAATGATCTCTTCGAGCCCGTCGAATGAGCCGCCACAGACGAACAGGATGTTGCTCGTGTCCATCTGGATGTACTGCTGTTCGGGATGCTTGCGGCCACCCTGTGGCGGCACGTTGGCGACGACGCCCTCGAGCATCTTCAGCAGTGATTGCTGCACACCTTCGCCCGACACATCGCGTGTGATCGAGACGTTGTTCGACGTCTTGCCGATCTTGTCGATTTCATCGATGTAGATGATGCCGCGTTGGGCAGAGTCGAGGTCGTAGTCAGCGGCTTGAAGCAGTTTCAGCAGCAGATTCTCGACATCTTCACCCACATAGCCCGCTTCGGTGAGCGTGGTGGCGTCGCCGATGGCGAATGGCACGTTCAGGATCCGGGCGAGGGTGCGAGCGAGCAGTGTCTTGCCGGTACCGGTGGACCCGATCAAGAGCACGTTGGACTTGTCCAGTTCGACCTCGGCGTCTTCAGCCTCAAGGTGCATCAGTCGCTTGTAGTGGTTGTGCACGGCCACAGCGAGCGTGCGCTTGGCCTGGTTCTGGCCGATCACGTACTGATCGAGGAACTCAGTGATGCGCCGGGGGCTGGGAACCGAGTTGAACAGTGGCCGCTTGCTCGACAGCCGACGCTTCTCCTGCCGGAAGATGTTCTGGCAGAGGTCGGTGCAATGCGAGCAGATGTAGATGTCGTTGGGGCCCTCGACCATGGGGCCAACTTCGCGTGACGTCTTGCCGCAGAAGGAGCACGTGGTGACTCGTCGTCCGCGAAAGCCGTCGTCGCCCGAGCCGCCATCACCAGCGTTGTCGTCGCCGTCGCCTGAACCGCCATCCGAGCCATCCATGCCATCAACGTCACCGAGGCCGTCGCCGGCCTGGCTGAGCACTTCAAGCAGATCCGCTGCATCGGGCTGCGGGTTGGACTCGTTCTGCGAGGTCATTCCTGATCTCTCCTCAAACCACCAAGGGGCAGTGTACAGGCCTTCATGCACGCACCACGGCGGTGTGATTCATCCTGCCATCGACATGGCACACGGGCGCGGAAAAAGCCCAAAACGGCACGCATTGATGCGTCATTCGTCAGTGTTTTCCGGACCTTGAGGTGTGTCTGCGTCGTCTGTGTCGACCACAGGTGACTGGTGCATGTGCAGCAATCTGGCCTTGAGTTGTTCGAATTGATCGTCGTCAATGTCGCCGGCGCGGCGCATCTCTCGAAGTTGTTGCAAGGTGAACGCCTCGCTGTGCGCCTGCTCCTTGCGAAAGTGCGACCGCACTGCAGAGATTGCCATGGCACCGAGAATGGAAGCGAGGGCCAGACCGCCGATGGCGAACCAGATACCCGAGGTGTTCTGCGCAATCTGGTGGCCGGTGGCGATCACGCCTTCTCCTGCAGGGCCTTCCAGTCATCGATGGAGATGTCTTCGATGTCCATCTTCTCGACGAGCCAGTCCATGGCCTTCTTGTCGCGGATCGACATGGCCATTTGCTGGAGACGATTCTGCTTGGCCAGTTCGCCACGCAACTTGTCGGGACGCATGCCCTGGCGCATGGCCATCATGGCGATGGCGCCATTGAGCTCCTGCTCGCTGATATTGATCTCCGCCTCTTCGGCGATGCGGGACAAAACGAAGAAGCCCTTGATGCGGTCGCGTGTTTTGTCTGCACTCTGCTCACGGATCTCAGCGAGCTTGCCTTCGAGTTCATCGGCTTCGAGGCCACGCTGCAGCAGTTCCATGCGGATGCGTTCGAGATCTCTGGTGATCTGCTGTTCGCTGAAGCCCTCAGGCAGATCCATCGTGATGGCATCCACCACCTGGTTCATGGCCTGATCACGCATGGCCTGGGCCTGTTCTTCGTCACGCTGTTGCTCGAGGGCAAGGCGAATCTGTTCACGAAGCACGTCTTCGGAGGCCAGCGAATAGGTGTCGATGAGCTCCTGCACAGTGCACGGCGTGATGCGCTCGGCGATCTGGATCGTGAAGTCGATCTCGAGCGCCTTGCCGCGAATGTCTTCACGCTCGTGGCCTTCGGGGCCAGTGGTTTCCAGCGTTACCTTGGAGCCAACGCTCTTGCGGGAGAAGTTCTTGGTGAGGTCGTCGATCATCAGGCCCAAGACCGGACCGGTTTCACCCTTCTCGGGCAGGACGACGAGAATCTGCGGCGCGGTGTAGAGGGGTTCCTCTTCACCGGCGAATCGAAGCACGGCTTCACCAAGCAGGCGATCGGCGGGCTTGAAGCTCTTCTCGAGTTCCTCACCTTGGCCGTTCTTGAGGCACTGCCGTTCGATTTCGGCGTTGATCAATTCGTCAGTGACTTCTAACTGCGGTCGCTGGATCGTCATGCCTTCAATCTTGGGCAGATCAAACTCCGGAGCCACTTCGATCTCCACGGCGAAGCTCAAGGGCTTGCCCTGTTCCAACTCAACCACCTGGTCGGGGTCGACAGGTTGCGGATCACTGATGGGTCGCAGTTCGTTGGCGGCGAGGCACTCTTGATAGGCTTCGCTGACCAGCTGATTGCGGGTGTCCTGCTTGAGGTCTTCGCCGAAGCGTCGCTCGATGAGGTGGCGGGGGGCTCGCCCCTTGCGGAAGCCTGGCAGGGCGGCTTGCACCTGCAGCGTGCCCATGGCTTCGTCGATCTTCTCGTCGACCTTGTCAGCGGTCACGACGATGCTCAAACGCTTGCGTGCGGGACCGGCGTCCTCAACTGAGAACTCAAAGCCAGCGGAATCGGTGGACGTATCCTGAGCCATGACGAGGCAATCTCCTGCCCTGCGGCTCGATGGCCGCGGGAATCGAGCAGGGTAGCACAGCGCAGGCCTTCAGGCGAGTGTTGGAAGCCCTGTGGCAAGGGCTGTCACGGTGTCCAGAGCGGTCTTGACTGGGTCTTGGGCCGTGTCGATCGCCTTGACGAGGGCGGATCCGACGATCGCTGCATCACAGGCCTCGACGGCCTGCGCCACTGCGGCCGACGAGTCGATGCCGAAGCCTACGGCGATGGGGAGATCCGTGTACTGACGGATGGTGTTCACCCGTTGATCGAGTCCGTCCATCGAACTGCGTTGACCCGTGATGCCCGCCCGGGCGAGCAGGTACACGAAGCCACGACAGCGTTGCACGAGTGCTTCGATCCGCGCGGGTGTGGTCGTGGGCGCGATCAGCAGCGAGCACGACATCTGGAGTGCGTCGATCGTGGGCAGCAGTGCATCGATCGCAACAAGATCGGCGTCCGGAACGATGATGCCGTCGAAGCCTGCATCGGCGAGTTGTTTAATGAAGTCGCCATCTCCGCGTCGGTGCACGATGGAGTGGCTCACCATGGCGACCAGGCCCATGTCGGTGTGTGCTTTTGCAGTACGCACTGCCCTGAGCACATCGTCGATGGTGGTGCCTGCGTGCAGCACATCATGCATGGCGCCAGCGATGACGGGGCCGTCGGCGATGGGGTCACTGAATGGCAGGCCGACCTCGGCGATCGCCGCGCCGGCATCTGCGAAGCCTTCGAGCATGGCGGTGGTGGCAGCTGTGGTTGGATGGCCGCCGGTGATGAAGGGCATCAGGGCGCGGCCGCCCTCAGCGCGAAGTGCGGTGAAGATTGTGTCGATGCGGCCCATGGGTGTGCAGGGTATCGCCCCGTGCGCGGTACCGTCTTCTACTTCGTGCCGTCAGGCCCGCCGTCAGCGATGTACTTGTCATGCACAGCCTGCGTGAGATCGACGCCGGTGATGTTGGCTAGCGTGGCCAACCAGGCCAGGACGTCTGCAAACTCCTCTGCGAGATTGGCGTCGATGGGTTCGCCTCGCTCGCGCCGCGCGATGGCCTCGGCTAACTCGCCGACCTCTTCGCAGAACCACAGCCACGTGCGTGGGGCACCGCGGGCATTGTCGGTCTCGAAGTAGCGATCGTGGATGAGCTGTTGGAAGGCAGCAAGCGTCATGGCGGTGTCTGGCATGCGTGCAGAATAGGG